>DASZZL010000131.1:0-48755 GCA_035545035.1 Pyrinomonadaceae bacterium
TTACGCAGGTCGCGGGGCGCGCCGGTCGCGGCGACTTGCCCGGGCGCGTTTTGATCCAGACTTATCATCCGCATCATTACGCTCTGCGACACGCGTGCGCGCAGGACTATCAAGGGTTCTATGATGAAGAGATTCGTCATCGGCGCAATCACGGTTATCCGCCGTTCGTCGCGCTGGCCTTGATGCTCATTCGTCACAAAGATCCGGCGCGAGCGAAAACCATCGCGCACGAATTGCGAAACGCTCTCGTGAAAGCAAACGGCGCTCACACCTGTCGCATCCTCGGCCCCGCGCCGGCCCCGTTCGCGCGACTTCGCGGCGAGCATCGCGTTCAATTGCTCGTAAAGGCGCGCAGCCGCAAGCAAATGCGCGCCGTGATCGACGCCGGGATGAAGGCGTTTGAAACAGGCGGGCATGACCTGCGTTCGGTGACGCTGGAGATCGATCCAGTAAGCATGATGTGAATCGAATTCTTTGAATTCTCGCGAGTCTCTCAATCGCGTTTGCGCCTTTCGATTTTCTCCGCGCCTTTGCGGGAACCAAAGCCTGCCAAAAGAATTTCACGCAAAGGCGCAGAGCAATACTGAAGCCGCTAAGGAAGACGAAATTAAGGCACTACCTGTTTCTGCGAAAGCGTGCGCCCTGGCAAGCTATTGCGCTAAACTCACGGCCATGAAACTTTCCGAACTCGCCGCACAGACCGGAGCGCGCTGTGCAACCAGCGATGCCGACATAGAGATAGAAGGCGCCGCCGGACTGGATCAAGCAGAGCCAGGTCAGGTGACCTTCCTCTCTAACTCGCGTTACACCGGGCGCGTGAAGACTACGAGAGCCTCGGCCATTTATGTTGGCGAAGACGTCGAAGTCGCCCGCGCCGATCTCGCTGTCTTGCGCGCAAAAGATCCTTACCTCGCCTACACTCGCGCGCTGATCCTTTTTCATCCCGAAGCCCCGTTCGCGCCTTCGGTTCATCCTTCCGCGGTCATCGATCCGACAGCGCGCATCGCCGATAGTGTTTTCATTGGCCCGCACGTGGTGATTGGCCGCAACGTCGAAATCGGAGCGCGAGTTCGAATTCATCCGAACGTAACGATCTACCGGAACGTCATCATCGGCGATGATTCAGAAATTCATTCCGGTGTTGCCATCCGCGAGAATTCAGTGCTGGGTAAGCGCGTGATCATCCACAACAACGCCGTCATTGGCAGCGACGGTTTTGGTTTTGCCAAAGACGAAGAGCGGCATTGGTTGAAAATTCCGCAGACGGGTCGCGTCGTTATCGAAGATGATGTCGAGATTGGCGCCGGCACGACGATCGATCGAGCATCGACCGGAGAGACGCGAATCGGCCGCGGCGCCAAGCTCGACAACCTGGTCCAGGTCGGTCATTCTTGCGCCGTCGGTGAAGACGCTTTGCTGTGTGCTCAGGTGGGAATGGCTGGCAGTTCGCGCGTCGGCGATCGCGTGATACTCACCGGACAGGTGGGAATCGGCGGCCACATTACCGTGGGTGATGACGCGATTCTTTATCCGCAGAGCGGAGTGCCGAACGATGTCGAAGCCGGTCAAGTCCTGGTCGGCACGCCCGCCTTTGAGGTGAGCGCATTCTGGCGAGCCATCGCGGTGTTCAAAAAGCTCGGCGACATTCCGAAACGAATTCGTGGCTTGGAAAAGAGATTGGATGAGATCGAGAAATCAAAACCTCAAAAGCGATGAGCCCCACCTGTCGCGGAAAGAAATCAGAAGGGCCGTTCTGTTCTGGCTTTTCTGGTCAGCTTACGTTTTCTTGTCAGTAATTCTAATCGCCGCGCTGCTTACCGACTGGCCGAAATTCCTGCACGAACATGGGGCATTCTAGGTAATCGCGCCGCCATCCACGATCACTACTTCCGCATTCATGAACGAATTGCGATCGCTCACCATGAACGCGGCGAACTCCGCCAACTCTGCAGGACGACCGAGGCGGCCGGCCGACGCCCAGAAGTCATGCATCTGCAAAAGGCGTTCGGGCAGAGACTGGGCCAGATCGGTATCGAAAATTCCCGCGGCGATCGCATTGACGCTAACACCGAAAGTCCCCGCTTCGCGCGCCAGGCATTTAGTGAAACCGATCATCGCCGCCTTTGAGGTTGCGTAGTGGACTGAAGTCGGCAGCGCACGCATCGCGCCAATCGAAGTGATGTTGAGGATCTTTCCCTGGCGCTGGCGAATCATCTGTTTATAGATTGGCTTCGTCACCGCGAACAGACTGCCCACGTTCGTGTTAATTACCTCGTCCCAGGCGCGATCGGTGGTCGTCGCAAAGTTGTCGCCGCGATTGATGGCTGCGTTGTTGACGAGGATATCGATGCCGCCCCATGTGTGGACCAGATCCCTGGTCAAATGCTTCATGCCGAAACGATCCGTGATGGACACTTTGAAAGCCAGCGCACGGCGCCCGTGCGCTTCGATCTTTTTCCGGGTTTCTTCGGCGAGATCATCACGCGAACCATAGTTGAAGGCCACGTCTGCGCCTTCGCGCGCAAACACTTCGCACAGCGCCGCGCCGATGCCGCGCGTGCCGCCGGTTATGAACGCGCGCTTCCCTTCCAGCAACAGACTCATTCTTTAGGATCTCTCAACAAGAGACAGTGACGCTAACTTCATCACGGAACTAAGAGCTTTGAACGACGGGATTAAATCGCGAAGCGCGCGTCACAGTCAAGAAGAGCCGGCCCGGCGGAGTGAAACCCATTCGAGCAAGGCAGCACTCAGGCGACTTGCTCCCGGGTCACCAGCGCGTCTTCTTCGATGTTCGTCGCTACGGGTATTAATGAAGTGATTTCCTCGACGATGCGTCTCGTGGCATTCGGTATGGCGATGGTGATCGTGGCCGCACGCAGCGCCGCGTAGTGCCTGGAATCGTCTATCATGCGACGCACGACGGGAACGATGTCCGAAGCGCGTTGCAGCAACACGGCGGCGCCGCCTTTCACAATCAGGTTCACGGTGCCGGCTTCCTGTGGCATTGGCTGCGTCGTCACATCGGCGATGATCGGCACGCGACAATTCAACGCTTCGAAGGTGCTGAGCCCGCCGAGTTTTGAAATCATTACGTTGGCGGCGCGCATTAGCTGCTCGACTTCGTCCGAGTAGCCGATTACCTTGACCGGAAATCTGGCCTGGGCCGCTACCGTTTCGGCTTCGGTCTTCAAAGCCTCATTTTTCCCGGCCAGAAAAATTGCCTGCACGTCGAGTTCGCCACGCACCAGTTCGCGAAAGATTTCCGGGACGTTACCGCCGCCTTCCCAGCCGGCATTAAGAAAGACGGTAAACTTTTCGGCGTCGAGACCGAGCGCGGTGCGCGCGGCCTGCGCTGCCTGCTCGCCGGGAAAGTCGAACTTCGGATGCACCGGCATGCCCGAGATTTTTATTCGTTCCGGCGCTATCCCATAGTCGATCAGCTGCTGTCGCGCTTCACCGCTGGCGACTAGATAGAGACTGACGTCGTCGCACGCCCAGCCTTTCCAGAAGCCATAATAGGGATCGGTGACCACGGTGACGAGCGGAATACGATCCGCAAGATTCAGTTCCCGGAGCACGCGCGCGAAAATGTGTTGGGTCAGTGGATGGACGCTAACTACCACGTGCGGACACCAGCGCTCAAATAGTTCGCGCACATAGCCAATGCTGCGGGAAAGAAAAAACTCGCGAGTCTCGGGCCGGAAGCGGTTGATGGCCCAGAAATAGTACTTCATCCAATGCTGCTTGTTGCGCAGCAGCCAGTTGTAGAGGCGTACAAGTCTGGCGGCAATCGCCGCCGACTCTTCGACCGCGCGGACCACGCGAATCGCGTAAGACTCGCCTTCGACGAAGCTCTGGATGCCCGCCACGATCGCGGCCGCCGCTGAGCGATGGCCACCGCCCGTGTCGGACGAGATGATTAGGATTTTTGGAGCGTTAGGATTCATCAACTTGCGCGATTGCTCAAGCCCTAACCGTGATTCCATCGGCTTGCGGTTCGGAAAGTTTCTCGAGGTCCCGGCACGCTTTCTTCATCTCACGCTCGATTTTCTTGATCTGAATCAGGTGCTTGGGATTGAACGGCAGCGATGGATAGTAGCAATTCGATTCGTGCGTGCAGAAGCATCCGTCGGCGGCGTGTTTGCGGCGCGCCTTCATTGCCGGCGAGAGCCAAAGGCCCTGGAAGTCCCAATCGTGATCGCGCAGGTTGCCGATGGGCGCCAGGTTCTCGCAAGACGACAAGGTGCCCTCGTCATAAATCACCGCGCCGGCCGTGCCCGCGTAACAAGTCAACTGCGCTTGTTGAGTCTCCTGGGTCTTAGTAATCAAGCCGTGCATGTAAATATCGATCGCCGCTTTGAAGAAGCCGGCGTTGCCGCCGTAGTTGTTCTTGATCGCCGCGTGACGCGAATCATCGTCAATCATATTCGCCAGTTTGGCGTAGCGAGAAAGATCGATATCGAGTTCGATCGGATCGGCTGAGGGCGGGCGAATGTAATTGAAGTTAACCTTGTCCGGCTTTAGCTCATGCTTCAGAAACTCGTACCAGTCGAAGATCGTGTCCTGATTCGAATGCATGAAGCAGGTGCAAGTTTGTATGTCGAGCCGCGGATACTGTTTCTTGATCGCCTGCAACTCGCGCGCGGTGTCAATCGCAATCGTCCACGAGCCGGGCTTCTGCCGAATCTTGTCGTGCTGTTCTCCTAAGCCATCGATACCCAGCGCGACGGTGACGTTGAGATTCGGGCACTCGTCCAGGATGCGCGTCACGTCAGGAAAGATTCGCTTCTGAATCTGACCGTTCGACATCAAGTAAACTGATTCCAGATTGTTGTGACGATAGAACGAATTGACGATTTCCGGCAGGTCTTTGCGCGTGAACGGCTCGCCGCCAGCGAGAATCAGCACGCCGAGATTACCGCCCAGCGTCTCAGCAATGCGATCGATCTCGTGCGGTTTCATTTGTAGTTTCTTGCGCGGCCGGTCGTCGAGTTCCTCCGTGAAGAAGCAGTGCGTGCAACGCATGTCGCACACCGACGTGACAAGAATGTTCAGCAAAACCGGCGCGAATGGCTGGCCCAGCGCGAGTTTCTTATAACGCTTCAGTAATTCTCTGGTGGTGTAATCCATGAAAGCCTCTTGCTACTACGTGTCTCGGGAGAGACAGTTCGCCTTTATTTGATACGGCAATAAACTATTGATGTCAACGTGAGATTTCACGATGCACCCGCGCGTTCACCTTTGGCGTTAATCCCCAGCGCGCGCATGCGGCGATAGAGGTGGCTGCGATCGACGCCCATCAACTCGGCCGCGCGCGAAACATTGCCCTCTGCTTCGTCCAATTTGCGTTGAATGAATTCGCGATGATAGGCGTCGCTGGCTTCTTTGAAAGAAGGAAACCGATAAGAGGATGCCGGGGGTTCGGCGTCGCCGAACGCCGGCAGATCCTTCGGAGCCACGCGATGATTCTGGTGCATGATCACGATGCGCTCGACTGTGTTTCGCAATTCGCGCACGTTGCCCGGCCACGAATGGTTCTGCATAGCTTCAATCGCCTTAGGATCGAATCGCTTCGGTTTCCTGCCGTAAGCTCCTGCAAAGCGCTGATTGAAATGGTCGATCAGCGAAGGAATATCCTCGGCACGTTCACGCAGCGGCGGAATCTCGAACGGAATCACGTTCAAGCGAAAGAAGAGGTCGCTACGAAAACTTCCCTTCTCGATTTCTTCTTCCAGGCGCTTGTTCGTGGCGGCGATCACGCGCACGTCGACCGTAACCGGCGAGTTGCTGCCGACGGCCTCGAATCTTTGCTCTTCCAAAACGCGCAGGACCTTTGCCTGCGCGCCGAGGCTCATGTCCGAAACTTCGTCGAGGAACAGCGTCGCGCCGTCGGCCAACTCAAACTTTCCTTTCTTTGCCGCAGTGGCGCCGGTGAACGCTCCTTTCACATGCCCGAACAATTCCGACTCGATGAGTTCCTGGGGAATGGCGGCAGAGTTTACTTCGACGAATGGCGCCCCGGCGCGCCGCGACTGAGCGTGAAGCGCGCGAGCAACCAATTCTTTGCCGGTTCCCGACTCGCCCGAGATCAAAACTCGCCCGTCGGTCGGCGCCACGACGGCGATTTGCTTGCGCAGCGCACGCATAACCACCGACTCGCCCACCATGACGTATTCCTGCTTCAGCTCGGCCGCCAGCTCTTCGTTGACGCGCTCGAGCTGTCTCTGTCGCAAAGCATTTCGCACGGTCAGCACTGTCTTTTCGATCGACAGAGGCTTTTCGATGAAATCAAATGCGCCGAGCTTGGTCGCGCGCACGGCGGTTTCAATGTTGCCGTGTCCGGAGATGATCACCACGGCAGCGTCGCAATTTGAATCGCGCATCTGTCGCAAAGTTTCGAGCCCGTCAATTCCCGGCAACCAAACGTCGAGCAGAACACAACCATACAAGCGACGGGCGATTGCCTTCAGACACTCCTCGCCGGTGGCCACGGCGTCGGCGACGAAACCTTCGTCACGGAGCACGGCGCTCAGCGTTTCGCGAATGCCGCGCTCGTCGTCAACGATGAGAATAGATTCGGACATGTCGAGACTGCTTATCTCCCTCTCCCTCTTGGGAGAGGGTTGGGGAGAGGGCTTAGTGCGCCCAGCCTACTCTTTCAGTCTAACCCCTCATTCCCGGCCCTTCTCCCAATGGGAGAAGGGAGAAAAACCAACTACTGACCACCGCTAGTCGGAAGTTCAATCACGAACCTCGCTCCGCGCGGGCTGTTCGCTTCCGCATAGATGCGCCCGCGATGTTCAGTAATTATTCGTTCGACGATCGCGAGGCCGAGACCCGTGCCTCGTCCCTTGGTAGAAAAGTAAGGTTGAAAGAGCCGCTTGAAATCTCCGCCGGGAATTCCTTCTCCGGTGTCCTCGACTTCGGCCAGCAGGAGATCGCGCGCCGGGTCATGTCTGGTGGTGATCTTTACCGCGCGCTCGCTCGAAACTGAAGCGAGCGCCTCCAGCGCATTGTCAGTCAGATTCACAAACACGCGTTTGATTTGCTCCGTATCAAACATTGCCGGTGGCAATTGATCGGCCAATTCCAATCTCAACTCAACCCCGTCCAGACGTTCATGGTAAAGCAGAGCCGATTGACGAATGACCTCGTTTAAGTCGCCGAGTTCCAAACACGGATTTGGCAAGCGAGCGAAGCGCGAGAATTCATCCACCAAAGCCTTCAAGCCCGCCACTTCGCGCGTGATCGATGTCGTGCACTCCTCGACCACACGCGTGAGTTCTTCGCGATTCTCTTCGGTCAGCACGAGCGCGCCGCTGCCGCCGTTTCCGTTTTCTTCTCGTGCAACCTCTTGCGAGGGACTGGCCCCCTCGCTAACGCTCGGGGTTCCGTACCCGCTCGCTACCCCGACGGGTCGGGGTTCTGTATCGCCGTTCAAGCGCACGTGAAAGTTGCGCGCGATCCGCTCAGCCGAAAGCTGAATCGGCGTCAGCGGATTCTTGATCTCATGCGCGATTCTCCGCGCTACTTCGCTCCACGCCGCGGCGCGTTGCGCTGCCAGCAATTCCGAAAGGTCTTCAATCACCAGCACGACGCCGCGACTCTCGCTTGACGTTCCGCGCAATGCGGTCGCTGTTAAAGCTACCGGCATCGCGGCGCTGCCTGCCGCACCGCGAGTCAGATGGCTCTGCTCTGCCGCGCGGCCGGTCCGTCGCGCGCGCCGCAACAAACGATCAAGCACGATGCGATCATCGTTGCTCAAGAGATTCGACAGCTTCGCCCATGCGGGCGGTGGCTCGCTCAGTTTCAGGATCGACGCAGCCGCGGCGTTTATGGTCGTAACGCAGTCATTCTGATCGAGCGAGATAACTCCCGTCGATAATGAATCAAGCACGGTCTCGATATAGTTGCGTCGCTCTTCGAGCGCCAGATTCTTTTCCTGCAAAGCTGACGCGCCCGCCTCGATGTGGCGGCGGTTTTGATCCAGCTCGGCGGTCATTTGGTTGAACGACTCAGCCAGCAAAGCCAGCTCGTCATCGCCGACTGTGTCCACTCGGTGCGAGAGGTTGCCGCGCGCCACCTCTTTCGAAGCTTCGGCCAGCGACTTGATCGGCGCCGCTAACCCGCGCGCCAGATGAATCGCGACCCACATCGATGCGAACAGCAGCAGCAGGGTCATGAGTCCCAGCGTGGACAATCCCAACAAGCGCACCTTTCGCTGTCTTTGCACCAAATGCTGGTACTCGCTTTGCGACGGCGCGATGGTGTCGCTGACGTTAGTGTCAGCCAGACGATGCGGCACGACGATCAGGCGCCAATCGCTGCTAAGGGGAACCGAAGTCAAATCAAATCCTTTGCCGTCCGTGAGCGCTTCAGTGGCTTCTGCTCCGGTCGCGCGTCCTTGCTGCAACAGCGCATTCAACTCCGCGCGTTGCAATCCTGGAATCGACGTTTCGCTGTGCGCTAAAACTTCGCCGCTGCCGGAAACGATCTCGATGGCCGACAAGTTGCCGGTCGAAGCCAATTGATTCAGCGTAGGTTGCCATTCGGATTGCGGCTTATCTTTGATCATCGTAGCGAGGAGAGTAGCCATCTCGCGCAAGTTGCGATTTTGTGTTGCCAAACTCTCACGCTGTTGCTCGCGCACTCTTTCCACGACGCTTTCCGGCAAGCGGCCAAACCATTTCTCGACGGAGCGATTTATGAACAGATATGAAAACGCAGCCATCGCAGTGATCGGCAGCAAACTGAGCGCAATAAAATACGCGAGCAGTCTTGTCTGAATTTTGGAGCCGAGCAGACGCTCGCGTCGTTCGCGCCGCAGTTTCAGCAAGCTACGCAGCAGAATGAAACTGAAGACGACAAAGGCCGCGAAGTTCAGCGAAGACAAGGCGTACAGCAGCAGCGTATCTGAACCCGTCTCGGGCGGCACGACGGCCCACACATTGAAGAGTTGTTGCGCGACGATGATCGCGAGCAGGAACAAGACTAGTCCGCCGAGCAGCCAGGGCAACCTCCGGCGTCGGGGCCGGACTTCGCTCGACTCTGTGGAATTGTTTGTTGGTTTGCTCACGGGAAAACGGCTTGATAAGCGGCCAAGCGTCCGCAAAGTTTAGCACACACGCGGGCGCGATTCCCGTCCGCGCGAGTTCGCCGGCGGCGAGGATGTTAGAATGCTCCGCTCGATGGACGCCTACAAGTTTTTCTTCGACGACAAACGCCATCTGCGCAGCGCCTGGCGGCTGTGTTTGTTCGTTGTGGCTTTCTATATTTGCGCCGAATTGGGCCAGGTGCTTCTGGTCGGCGCGCTCGGACTTGCGCTTCATCGTCCAGTTACGGAATTGGCGACAAGTGATTGGAGTTTCGTCGCCGGTCACGGAGCTATCTTGATTTCCGCGGCGTTGGTGGGTTGGGCCTGCGGCAGGTTGTTTGAAGAATTACCATTTCGCGCGCTCGGATGCTCTCTGCGACCAGGTTGGCTGAAAGATTTTGGGCTCGGGTCGGCTCTCGGCGCGGCATCGCTCATGCTCGCGGCTTTGCTCGCGGCCGCCACGCGCGGCGTGCATTTCAGTCTTGATCCCGTTAGCGCCGGTTCAATCGGCAAGACGTTGGTCATCTCAGCTCTGGTGTTCATGTTTGCAGCGGCGGCTGAAGAGATGCTTTTTCGCGGCTATTCTTTGCAGACTTTGACGCGCGCGAATCTGGCGTGGCTCGGCGTCTTCCTGACGTCGGTGCCGTTCGCCGCAGCCCATCTGTACAATCCGCACGTCGTCCCCGGCTTAACGTTTCTGAACACGGCGCTGGCGGGCGTGTGGCTGGCGTCGGCGTACCTGCGCACGCGCAGGCTCTGGTTTCCGCTCGGGCTTCATTGGTCGTGGAATTGGGCGCAGGCGTCCCTGCTCGGCTTGCCGGTGAGCGGCATCAATCGAATTGCGCCGGCGCCTCTGCTGCACGCGATGAACAACGGACCCGTCTGGCTGACCGGCGGCGCTTACGGAATCGAAGGCGGCGCGGCGTGCACGGTCGCGCTGCTGGTCTCGACCGCAGTCATCTGGCGCTGGAAACTAATTTCTCCTGCGAACGTAACAAACTCGAAAGTTCACGGCGAGACCGTGGCACAGTTGAGCCAAGCCGATTCAAAGTAGTTCGAATCGTTCGACATTATGTAATCGTGCGAACCGGGTATCTTCAGTTCATGGTTCAGCGTTCATCGTTCCGCGTTAGCTGTTAACACTCTCTCCGCAGTTCCCGTCTTAAGCCATGTCAGACAAGCGCAAAGGCCAAACTCAGACTGGCAATTCGCACAGGGCCTTTCGCGTCGTCGCGAATGACGGTTCAAAGGTTCACAGAGGCGCACCGATGTTCGAAGCCGAAGCCACCGCGGACATCTTTCTTATGACTCAACCGTTGAGCGCGCCCCAAACAGCCGAGCAATCAGTAGAGGCGAAGCTGATCGAGGCAGTACTCAATGGTGAACGGGATCGCTTTGCGCGGTTGTATGAAATGTATGCCCCGATGGTGCACGGAATTTTGCTGGCGCGCGTGCCGCGCGCGGAGGTTGATGACCTGGTGCAGGACATTTTCTTGCACGCCCTCCGCAAGCTTCACACCCTGCGCAACGCTGCCGCGTTCGGCGGATGGCTGGCGATGATTACGCGAAACCGCGCAATGGATTTTTATCGTAACTCGCGAGAGACAGTGGAAGTCACGGAGAAAACCGCAGTGGCCAAATCGCCCAACCGGACCGCGATGGAAATCCTTGATTTGATTCGCAGCTTGCCGGAAGCGTATCGCGAGACTCTGGTGCTGCGATTCGTCGAAGGAATGACGGGACCGGAAATCGCATCGCGCACAGGATTAACAGCAGCATCCGTCAGAGTGAATTTGCACCGCGGCGTGAAACTGTTGCGCGAACGAATGGGCGTTGTGTCAGAACCCCGGCCAGCCGGGGTAGCGGGCGGTTGATCTGAGGAGAAGAGAGCAACTATGAATGACAACTACCTTTGGGATCGTTCCGGTGAGATCGATCCAGAGATTCAGCAGCTTGAAGAGACTCTTGGCACTCTGGGTTATCAAGCGCAGCCGCTTCAGATTCCGGCGCACGTTCAAATCGGACGCCGCCGAAGCCTCTATCCCGCGATGGCGATTGCCGCCGCGATAGCTTTGGTGGCGATCGCCCTCGGTTTTTGGTTCGCTTTCAAACAGCGCCAGGTAGCCCCATCGTTAGAAGTAAAACAAAACTCGCAGAGCAGTCCGAAGCAAATCGAGAAGCCGGAACCTCAGCCGAAACGTCAGCCCGACCAGGCAGTCGTTAACCCGGACTCTAATCCTCCGGTCAGCCAGAAGCGCCATCGTGAACTAACTCGCACTCTGCAGGCTCGCAACACAGTCCGCACTCCTGCGCCGCCGGAACTAACTCCGGCGGAACTCGCGGAAAAAGAGCAGGTGCTAGTCGCGCTCCGTCTGGTCAGCGCCAAACTCAACGTCGCCCAAAGAAGAGCGCAGGGTCTGCCGGCGCTTAACCCAATTCGCAATCAGCACAAGATAGGATGAACGAAGCTATGAAAAAACTCTTCCAAACTTCATTGAAACTCGCGTCAGTTTTGCTGCTGCTATTCGGCGGCGCCGCCATCACGGCGCACGCTCAAGGCGCCAAGCTGCAAATGGACCAGCTCGATTTTCTGGCCAACAAGGCGAGCGAAACCGTCGACGTCAAACTGGACGAACGCTTGATGCAGACGACCGCCAAGATCTTCTCTGACAAAGACGACGCCGACATCAAAGAGCTGCTGAAAGGCGTCAAAGGAATTTACGTCAAGAGCTTCACGTTCGAAAAGGCAGGCGAATACTCGCGGGCCGAAGTCGATTCGATTCTGTCACAGCTCCGCGGCGGTGGCTGGAGCAAAGTCGTCTCTGTCACTAACAAGAAAGATGGCGACAACGTTGAAGTCTATTTAATGATGCAGGGCGAACAAATCGAAGGCCTCGCGGTGGTCAGCGCCGAGCCGAAAGAGTTAACGGTCGTGAATATTGTCGGCCCGGTCAACCTCGAGAAGCTCAGCAAGCTCGAAGGCCAGTTTGGCGTACCTGACCTCGGACTCGATCAACCGAAACCGAAGAAGAGCAAGTAGCTGTGATGAAGACGAGACTCACAATCGCTGGACTGATCATCGCTACGATTGTCTGTTTGCCGGTCGCGGGCAGCTTTGCTCGAGGCGACGACTTCGACGCCGTCGTCAAGACCATCGAGCAGTTCTATCACGTCAAGCACGAAAGCATACCGCTGCTTGCGCGCGCCGGAATGAAAGGCGCGAAGACTGTGGCGCGGATCAGAGGCGGTGACTACAAGCGTTTGGCGGATGCAGGCAGCGTCAGACTCGCGTTCTTTGAAGATCAGGAATTTAATTCGCGTGGCCAGATCGCCAGCTTCAAGGCGTCTATGCAGCGCACGCTCAATGAAAACTGGTCGCCCTTGATCCAGACGCTGTCCGCGAAAGATGAAGAGCAAACCTATATCTACATCCGCGACGCCGGAGCTAAGTTCCACGTGCTGGTCGTCACCATCGAACGGCACGAAGCTACCGTTGTCCTGGCGACAGTCGCGCCCGATGTCCTGGCGACGCTCATGAAAGATCCGGGCGAAATGGGCCAAGCCCTGACTGACGATGCCGCCCTCAATAACAATCAGGAGCCAATACCATGAACTACAACACTGCGATCAAGACCTATCGAGCAGCAAAGCTGGTTTCCCGTTGCGCCCTTCTGGCAACGGCGCTTTTCTTAGTCGCGACGCCGATTCCGACCTTTGCGCAGGAAGTCGCCGACACGATCAAGGTGCGCACGCGCGTCGTCTTCATGGACGCACTGGTCAAAGACAAGCACACCGGGATCAATATCTCTGATCTCAGCGCTGATAATTTCGAAGTTCTTGACGACGGCCAGCCGCGCAACATTTCTTATTTCACTCGTGAAGGACAGGCGCGCAAGCCGCTCGCGCTGATTTTGATTCTCGATCTGCGCGATGACGGCGCCGGGCGCTCTCTCAAACGCGAAGAGGTTCGCCGGAGCGTGGTTGACGAGCTGGCCAAGCTTCCCGAGGGAGACGAAGTGGCAATCCTGGCGATTGACCTGAATAGCGTTGACGACAAGACTGCCGCGATTAGAAACGGCAAGGCTTTGTGGTTAACCGAATTCACGCGCGATCGCGTTCGAATCGAAACGGCGTTGGCGCGAGTCCCAGCCCTGGTCGCCCCCGCGCCCGAGCCGCCTCCAGGCGATCCGGCGAAAAAAAATGAGAAGAACTCTAATCAGGGCAGCGCGAGCGTGAGCATCTCGTCCGATCCGGATCAGAAGAAGGCCGACGACAAAACCCAAGCCAAACCCGATCAAGACATAGTCGAAACCGAAACAATCAAGGCGAAGAATGGCGCAGTCATTACTCGCACCACCAAGAAAGACGGTTCAATAGATGTGAAGCGCGTGAGCAGCAAAGGAAATGTCGTAGTCCAATTCGACGGCATGTACGACATGGCATCGGCCACGCGCGACGCCATCGCTGCCGCAGAGCAGCAACGCCCCAATTCTCAAACGGCGATCGTCTGGCTGTCGGACGGCATCACTCCGGTCTTCAACGAAGATCGCGAAGCCACCGAGCAGGTCCTGATTCGCCAGAATGCGATCTTCAACTCGCTTACCGTAGACATGAGAACGCTCTACAAGTTTCTTGCTGCCTCTTGGCCAGCCGCTGATTGGATGGACAGGCATAAGCCTGGCCGGCAGCGCAAAGCGACTGGCCCGACAAAGCGGCGGCGAAGCTGTGCACGTTAGTCGCGTCAGAGATTATGGTTCAGGTCTCGCCAGGATCATCGGCAATCTGACGGCTCGTTACAGCCTCGGCTTTGCCCTCCGCGAGGATGAGAAAGATGATGGCCGCATGCATCAACTCGACCTGCGCGTTAAGGCGCTCGATGCCAAAGGCAAACAGCGCAAACTCGAGGTGAGCGCCCGGCGCGGTTACTACATGCCGAAGAGCGAGGCCGACCGGACATCGGCCGCAGTCAAGTAGCGCCTCCTTCCGCAAATAAGTAGAATGTAGCTTCACGAAACGGGGAGCAGGCGAGCGGATGAATCGCCTGCCCACGAAACTCGTTATGAAGCTTTTCACTTTAGAAGAAGCTAACTCTTTGCTTCCGAGCGTGCGGCCGATCGTAAAGTCTATTCAGCGATCGCATCGCCGTTTGAACTCTTTCCAGAGGACAGCGAAGCGCGCCGCCGAGGCTGCCGAGAATGGCGGCGGCGGAATGCAGAAGGGTTCGCAATACGCGCGGCTGCTGATCGATCTGTCGCTGGCCGGCGGCCAGTTGGAAAGTCTCGGCGTGCAATTGAAAGATTACGCGAACGGCTTGATAGATTTTCCGTCGATGCGCGATGGACGCGTGGTCCTGCTTTGCTGGAAAGCAGACGAAGGCGACCAACTCGAATGGTGGCATGACGTCGAAGCGGGATTCGCCGGTCGCCAGCCTCTTTAGGGGGACACAGCCAACCTCAAGCCCTGCTACATTTTCTCGTTGACGAGTTAAAGTAAACTCTGATACCATCCGACACGACTACGCAACGGGCTTGGGCTTGCCGAGATTGTGCCCATCCCCGTTTGATTTGCTGAGCCGACTGAGGCCCTTGCTATGCAGCCTTGCTCTTGTGGCGTAGCGCACGAAGACACCTGCCCCGTTTCCCGATCGCAAACAACGATGCCAGAAGTATCTTCTGATCTTCCCCTTAACAAAGTGATGGCGGGTCGCTCACCTGTTGAGTCTTCCGCCTCGGATCAATCGCGCCTGTCCAAAAAAGAGCGATCGAACTCGACGTTGATCGAGTTTCCCGGTGTCGGGCGCGCGATCCCCGAGTGGCGCAAGCAATTGAGTCAACGCGTGCGTGAAGTGCAGGACCAGCGCGCACGAGAAGCAGCGGAAGCCGCGGCGGCGGCACAGGAAGGCGAGATGGTTTCCTGCGCGCTCCCATCTGCTCAGCTTGAGCTCGTGCCCGATCGGGAACAGCAGGTGATGAATCCCATCGTATCGAAAGCCCTGGAACGCCTGGAGCGCGCGCGCAGATCAGACTTCGCGTTTGGAGTCGCAGGCGCGGCTGCTGCTACGGCCCTTGCTCCGGTCGCCGACGCCGCACTGGAAGCAGGAGCTTCGATTAGTCCGAGCCCGAAGACCGCCGCGAGAAAAAGCAAACTTGTTGTTGTTCCTCCTAAGCCAGCCGCTGACGAACCAAGACGTAAGCCGGTCCGCGTGATCTCTGACAGCATCGAGAATGCTGCGCTGTCGTACCTTGAAACCTGTCTGTCTGTGCCCGCGCTCGCTTCGGATATACGCGCTGATCGCGCCGGCCTTGGGCGTCGAATGATCGCCGGACTCTTGGATCTTCTCGTCGTGGCGCTGCTGTTAACACCGATCGCTGCGGGGATCGAATTTGCCGAAGGCCTCTGGTCCGACCCGCGCGTAATTGGCTTGATGGGTGGCATTGCGCTGGTCCTGATGTTCTCGTATCTAACAGTCTCAATCGCCCTGACGGGACGGACGTTGGGCCTGCGTTTGCTTTCGCTGCGAACCATCGATGTTCGCACCGGGCTAATTCCCACCGGCGGGCAATCCATGAAGCGAGCCGTTGGTTACATCTTCTCGCTGGCTACCTTCGGTTTGGGCATCGTCTATGCGCTGATTGATTCCGACGGCCGCACGATTCATGATCGTTTCTCGAAAACGATAGTCGTTCAGACTAATCAGATGTAGGGGCGCACCTGTGTGTGCGCCCACGGGCAGACACCGGAGGTCTGCCCCTACGACAATGTAAGGCGAAAGTCTTTTGGCTTTCGCCTTTTACTTTTTTGGGAGCGCCGACATCGCGGGGTCCCCGGCGGGGCAGCCCCGCTGGGGTGCCGTGTTGTCGGCGGTTCGCGGGCATCCTGCCCGCTTCCTTTTGTGTTAAGTTCTCCGCGAGCCATGGACGATGAATCGATAAAAGCGATCGTCGCCGAGATCGAGCCACTGCTAGTCGGCCGCGCGCCGGGAAAACTCTTTCAACTCGGACCGTTGTCGCTGGCAATCGATTTCCGTCTGCGCGACGGCTATCTTTTCATCAGCGCTGAGCCCGGCCTGCCGCGCCTTCACTTAATCAAACGCCGCGTTCGCGATCTAGAAAAGCAAAGCATCCCGTCAACGCAATTCGCGCTGGCGCTGAGAAAAGAGCTAGCGGGTGCAACCTTGCGCGCGCTTAAAAAGGATTCGGCCGACCGCGTTGTACGTTTCCGATTCGCCTGCAAGGATGAATTAGAAGCGAAAGAGCGGACACTCATCGCTCAGTTGACGGGGCGGTCGGCAAATCTTTTCCTGCTGGATTCGCGCGACACCATCACTCATCAGCTTCGCCTGGCGCGCGCCGGCCAACAAATCGGCGGGGAATATCGACTCCCTGGCGGGGGCCAGCCACGCATACGAGAGCGGGGCACTAGCCCGACCGTCAGGGAGGGCTCCACCGGCGAACCGTTAGAGTCGTTTCTTGCCGGACAGTTTGATTCACTCTCGGCGGCTCTGGACGTTCACTACAACGCGCTGATGAATGCGCAAGCCCTTGACGCAAAGGCATCGCAGGTTCGCACGCAATTGCAGAGAGAGTTCGCCCGCACTGAAAGGCTTTTGAAGAGGCTGCGAGACGATCTCGCCACCCACGCCGACGCCGAACAGCAAAAACGTCTGGGCGATCTTCTGCTGGCGAATCTCAGCACGGCAAAGCGCAGTCGCAATCGCGTCAAGCTGATCGATTACTTCTCAGCCGAGGCGCCACTGATTGAGATTGAAGTGGACGGGAAACTGACTCTGCCGCAGGAGGCCCAACGCAGATTCGCGCTCTATTCACGCTCAAAGCGCGCGGTGCGCCAAATCAATTCGCGAATTGGAGTTGTGAAAGGCGAATTGGATGTGCTCGATTCGCAGCGCACGCAATTAGAGGAGTTGATCGCCGAAGGTGATGGGACCGCGCTGGAAAAGTTACTGTCAGTGCCGTCTGCGTTAGCGGGCGGGTCAAAGCGAAAGCCCGAGAAAAAGATTCCCGGCGTGCGGCGCTACGTTTCATCGGACGGTTTTGAAATCCTTGTGGGCCGCGCGTCTCGCGACAATGACCATCTGACTTTCAAAGTCGCGCGCCCCAACGATCTCTGGTTGCATGCGGGTGATTATCCCGGCTCGCACGTAGTCGTGCGCAATCCCACGCGCAAGGATGTCCCGCATCGCACAATTATCGAAGCGGCTCAACTGGCTGCTCATTTCTCTCAGGCGCGCAAGGACAGAAAGGTTGACGTGCACTACACGCCGCGCAAGTTTCTTTCGAAACCGAAAGGTGCCGCGCCGGGCCTGGTGCGCATGTCGCGTTTCAAGAACATCACCGTCGCACCAAAGGAAGCCGCGGAACGAATTTAGTAGAAAACAGGGCGTCTCGCTTGGCCATCTAATGCGATGCGTGCGTAAAGGCCATAGAAGCGCCATCAGAGATCCCTCTCACGTTTCTTTTCGGCCTTGAGAGCTTTCATAAGGCCCTTGCCCCGAAACTTGCCGCGACTCTCCTTAACGTTAAAGCCAATCTGGCGTTTGGGTTGATTTCTGCGGACTCAAGAGCTGACGAATCGCCTCGAAGATTACTTGAATATGTTCATCGTGAGAGGCAATTCGCCGCTCCAGTTCTCCCAGCTTTTCGGCGAGTTGGCGATTCGAGGCAAGCATTTCTCTCAAACGCACGAACGCTCTCACAACGAATACGCTCGTTTCAACGGCGCGGTCGCTATTCAGGACATTCGCCAACATAATCGCACCATGCTCGGTGAACGCGTAAGGCAGAGCCGGAGAAAATCTTAACCGGGCAAGGTGGTCACAATTTGTGACCACCTTGTTCTTATGTTTTTCAGCGGGAACATGGAGTCTTTGACTCCGAATCAAGCCCTCCCTAACGGTCGGGCTATTGCCCCGTATCAAGCTGATTGAGCGGCAGCTCAACACGAAACGTCGTTCCCTTCCCCAACTCGCTCTCAACCTCTATGCTCCCGCCGTGCAGGTCGATGATCTGTCTGCTGATTGGCATGCCTAAGCCCGTGCCACGTTTCTTCGTGGTGAAGAATGGTTCGAACAAACGTGCCTGCGTCTTTGCGTCCATGCCGGCGCCATGATCCGTGATGACGATACAGGCGCGTTCCTTAGCAAGCGTTCCGACACTCCCAATCGTAGCGGGGCTGGAACCAGAGTCGAGGAGTTCCGTCGAGATTCTTACGGGTGACTTCGGTTGGCTGGCGTCGATGGCGTTAGCCAGCAAATTAACGAAGACTTCGCGTAGCTGTTCGTCGTCCCAACTGCCGCGAATCGCAGTTGCGTCGTAGTTTCTTTCAATCGGCGTTTCTTTTTCGCGTACCCGATCGGAAACCAGATCAAGGCTGGAATCGATCAGCTCGTGCAGATCAACTTCGGATGGGTCAAGCCGCCGCTTGCGCGAAAACTGGGTGACGTCGACGACCAGCTTGTTGAGATGGTGAATGCCGCGCTCGACCAGGGTAATTGTCTTCACTGCGTCATCGCTGACCGCGTACTCGCGCAACATCTCAACTCCCAGGCGAATGCTGCCGAGTGGATTCTTGATTTCGTGCGCGAGTTGCGCCGCGGCCTCGCCGACCGCCGCGAGCGACTCGCTTCGCCGCAGGGCGGCCTCTGCTTTTGCTGCTTCGCTGACATTGACCAGTGTCAATATCTGTCCATGTTCGTTGTCTATTTCCACCGGCGAAGAATAAACATCAAACGTACCGGCTACGCCGTCTTCGCTAAGCTGCCAGCGCCCGCGATACGTTGCGGCTTCGACGCGTGAAGCCGTTGCGGATTCCAACAACTTCATTCCCGCCGGCGAAGCAACCTGATCGTGAATTGATGCGCCGATCGACGCGCCCGGAAAGATGCGGAAGAAAGCAGTGTTCGCGCTGCGGATGCGATCGTGACGATCGATCGCAGCGATGGCGCTAACCATCCCTTCCAGCATTTGCGTGCTGAACTCTCTTTCGCGACGCGCGGCTTCGGCGCTTTCTTTGGTCTGCCAGAATCGGCGCTGCACCTGCCAGATCGTCGCCACAGCTACCGCCAAACCTGCCAACAAAGCGAAGATATTCCAGGTCCGAATCGATCGCTTGGCCGCTTTTTCCATTGCCTCAGCCCGAACAAACACCTGTTCCTGTTCGTTCGCCGTCTCCTGAATGATCTCGTTCAGTTCGGCGTCCACGTCGCGGAACTTCGCAAAACCCTCCTGCGAGTATCGATTTTTGTCCTTGGTAATTTCGAGGTAGGCGACGAGATCGTCGCGGAACCTAAACCACTTTGGCAATTCAGAGAGCGGTGCACGATCCAGGAGTGGCAAGAGATCGGCGAGCTTTCCGCGCGCCGTATCCAGGCGCAAGTCGAAGGGTGGCGCCAACTCGTGGCGGGCGTTTGTTTCCATGCGAGCACGCGCTTCAGTGTCGAGTCGCGTGAATGCCACGCGGAATTGGAGCAGTAACCCTGCCCTGGCCGCGTGAGTATGTTCGAGTTCGAGAGCAGCGCGGCTCGTGTCTTCGAGCCGCCGCACACTCAAGCCACCGAGCACCCAAATGAGCAGCAGCAGCAACGCAAAACCGGCGACCAGAGGTAGCAAGGTAGGGTCAAGTCGCGACTCTCTCTTCCCGCCGGCGGCAGCCGGAAGGGCGCGGCGATAGACGACTTCACCATCGGTCGGTTGGTTTGGTTTCGGTTGAGTGGACATTGAATCGCTTCGGTAAAAGCACAAGAAGTTCACTCTTGATTAGACAAAAGCATTGGAAATTGTGAAATGAAAACTGCAAATTGCAAGTTTCTAAGCCTTCTTTTCTTTTCGCTTCTTTGCGGTAACTATCGATTGGGCGATGATGTTGCATAGCTGATTGCATTCATCAAGCAATTCACCCATTCGATGCTCCGGAAGCATTTCCGTTTTTATGATGAGACGGATCCAACAACGGGACTCGCGCAACTCTTTCAGACCAATGCTGAGCTTGTGAACGAAATCCGCGCGACTTTCCGCTGCACAAGCTTCTTCGTAATTTGGCGCAGGTGAGGTCCCGCTGCGTACCAGTTGACCTCCGATGTGCCGGCCCATTCGCGTGTCCGGCAAAGCATCAACACCTTACCTACGCGCGCGGCAAAGTTTATTAGTCGTTCGATCAACTCATCCGACGTCACAATTGTTCCTCTGGCTCAATTTGCAATTTGCACTTTCCCATCAACGCTTCGCGTCCATCCAGTTATCACCGACCCCTGTGTCTGCGATCAGCGGCACGTCGAGTTCGACCGCGGATTCCATCTCGCGCTTCAGAGTCTTCGCGACCTGCTCTGCTTCGTTCTTCGGGCACTCGACCAGCAACTCGTCATGTACTTGCATTAACATCTTTGCGTCCAGACCTTCGCGCCTAAAAGCTTCATCAACGTGCAGCATTGCAATCTTCACGATGTCGCTGGCCGTGCCCTGGATTGGCATGTTGATGCCCTCGCGTTCGGCCGCGCGGCGGATGTTCGCGTTGCGATCGTTGATGCCCGGCAGCGGGCGTATGCGCCCGTAGAGCGAACGCACGTATCCATCCTGCCGTGCCTGCACAGGAATCTCGTCCATGTACCGGCGCACGCCTTTGTAAGTTGCGTAGTAATCATCGATTACTTTGCGTGCTTCCTGACGACTGATGCCGACGCGCTGTGACAAACCCCACGGCTCGATCGCGTAAGCGATCGCGAAGTTCACGATCTTAGCGAAGCGCCGCGCCTCTTTCAACTCTTCGTCTGTCTTTGCTCCGAAGACCAGCCGCGCAGTGCGATTGTGGATGTCCTCGCCTTTTTGGAAGGCGTCCAGCATTACTTCGTCGCGGGTGATATGCGCGAGCAAGCGCAGTTCGAGCTGCGAATAATCGGCCGAGACGAGTTTGTTGCCTCGCTCGGCGACGAAGGCGCGGCGAATGCGGCGGCCAAGTTCAGTGCGAATCGGAATGTTCTGCAAGTTTGGATCGCTTGACGACAGCCGTCCCGTCGCGGCGACAGTTTGATTAAGTTGGGAATGGATGCGGCCGTCGGCGGCGATCTGATGCGGCAACGCGTCGGTATAGACGCTCTTCAGCTTGTCGAGTTCGCGATACTCGATAATCAGACGAGGCAGTTCGTAAGTTTGGGCCAGCTCTTCGAGCACCGCACGGCTTGTCGAAACCCGACCCGTCGAAGTCTTGCGACCCGAAACTATGTTCAGCGCCTCGAAGCACTCGGCGACTTGCTTCGGAGAGTTGATGTTGAATTCGCGTCCGGCAAGTTTGCAGATTCTGTCAGTCAGTTTGGCCAGCTCTTCGCCAAGATGAGCGGACAACTCAGCGAGCACTTTCGTATCCACGCGCATGCCGGCGCGTTCCATCCGATAAAGCAGCGGCGCCAGCGGCAATTCGATCTCGCGATAGATGCTGCCGAGATCTTTCTCGTCGATCCGCTTGCGCAATTCTCTCGCTACTTGGGCGGTCCAATCCGCCGCTTCCGCCGCTTGCCATGCCGCTTCGTTCCAGCCTTCGTATGGTGGGCCGCCGCCGCCTTCCGCGCCAGCAGCCTCGCGCGCGAGATCGCTGAGTTCGTACTTGCTGCGCGTTGGGTCGAGAATGTATGCCGCGATCAGCGTGTCGTCCGCCACGCCCACCAACTCGACGTCGAGCGGCGCCAACAAAGCGACGGTGCGTTTCAAATCGTGCACGGACTTTTCCAGCAGTCCGTTACCAAGCAACTCACGCACAGGCCGGAGCGCCGCGTTTTTGCCTTCGGCGAAGTTTTCCAGGTCGACGAACGCGGCGTTGCCCGCTTGCTTCGCGAAGGCAATCCCGCTGGCTCCGTGTTCGTCGCGCGTGCTTTGCTGCTGACCTGCGCCAGGCAGCGTAGAATTTGAGATTGCGACTCCAATGTGCTCAGCTTCCCACAGCCCTTGAATCACCCTGTCGAGTTCGGCTTTGCTCCGAATGATCGAGTAGTTGCGCTCGGTTGTGACGCGAGCTGCGGCCGATGCGCCGTCTGCAAATTCACTCGTCAGGGCGGTGAACTCGAGTTCGCGAAACAACTCGTAAGCAGCGGCGCGATCAGGCGGGTGCGTTTCCAACTGTTTCAGATCCAGTTGCACATCAACGTCGGTCCTGATTTGCGCCAGCTCACGCGACTTGCGAATTATCTCAGTGTTGTTCCGCAGAGACTCGCGATAGGTCTTGTGTTTGACCTCTTCCCAGTGCGCGAGCGCGTTTTCGATCGAACCGTAAGTCTGAATAATTTGCACCGCGCCTTTTGCGCCAATGCCGGGCGCGCCGGGAATGTTATCAACCGAATCACCCATCAATCCGAGCAAATCGACCACCTGGCCGGCGGTCACGCCAAACTTCTTTTCCACCCACGCTTCGTCGCACCATTCAATCGGCGGCACTGGTTCTTTGCGCTTGATGACTTGCGAATTCTGTCGCATGCAGACGATCAAAGGATCGCGCACCATCTGGCACATGTCTTTGTCGTTTGAGACGATGACGGCCTGCAAGCCCGTATTCGCCGCTTGCACCGCCAGCGCGCCGATCACGTCGTCAGCTTCGAATCCGGGGACGCTGATCTGGGGAACGTTGTAAGCTTCGCAGAGCCGCATGATGTATGGCAGTTGTGAAGCGAGATCGTCGGGCATCTGCTGCCGGTTTGCTTTGTATTCGGTGAACGTTTCGTGACGAAAAGTCTTCTCGCCCGATTCGAAAATAGCCGCGATGTATTTTGGTTTCTCATCCTGCAAGAGCTTGCGCAGCATGTTCGTGAAGATGAAGACGGCCTGTGTGACCTGACCTTTCGAAGTCTGTAGGGGCGCCGCGCGATTGGCCATCGGCGCGTAGAACGCGCGAAAAATGTGGGACATCGAGTCGATGAGAAAGACTCGCTCGGCCGGCTTCCCTCCGGCGGGAGATCCTTTTTGCGGCATTGTAGATCGATGATAGGGTCGCGCTTTATGAGTGTCAATTTGCTTTCGTGACTTGCGCCGCCTTTCAGCGGGCTGTCTTCTCGCCAGCCCTCGGCGTTGCATATTCGAGGCATCAAATCAAAAACTCGTGGCGCGGACGCCACAAACGAATCCGATGCGTTGCGCATCTTCGGGGTGTTGAGAAAGGCATGAGGCTTGCACTATCGAAGTTCGCTCATTGACCATACTTTTTCGGTAAGAAGAACGCTCAACCAATATCTTGAAACAAACAACACTGGCCACCGAAGTCGAAACGAGCGGAATCGGATTGCACACTGCGGTTCCGGTTCAGGTGCGGCTGATGCCGGCGCCACCTGACACTGGATATGTTTTTCGCCGCACCGATCTGGGCGGCTTTGAAATTCCCGCCACCGTTGAATCAGTCGCGCATTGCAGTTATGCCACGACGCTGATGCGCACGGGCGTGATGCTCTCGACCGTCGAGCACCTGCTCGCGGCCCTGCGTGGCTGCGGTATCGATAACGCGTACATCGACGTCGATAACCTGGAAGTTCCGATCATGGATGGCTCGGCTGAAGCGTTCGCGGAAATGATCGAAAGCGCCGGCATCGCCGAACAATCACTGATGCGCCGCGCGTTGATGGTGCGCGAAACCGTCGGCGTCGAAGCGGGCAATCGCCGCATCAGCATCGAACCTGCCGACGCTTTCGAGATTGATTGCGTCATTGACTTTCCGCATCCGCTCATCGGCATCCAGCATCGGTCGATTACTCTGGATAATGGTTCGTTCGCGCGCGACATTGCTTCGGCACGCACCTTTGGATTCGTAGAGGAAGTCGAAGCCCTGCGGCGCGCGAATCTGATCCAGGGCGGCTCACTCGATAACGCCATCGTGCTCACAAAGCATGGGATGCTGAACGAAACCGGCCTGCGCTTTCCAGATGAGTTTGTGCGCCACAAGATTCTGGACATCATCGGCGACTTCGCGCTGCTGGGCATGGTGCTTTTGGGCCGCGTCAAAGCTGAACGCAGCGGACACCTTTTGCACGCCGCGCTGATGTCGTCGCTGCTCCGGAATCGTGCCGCGTGGGAAATTGTGGATCTGCCTGCGCCAGTGGTGTCAGAACCGGCTGCGGTAGCGGGCGGCTGATCTCAGATATCACAGGCTCCCGTTGATTAAAGATTAACCGCCCGCTACCGCAGGCGGTTCTGACTGTTCTTCTGCTAGAATCAAATCGGTTTAGACGTTCTTCTGGATTTCCGCATCCAAGTCCGCGAATATTTCTCCGGAGGCATTCCCAGTTGATGAGACATCGCGCTACGCTTGCTCTGCTTTTCGCCTTGGCACTCGCTTTTTTCGGCGCCCCTCGCCTACAGGCGCAGCCCAGGGCCGGCACATCCGCTCAGGAAACCGACGACGAAGTAAAAGTCAACACCTACAAGAAATTCGTCGAGAACCGCGAGCCGAATCCAGCCCTGGCCTACGAGGCCGCGAAGGAATACATGCGCCGTTATGGCAAGGAAGACGATCAGTACACGCGCTACTTCAAGGTTTGGATACCGGCGTATGAGGACGACGAGCGAGCACGTCGCCTGGCCGCCGAAAAGGAAGATCGCGAGCAGCGCTTACTGCAGGCGATCACCCAAAAGAGATTTGCGGACGCTTATGCGCAAGCCAAACAAGTCCTCAACGACGATGCCAACAACGTCAAGGTTCTGATCCCTCTCGGCTACAGTGCCGTCATCGCCAGCACCGAATCCAAGAACGAGAACTTCAATGCCGAAGCAGCCCTCTACGCGCACCGGGCTCTTCAGTTAATTGAATCAGGCAGAGCCCCGGACAGTTGGAGCCCATTCAAGAATAAGGAAGATGTGCTTGCCTCTCTGAACTACGCGATCGGTTTCTACTTGCACGAGAGCAGTCCCGAAGACGCTATCGCTTCTTTGATCAAAGCAGCGCAGATTGACAGCGATCGCAAGACCGCGCCGCCGACTTATTATTATCTGGCGGTGGCTTATCAGAGCGGCCCTTATAAGAAACTGTCGGCTGACTACAGCGCGCGGTTCGCGAACAAACCCGAAACCCCGGAAAGCAAAGCGGCTTTGGACAGCCTTTACAAAGTTGTCGATAAGATCATTGACGCGTACGCGCGCGCAGTCGCGCTGGCCGGAAGCGATCCGCAAAATCAAAAAGCCAAAACCGCATGGATGCAACTGCTGACCGACTTCTACAAATTCCGACATGGGAGCTCGGATGCCGGATTGAATGAGTTCATCACGGGCGTGCTGTCAAAGCCTCTACCGCAACCATAGGAGCGCAGGCATCTTTGCCTGCGGTTCGCCGGCATCCTGCCGGCGCTGCTGGTTTAAACGCTACCTTGACAACCCACTTTGAATCATTAGAATCGAATCTCGTTACGAAAAGCGGGAGTAGCTCAGTGGTAGAGCATCGCCTTGCCAAGGCGAGGGTCGCGAGTTCAAGTCTCGTCTCCCGCTCCAAATTCGATGATGAAGGCGGAAGAATGAAGGCTTGTTGTTGTTTTCGGTTCTAAGTTTTCGGTTGCGAATTCGGCGACTGAAAGCTTTGGACTGAGAACTTCCTTCATCCTTCCGCCTTCATCCTTCATCCTTGCTTTCGGCGGCGTAGCCAAGTGGTAAGGCAGAGGTCTGCAAAACCTTTATTCATCGGTTCGATTCCGATCGCCGCCTCCAAATAAATCAAGAGTTTACGGACAGCCGATTAGCTGCCCTTTTTTTCGTTTGGGTCACTGTTGTATCACTGGCTTGCGCGCTGGCTTCGCTGTCGAGCAGTTTTTCGGGCCGTTTCGCAGCACCTTGCTGCATCGTTGGCAGAACGTGAGAGTAGGTGTATCAAGTGTCAGTACAACCGTTGAATGTCATCGGTTGCATGCTTCATCGCCGCTTTGACGGTCGTCTACGTCTTTCGGCGGAGGAACTGCGGCACTATCCACATCGCCGATTTAGGTCGTCCCGGGGTCTCCTTGATGTGGGATACATCCGGATCGCTGCCCGTCGACTGAAGCTTCAAGAGCTTTCACCGCTCAACTTAACGAGTCCGACGCGGTGCGCTCGTGCAGACGCTCGCTGGCAGACCCGGCGGAGAGTTGGAGAAGGCCGCGCAGAGCGCACGAATTTGCGCCGCGTCGCGCTCCAGCTTACGTGTCGCTACGGGACCCTTCGCCCCAAGGCGCACTGCCGCACGCGGAGCGGCCGCAAATGCTATCACGCGTCGTGCGGGGCCGACCGGCGGCAACGGATGCATCTCCGTCCGCGTTCGCGCCACAGTGCGCGCGAGGTTGACCTGCCGCCGCTGTGGGGGCGGAAGCTGATCTATCGCCGCCCGGATCCGCCTCTCGGCGTCATCGTCCCTCTCCGCGCCACGCGCCATGCCCGCGACGGGCGGGCGGGCGAATATTTGTGGCCGACCCGACTCAGCGCGACCCGCCATGCTCCCCGCGGGCTGCCTGCCGCGCACGGTCGGCTGACCCGACCACCGCAGGTGCAGCGCACCGTCGATGAGCGGCGTGGCTGACGGGGGCGGCAGAGTGAACGTGACATCAACTCCTTGGCCCCGCGTAAAAGTGACAGTCGGCCCACTCGTCCCCTCGGTTCCCGCAAACTGAGTCTTGCCGGGACCTGACAGAACCTCCACTGAGTCCATCCCCGCGCGCCAGGGAAGCCGGAAAGTATAGGTCGTAAACGGAGCCTCCCAGATTTGTCTCGAGCAGTACCCCTCGTCTCCTGCGTTGCGCACGAACATCCCCCAGAGGTCATCCGCAGGGTCGTCAATTATATTGGTTGCCATGGCGTAAACCGGGTGGAGTTCGCTCTTGCAGTTGTGCTCGCAGTCGAGGCCGAAGAGACCCGTCATGATCGTGTGCTGGCCATTTAGCGTAGATTTACCGAGGCCATGATCGATGGCGGAGTGGAAAGCGATCCACCAGCTGGATTGGAAGTTGTCGATGGTTTCATCCGAGTCGAACTCCGTGTGCATCGCGCCGCGCTTGTTCACAAGTGCCGGAACGCCCGAGCTCTCGAGCGCGATGTAGTAGTCGTCGTCCGTGTTGTGGTCGCCCCAGGTCGCGTTTCCATCGAAGGTAGCCGCGAACCAGTTGACGTGCCCGTGGAACCCGTTGCTGTCCTCCTGTGAGCAGATGAAGGCGTTCCAGCCATCGGGGGTGTCCACATGGCTCAGGTCGGTCTGGTCGGTGCAGTCCGCGAAGTCCGGGACCAGCACCGGTATAGTGCCGACCTTGACCACCTTACTGAAGTTGTGGCAAAGGGCGGAGTCTGGAATCTGGCCCGGGTGCTTTCGTTGCCACGTCCACTGCGGGTTGAGTGGGAAGCCGCCGGGCGCGAGCGCAGTCCACTCGAGGTTGAAGTCGAACTTGTCCGAGGGAGTGGGAGTGGGCGTGGTCGTTGCGCCAGTTCGTACGATCACGATGCTGACCTGCGCGGCGCCGATGCCCTTACACTGGTCTTCGGTGCCGTCGTCGTGGTCGTTGTAGCCATTGTCTCCATAGTCATCATCCTCGTACCCCAGAGAGAGGATGAGCTCTGACGGCGGCAGGCCTGCACCTGAAACCACCATATTCCGGCCGATCACATCCTTAATTCGCGTGGGACCGCTGCCCGGGGTCGCGCTCGGAATGCGGATGAGTCCGTGGTAGAGATGGTCCGAGTCCGGACCGCTTGGGTTTACGTAGCGCTTCCAGGTTGGCCCGAAGCCTCCAGTCTGCACACACCCGCTTGCGCTCACGCGAACGTTGTCGCCGGGAGCGAAGACGACGTTCGAATACGGGGTCAGGCGCTTCCGGACGTTGGGTTGGTTGATGGTGCAGGTGAAGCGGCCCACAGCGGTGCGGTCGCCGCAACGCGGATCCATGCCCTGCGGCGCGTACGCGAGCGACACCCCCAGTGCAGGGAAGAGCGCCAGTGCGAGGCTGCGATAAGCAACCAGCATCAGTGGACTGCGGACGAGTCTCAGAATTACTGCTCCAACTGGGTCGTTGGACATGTGACACCTCCTACAAGTAAGACAGACAGGGAGAAACATTTCTTACGATTTCGGCTTTATCACGGATTTCCTTTTTGACATCGAAAACGGCACCGATTGTACACCCATCTTCTCCGGCTTGCGAGCTTGTTAGTACCCGCATGAAGATCTGCATGTTTCGGATTGCGACGGTTATTGTCGAACGAACTTTGCAGCAAACCGAACGCGCTTCTTCCACTGATGACTAGAGGGTCTTGAACAAGAAGAGGCTGGCGGCCATCGCGATGACCGCGATGACAATGAAGTGCCGCCAACTCATTACTGATTGATGGCAATAAGGGCATCTCATCTCCCGCAGGCGTAACATCCTTCTACTGTGATTGCAGTGCATATCTAATCGCGAGCCTCTACGGCGACTTCCTTTTGATAGCGCTCGACGAGTTCTTTCAGGATTGGCGCACCTTCAAATGGGGGACGAGCGTTCACTTCGAGCATGCGGCCCACTACTAGCTGATAAGCAAGAATCGTGGGTTGTGAACCATAGACACCAGCGCCACCAGTAGGCTCAACTCCGGCTTTACAGAGTCGCCAGAACACGGCTCGCACCAGGGCGGTCTCGCCGCTCAAGAGGCCACGTCCCCTTAGTACGGCGGCCCGATCACTCCAGACCCCATTACAAATTTCACCAAATTGCTCTGAGTTTATTGTGGTCATAACGGTAGATTGCGCGATGTTAGTCGTGCCTCGCTTGCGACCATTTTTTGAACATCAACTGATGAAACCGCCGGGCGAATGCTCTTTGACCGGATGGTGTTTCACTACTGTCCGCGACAGAACCGTCCATCGGTGTTCTGTCATCGGCCTGACCTTCTGAGAGCCATGGGTTAGTGAGCGTCCAGCGTATCCGATCAAACGGGGCCCGTGTCGGCGAATTGGTGGATAGGTTGTTGCTGATAGCAGTGAGTAACGGCCCAGCGGGAATCATCGCTACTTTGGACCATTTATTCTTTTCATGACGCAGGAAAAAGTGAAACATCAAGCTGCCCGCAATGCATGCCGTAATGACCGCACTAATGGCTAGCCACAGATGGAATGTTCCTCCAACTGCGCTTGTGAGGCCTGGATCTCTGAACACAGCAAACAAAAATAGCTGCCGGCTGGCGACGATGGCCATTACCAGCAGCCCAACGAGAGCCGCCACAAACCTTGACATATGACTCATGTGTTAACGCCTGGAATTTCCTTCGAGAGATCACCCGTGATGCCGAGCTGTTGCATGATCGATGCGCCGACCTGCCAATTTTTTCGGCGACTTCACGCACACTTTGCGTACTTGCCTCCTTCATCCTCCCAAGTCTCAGTTGCAACACTGTCACTTTTTAGGAAGCGTGTTAAGAATAGGTACGTGAAAGCGTCGCGAACATAATTCACGACACTTGCAGGGGTCGTCGCCACTCGGGTACTTTGTGATGCAACTACGCGCCACTGTGCCTGTTGCTTCAAGTACGCCCTACTAATCTGATAAAAGTCGCTGAAGTCCTGGCCTTCAATTCGACTCGTAACTGTCGTGTGGCCAACGAACACTGCCGTATTTTCATTGAGAGTCTCCTCAACGTCACTCAGATCGACGACCTCCACCCTGAGATTGCCGGACTTGTAGACTCCGATTTCATGGATGCGTTTCATTGATTTCAACTCCTGATTTGCCGAGATTGCCAAAAATACTACCCCGCAGCGTTTAACTACCTTCGTTTCGCGCAAGTGCCGCGTTACTTTCAGACGTTGCGATACCTTGGCCGATCAGAAGAGAACGTTAAGCTAAGTAGATGGCACTGTATGTGCGCTAGGCCGCATATAGCGCAAATCCAGGGTTGAACTAGATCAGCGCACACAACCCGCGATAGATCTCATTCGGACCTCGCTAAAGAGGGGTGTTAATGAGAGACTATATGCGGCCTACCGCACAGACGACCCCGCTTGCTTTGGCTAACATTCGCTCTGTCGGCCAAACGATCAGCCCCGAATAGGAGTGGAATCCATAAAACCCGGGATTCAGAGTTTGAGTCCTTGCATTTGGAAGGTGATTGATATCAGGCGAGTAGATATTGGAGAATCAGGATGCGCGAGATGCAGATTGACAAGATAGCCCCCGAACAAGAAACCAGCGTCAACTGGCCTACTGTGGCTTTCTTGATCATTTTTCACGTGGCTTCGGTTGTGGCACTTTTTTTCTGGAGTTGGCCTGCGGTTATCACCGCCGTGATCCTATACTGGATCGGCGGCAGTCTCGGGATAGGCATGGGTTTTCATCGTCTAATGACCCATCGCGCCTACAAGGTGCCGAAAGTCGTTGAGTACTTTCTCATCTTCTGTGGCTCCCTGGCCCTCGAAGGCGGGCCCATCCAGTGGGCCACGACGCATCGTATTCACCACGCCCACACCGATAAAGACGGAGATCCACACACGCCGCGTGATGGACGTTGGTGGTCACACATCGGTTGGATTTTGGTCCCTCCTCCCCAGGTGCTGGACCAGGCCCAGCTTCAGCGTTACGCCCCGGATTTGATGAACCAAAGATTCTATCGTTGGCTCAACCGGTTTTATTATGTGCCGCTGATCATGCTCGCGGTTGGACTGCTGGCATTCGGCGGCTGGAGAGTCATGTTGTGGGGCATCTTCCTGCGGGTAACCGTGGGCCTTCATTCTACCTGGCTGGTTAACTCGGCGACTCATTTGTGGGGCCGGCGGCGCTTTGCTACTAATGATGACTCTAAAAACAATTGGTGGGTGGCTCTGGTCTCCTTTGGCGAAGGTTGGCACAATAACCATCATGCGCACCCAACCTCGGCGCGACATGGACTCGCCTGGTACGAAATCGACCTCAACTGGTGGGGCATTCGCGTCATGAAATTTCTCCGGCTGGCGAAAGCGATCAAACTAGTGAGCGTGGCTCAGCCTGTTGACATTTAAGGCTGCAAAGTTATGGCGCTCGGACACGGATCCATCTGCGCAAACCGAGGCGAACAAGAAAGAGTTTGATGATTAGACAAGCTGACACAAGCCTGGCCGTCCTCGTGGTGGAGGATGTCGCGGAGACCCGCGACGGCATTGAGAAGTTGCTGAAGGCAGACGGCTATCGCGTGGCCTTAGCCAGAGACGAACTGGACGCAATAGAGAGCGCCCGGCGCCAGTGTCCCGACTTGATTCTGGTGAGCCTGGCCGGCTTACCGAGCGAAGTCATTGTTACCGCGCGTCGCATCCGTGAACGTGCGGGGGTAGGAGAGCAAGTGCCGGTTGTGGTCTTTTGCATTGAGGGTATCGGTGAAGGTGGTGAAGTCGCGATCGGCCAGAACGTCCATATCACACAACCTGAAAACTTCAATCAGTTGAGAAGCCTTCTCACACGTTTGCTGGACAAGATTCCAATTGCCGCCTGAGGTCTGGATAATGCAACCGCTACAGAAGAGAATTTATGAACACGAATAGCAATACACAGAAGCCTTTTGTCTTTAGATTCATAGATGCCAGCCCCAAGGTCCTCCTGGAGTTGACCAACGAGACTGATAATGCGCTCAAGTCCATCGAGATTCTGACAATCTTTCTGAAGGATGAAGAAACTCCGGGCGGAGGTCCTTCGCAAGCTCACATTAGATTCGACGCCATAAAGTCTATGCAACCAAAAGAGAAGGCCGTCCTGTCTCACCGAACCTGGATTAATGGAAAGCCGGCTGATGCTGACCGCGATCAGTTGGCGCGGCTCAAAGTCATGCCAGGCGAAATCAGCCGCTATGTGCTGGATATTTCATGGGAGGACGCGGAAGGTAAAGCGCGTTTTCAACGGATACCGGTCGGCCACTAATTACAGTTAATTCAAAAAGGACGCGATCATTTTGCACCAGGACTCAAATGTGAACGAGCTCAATTCCGAAAAAGACATCGAAGAACGGATTAAGGAGCTGCTCCATCAGGAGTCCGACACTCCCCTCTTCCTCAGAGATAGTTCGGAGGGCCAAAAGGGCGACCCTCAGGACGAGAAAGACAAGACCGAGGAATAGCTATGGGTTGCTGGCCGCGCGCCAGATCATCAAGCATACAGAGTTGGGACCGATACCAGTTGTGATCATCACTCATGAGGACATAGTGGATCCGGCGCCGATGATGGAAGTTGGCGTCACTCGTAACGAGTAACGTCACGCGACTCTCGGACTATGAAGAACTGCAACCTCTACTGGACTATTTGTTGCCGGTATTGCCGCCAACGGATCGGTGTGAAACTATTCGCTTACCACTTTTCGCAGCGAGCGCGCCAGAACTGCATCTACATCGAGATGCCGTCCATGGGAAACCGGGCCCGAACCTGGGCCAATAATCCGTTCATCGGACTTTGAGGCATAAGCCTCTATAGCCGTGCGCGCGCGGTTTTGTGTTGTCTGCTCGTCTTTGACCTCTCTCGAACTAGCTAGTGACATGTTGCTCCTTTTTGGCGGGCGCCTGTCCCAAGCCTTCTTCTTTCTGCGGCCCGCTACTGCAGCAGCGCGTCCTTGAACAGACTGTCAAAGGCTGGGAGCGATTCGCTGCGATCGCGTTCTTGAAACTCAACGACCCACGAGCGAACCGCTGTGGACCATCTATTTGGGTCGACGGCAGATTCTGCGTCGGCCTGAGTCTCGGGGTCCTTACGTTCCCCGTTCTTGATGACTTTGACTGATCGTGTTGTGTTCATGCTTTGCCTATGATTGGTAAATCCATGCTCCCGCAGTGCACACAACACCTCCACGGTAGCCGCCCACAATAAGAACCTTGCCGCTCTGCAACAATGTTGCTGTGGCAAAGAGCCACGCTTCATCTAAGCTGCCTGCGGCTATGCCGAAGGTGCTAGTGGCTGGGTCAAATACTTCCGCGCGCTCGCCACCACCGGCAATCAGGACCTTGCCATTTGGCAATACGACGGTCGTATCTGCATGTTTGAAGCGAGCCATGCTCATATTGGCAATAGCAACGAATGAATTCTTCGCGGGATCATAAATCTCTGCGCTCGCAGTGCGACCCTGCGGGCCATTTCTGTCGATTCCACCAGTGATCAGAACTCTCCCGTCTGGTAGAAGCGTGGCTGCGTGTTTAGCCCGTGCCGTAGTCATATTGCCAATGGCGGCGAAACTACCACTCGCTGGATCGTAGAGTTCTGCTTTCGCGAGTGGTGTTTCTGAAGGGTAGGTAACGCTGCCGGTTAAGAGCACCTTGCCATTCCTCAATAGCGTTAATAGCGTCGCCGTACTGGATTGTTGCAGGTCTATCTTTCCGGTCAGAGAAAAAGTGCCGGTGACAGGGTCATAGAGTTCGTTGTAACCACCGGCGACGAGGACTCTACCGTCTGCCAGCACTGTCACCAAGCCGCCACCTTTCTCTTTCATGCTGCCGGTGAGGGTGAAGGTGCCGGTTGCGGGATCGTAAAGTTCTGCGCTGGCGAGTGACCCGTCCTCATGATTAGAGCCGCCGATGATCAGAACCTTGCCGTTCCGCAGGAGCACTGCTCTATGGCCCACACGTTTGGTGATCATGCTGCCAGTGGGAGTGAACTTCCCGGTAGCTGGATCATAGAGTTCAGCGCTCGCGAAAAAGACATGATTACGCTCCATGCCGCCGGTGATTAGAACCTTGCCGTTCGGCAGCAGCGTTGCGGTGTGAGCGGCTCTTGCCGCGCTCATGCTGCCGGTGCTAGTGACAAAGCCGGCTGCTGCTGTTACCGACTTGTGAGCATCACCGACACTTCCGCATGCGAGCAGTCCGGTCAACAACGACGTCCAAATGCCGATTTGTAGTGTCTTAGCCATTGCTTTGATCTCGCAACACTTTGTCGTTAGCTCTTTGCGTCTCTGCTTGAGGCACCGCTGCAAAGTGCAACCTTGATATGAAAACCAACTTGAAAAGGGTAAGGCTCTTCAAGAACTCCCTCGTCTCGATCTTGCCGAGGATGAGTTAAGAACCGTCCACGACCGCAGAGCATCGTCCCGTTTAGCATCTTCCATCAGGCAAGATCTGACTCAGGAATACGAAGCTCTAGCCACCGTTGTAGCCATCGCTGTAACCGTTCTCGAATCCTTCGCGGTAGTACCGGCGGTACAACTCGCGGTCGCCGAGACGTGAGCTGTAGTCCTGGGTCGCTTTCTGGTAGGCACTAGAATTCCGATAATCTGATTGCCTATCCCGCCGCCGGTCATTGCGACTTTTCTTGATGCCTTCGTTGTAGCCCGCATTCAGCGCGGTTTGGCGAAGCTCGAAAGAGCCACCGTAGGTGCCGTAACGATCCCAGTTGCGGCCACGACGATCCTGACCACGGTTGTCGTTGTCGTTGCGGTCACGGTCACGGTTGAAGTCACGATCATCGCGATCACGAGAAACTTGAATACCAAGTTCGGTGTTGTAGCCGCTCTCGAACGCTCTACGATAGTAGCGGCGATACAGTTCGCGGTCGCCCAGACGTGAGTTATAGTCTTTCGTGGCTTTCTGGTAGGCACTAAAGTCCTGGTAGTTAGAGTGCCTGTTCCTCGCGCGGTCATTCCGGCCTTCCTTAGTGCCTTCGTTGTAGCCCGCGTTAAGAGCGGTTTGACGCAGGTCGAAAGAACCACCCCAGTTCGGGTAACCATCCCAGTTTTGGTTGCGGCGATCCTGATTGCCATAGCGACCCTGCGCGTGGACGGTTGTGCTCAAACCGACGCCGATTCCTAGCAGCAAGGTGAACCCTAAGATTATTCCTGCGATCTTGTTGGGTAAGTGTCTTATCTTCATATCGGACCTCCTGAATTGTTGCGTAGCCTAATCCAATGTCTTCGATTGGAGACATCCTGTGGTGCTTCACAGTAAATTGCCCGGGATAGCTAACATAAACCACGTGAACGTGTTCGTCTGTGCCCTAGCACACATATAGATCATTTGAGTTCGAACCATTCATTTCGCGCCTCCACCAACTAAGCATTCGCAATTACTTGCTTCTTGATGTTCCAGACGCACGCGCTTCCGCCACCGCCAGATGTAACGGGCAAATCGTATTGGCTCTCTTGGCGAGAATAATGGTGGTAACAATAGCGGTGATATTGATTACCTGAACGTAGATAAAAAGAGAATCCCCGAGCGTGGTGGCGTAGATAAGTAATAACGAGCCTGAGACCAACCAAAGCACCCATGTTAGTATGCTCAGACCCCAGGCACATCTCTCAACGTACAAGTGATGGATTTGTGGCCAGTAGGCAATGATCACGACAGCCGATCCAGCCCACCGATAAGTCTTACATTCATGGACAGCGAGATTCCTGGCTTCCGCTACGCCCTCGCCCGTCGGCGGCGTAACCCTTTAAACGCGTAGTGGCCGAAGCTGATGCGGACGGGCGATCTTCTAACGAGATCTACAGCGACTTCAGGTACTCAACCAGGTCGCGCTTATCTCGCTCAGTCAAATTTAATCCCCCAAGGTTGTTGTAGTGATTGACAACGTCGAGCAAAGTCGCAAAGCGACCATCGTGATAGAAGCCACCCGCCTGGTGGGTCCAGAGCCCTTTGAGTGGCGACGTGCGGTAGCGTTCGTCCGGCGAGCGTTTCGCCTGAAAATCATCAATGCCGATCTCGGCAGGCGTGTGCATGTTCCAGCCCGGCTCGGTGAAGGTCGGTGGCACGTGACACTGAGCACAGTTCGCTTGCCCGCTAAATAAGGCTTTACCTCGTACCGCCGCAGCACGGTTGAAACTACCATCCGGGGGCGTCGGCGCCGAGATGCCGAGTTGATACAACTGTAGCGCTGGAAGCTTAGACGAGATCAGATCGGGGTTGTTTCGCACGTTCGCGAAACCAGCCCTCGCGGCAATCGGAAATTTGACCGGGTCGTTCAGCCGCGGATCATAGAAGGTTCCCTTCCCGTGCATCTCGAGGTTAGCTACGAACGCATTCCAGTGGCTGACGCCTCCCCAGCCAGTCCAGGTGTGCAGGTTTACACCAGCAAGGCCAAACGCGGGCGGAATCAAGGTGGCGGCTGATTTTCCGTCTGGTCGGAAACCTTTGCCGTCAAGGAAAAGCTCGGCATCGAATTTACCGGGCCCCCAGGCGGCCAGCACTTTCTTCACCGTTGCTTCGTCGACACCCAGAAGGCTCGTCACCGCGCTCAAATCAGGGGCAAGCGAGATAATGGCTCCGACATTCAGATCGCGGTTGGCCCACCCGTCAAGGCGATGACCAATCCCCGGTGCGAATGCGTTATCAACCGTGGAGTGGCAAAGGGCGCAGCTAATTCCCATCGCCTTCAAACTGCCATCCTGGTTGAACTGCCCTTGAACGCCGAGGACCGAGTTAAGCTTGATCAGGGCCAGGGTTGTCGCGGGATCGTCCAGGTTGACCTGGCCTTGCTTGATTTTGTCGACGAGGTCTGCGGGCAGGGCATCCATGTCGACTTTCAAGCCGACAGCGAGTGCGGTCTTCGGGCTGACGCCGGCGCCGACGCCTCCAAATTTAGTACCCTCGATCGCACGATGAAGCTTGAGCGTATCGCCCCAGAAAGCCTCATCGCCGAAGGTGTCGAAGCGAAAGATTTGCTTTCCATCTTCCAACACCGGCAGCGCGTCACGATCGATTCGGCTGTCGAACCCGTCAGTCCTTTGCGGCATTGCTGCTCGCTGCTGCGCTCGACTGCGCTCGGTGACGTAGACCAAGCCGAGCGCAACCAGAATCAGTAAGGCGATTATTTTGCCGAGATTAGCGAGCGGGACCCGGACAAGCGGACTGACATCGTTGTTCGCAAGTGGATTTGCTTTCCTTCTATCTTCGTGCATATTGTTCTGCTTCCTTTCGTCTGACGCGAATGGTTATCTGTCGGCGACGGATTAAAAGTTAACCGCCCAGGAAAGCGAAGCCTGGACAGGGCGACCTGCGGCGAGCAGGTGCGGTAACGCTGAAGCCTATCTCTTGGCTCGGACATCCGCATCAGCCTTCTGTGTGACCACTCCGGCGAGTGGCATCTTAAACTTTAGCGGAACGGTAAAGTAGTTTTAGGCTACGCCCTAATATTGAAAATGTAAAGGCCCGATTTAGGGTACGCCCTAATATTAAAACTTAGCTTAGAGAGGATAAGAATGGCTATTCCTGATGACTCAAAAGGCCTGCGTTTTCCCTGTGAGTGTGTCTCGGCAGGATCTGGTGGTTACAGCGATCCATGGGCCGATATAACGAAAAAGAAGCTACTGCCAAACGGCACGAAAGAAGGGATTTTGAATCTCGTCGCCCGCAAGCCGAAGACAATCTCGCAGTTAGCTGAAGCGCTTGACCTGTCACCACCAAGCGTTCATACGCACATCAACGACATGATGAAGAGCGAGCTTCTGCGCGAGTCAGAAGAGTGGGAGAAAAAATATCCGGCCGAGCGTTACTATGAGCCAAACTTTCCTGTTTTCAGGGCTGAGGAATGCGCGGAGTTTAAGGCGCTCTGCGAGGAGATGAGCAAAGAGTTGGTTGCCATGTTTGAAAGGAAACGCCAGAAGATGGAACGCGCCTTTCGTAAGACCCGTCTTTCGAAACAAGGGTGGAAACTATCGGACGTCACACAGTGTTTGTACGCAAACATGCAGCGCGGCGCACGCGCTTTGCTTGAGCAGCGTGGACTGCTCTCCCCTCGCGGGAAACATGCAAACGGAGCCGAGTGGATTTTTTGGGCAGAGGAACCGGAAGTAGAAAAAACAAACCAGTCAGCGAAGGGCGCAAATCAGCCGTTGACGATAGTTCGCCGCTGAAGATAGATCGACCTGGAAGAGCCGCTTTCAATCACGGACATGGCTCTCACCATCATTAACTGAAAACGGTTCTGCAGTGCGCGTCAGATTAGGTTTCAGCCTGAGCGCCCTGGTGGCTTCTTTGGGGCCTGAAGCCTAGTAGCGTCGACGACGATGACGCTTGCGAATCTTGTAGGTGTAGAGTGCTCCGGTGCCTGCGCCAGCCCCGGCACCTATCAGCGCGCCTTTCTTTCCGCCAGCCAGGCTGCCAATGCCCGCACCGGCCACCGTTGTTCCGGCTACAGTTAACTTATCTCTGTGCTTCTGCCAGAAAGTGCGCCCATGCCGGTGGCGTCGGTGGCGGGTTTGCGCCGACGCATTGGGCACGGCGAATGCCAAAACCACAAACATCAACATTACTACGAGAAACTTTTTCATGTTTTACCTCCAATTGGACACTGCGCGGTATGCTTTCACCAAAGATTGCCAGAACGACTAACATAAACTACGCAAGCGTGCTTGTATGTGCACTAACACACATATCAAGCTGCGGCAGGTTCAAAGGGGAAAGGCGGGGAGAAATTCATCTTTCGTTCAAACGGGATGATTTTAGCCGTGGCGTTCTTCGCCTGAGAAACGAACTGGTTGATACTTCCGACCAGCCCATGAATGTCGGGCTTGATCACGTAAGCATCGGCTCCCGCCTCAATCCCTCTCTTCTTATCAGCTTCAAAGGCCGCGCCGGAGAAGAAAAGAATCGGCGTGTGCGCGTCGAAGGCGCGCATCCGGCGACACAATTCAAAGCCATCGAGATCAGGTAATCGTGAGTCCAGCAAATAAAGGTCGAAGCGTTCTGCCTGAATCAACGACAAGGCCTGGGCGGCAGTTCCGACTGCTTTGGCTTCAATCAGTGCGAGCTTCAGTAGCGTAACTAACGCCACACGAGAGTCCTCATCGTCGTCGACGCAGAGAACTCGTGGTCGACGGTTGGATAGCATTATTGCCTCCTGATTCAGGGAAATAATTGTCTGAATGGTTGCTAGGCTAGATCAGTTGAAAGTGTCCGTCTGTGCGCTAACGCACACACAAAAAAGACACACAGTCGTGAGCTTAGTAAGTTGAGCACGACCGCTTGTCCGGATAGGCGAGCTCTTGGATTCCTTCTGACTGCCTTCGGCTTTGTGTGCTGGCGCACAGACCGCAATTCTTTATTGTCTTACCCTGTCGTAGTCGTTCTTTAGACAAATCACTCTCGACACCCGAGACCAGGCCAGCGACCTCTTTCTTGTGCCGTTTGTTGTTTTCCGGAAACGACTAAGAAGGTTAAGAAAGTAAGGAGAAAATGCAATGTCAGTCATCGATCTAAACTCCTTGGGTATGCTCATATCCAATCGTCAGGAAAGTTCTGCCATGTCTCTTGTAACTTGGATTGTGCTCGGACTGGTCGCCGGTTTCATCGGCAGCAAACTGGTCAACAAGACCGGCGAAGGGCTAATCCGCGACGTTTTGTTAGGTGTCGTCGGCGCAATCATTGGCGGTTACCTGTTTAATCTGTTTGGAGCGTCGGGCGTGACCGGGCTGAATCTCTACAGCGTACTCGTGGCAGTGGTTGGCGCCGTAGTGTTCTTGATTGTCTATCACGCGCTGTTTCGCCGGAGACGTTTCGCATAGTCTGACGTACATACGTCGTTTATGTGACTCCAACCAGACCGAGAAGGCTTAAATCGGAAAGAGGAAAACAAATGGACGCTTTTACATTGCTTAAGAATGATCACAAGAAGGTGGCGGCCCTCTTCGAAGAGATCGAGCCGACGACCGAGCGTGCGCTGAAGACTCGCGAAGAGGCTTTTGGTAAACTAAAAGAAGAACTCGATGTTCATGCTCATATCGAAGAAAAGATCCTCTATCCGGCACTCAAGAAAGAAGCCGAGACCCGCGACATTACCTTTGAAGGTCTTGAGGAGCATCACGTGATAAAGCTGCTGCTCGCGGAACTGGCTGGAGTGGCGGTTGACAGTGAAGAGTGGACCGCCAAAGCAAAGGTGCTACAGGAAAATGTTGAGCATCACGTCGAAGAGGAAGAAACGAAGATGTTCAAGCTCGGGCGCGAGGTTCTGACCCAAGAACAGATCGAGGATCTGGGAACTCGGCTTGAGGCTGAAAAGAACAAGGTCGTTGCAACAGCCGCTACGGCATAAATATCTCGGTTGTCATGCACGGTGAGGTGGGCGCTCTCAGTTAACCCTGGGCAACTTCATCGTAGTTGTTCGTGAACCAAAAGCGGCGGCGTCGCGATCTAACGCCGCGTTTTCAATCAGGTGATATCAAGTAAGGAGAAAGTCATGGATTCGAATGAAGAGAGAGTACAAAAGCATGTCGTGGTCAATAGCCCCGGCCAGCGAAGCGAGGTTCTAACCGAAAGAACAGAGAGAGGCCCGCGGGAATCGCGTCTTTCACCGGGTACGATAGCCATAATTGCGATTCTCGCGATCACGGCTATCGCCGCGATTTTCTATATAGTTAGTAATAGAAGCGCGAATGAATCAGCCAACAGAAACGCGAACCTGGATGTGGCCAGCCAAGCGCCACCGACTACGATAGTTCAACAGCCGGCTCCGGCGCAGCAAGCGCCTGTGATCATTCAGCAACCGGCGCAACAGGCGCCCGTGATCATTCAGCAACCTGCCCAGCCAAGCCAGAGAGAGAATACCAGCGCGAATGATGACGCGAACATGCAGGACATTGCCACAAAGAGGCTGACCCAGGATCCCGATATGGCTGGAGTGGTTATAACTATCACAGACGCGCGCGCAGTCTTGACGGGCACCGTCAATTCCGCGGCCACCAAGGCGAAGGCTGAGCAGTTGGTAAAGGGGGTTCGAGGCGTGAAATCAGTCGACAATAAGATTGTCGTTTCGGGCTAGTAAAGAAGTTGTATCTGAAACAGGTGCTTCGGTGGGATGCCTTGATCCCTTCGCGGAGCGAGCCTGTTCATTTCTGAGCCCTGAAGATGGCGCAGACTTACAAAGGAGAGTGAAATAATGTTGTGGACAATATTGGTGATCTTGGTGATCTTGTGGTTACTGGGATTCATCGGTCACTTCGGTGGCAACCTGATTCACATCCTGATAGTGGTAGCAGTGATCATCTTGATCTACAACCTGGTCGCTGGCCGGCGTTAGGTCAAGGCTCGACCCGTGCTGAGATCACCATCACTACCCTCCGCCCCCCAGGGCGGCAGGGAGCGGATGTGTTGATCTCAAACCCTGCTGACGCATATTTCCTCGCTCAATGAAATCAAGGACGTATGTGAACTCTTCAGCAAACGCGCGGGAAGCGTGATCAAGGTAGGCATCAAGCCGTGAAGCGTGCCGCAGGAAAAGACCGAACGGAGAAGTTTATGAAGAAGACAGTGGGTTTGTGGATTGATCATAAGAAGGCTGTGATCGTGTTTGTCGCCGGCAAAGACACGGAAATAAAGCTGATCAGCTCAAATATCGAAAAGCACCACAGACAATCCGGCGTCGCCACGCCCGCGGATGACGTTCGTCAGAGAGAGCTAACAGGACACCTCAACAGTTTCTACGACGAGGTGGTTTCATGCATTCGTGAAGCGGAATCTATTCTGATCCTTGGTCCCGGCGAGGCGAAAGGTGAACTGAAAAAACGTCTGGAGAAAGACAACCTCAGCAGACGAATCGTAGGAATCAAGACATCCGACAAGATGACTGACAAGCAGATTGTGGCGTTAGTCCGCGGTCACTTTCGTAACCGACCGGCGGGAGCTAGTTCGAGGTAATCCAACTTAAACAGCCCAGCCTAAGATGATACCCTGGCGGATCCGACGTAAGGAACGCATTTTTATGAAAAAGCTCTGGATGGTTTTTGTCGCAATATTTGTATTTTCGTTTGCGGTACTAGGCTGGGTCGGCACGGAGATTTTCCGCCAGGCCCCGCCGATTCCGCGCGAAGTCGTAACGACTGATGGCCAGGTTCTGATTCCGTCGGAAGAGATCTCCAATGGGCAAAACGTCTGGCAGGCAATGGGCGGAATGGAGAGCGGCTCGATTTGGGGACACGGCTCTTACGTGGCGCCCGACTGGTCGGCGGATTATCTGCATCGCGAGGCGGTTTTTATCCTGTACGAATGGTCGAAGAAGGATTTTTCAAACGACTATGACAATCTGGGTTCTGAGCAAAAAGCGATTTTGCGTCAACGTCTGCAGGACACGATACGAAAAAACAACTATGACGAAGCAAGCGGTCGGCTCACTATCGAACCGGTTCGCGCCCGCGCCTTTGAAGATAATCTCAAACACTACACTGATATTTTCCGGAACGGCAGGACCGCATACGCCGTTCAGCGCAACGCGCAAGCAGACCCCGCGAAACTTCGCCAATTGAATTCCTTTTTCTTTTGGACTTCGTGGGCCTCGGCGACCAATCGCCCGAACAACACAATTTCTTACACCAGTAATTTCCCCTCCGAACCGCTCGTCGGCAACGTTCCGACCAGCAGCGCAATTGTCTGGACAGGCGTCAGCGTAATCATGCTTTTGGCGGGCATCGGCTGGTTGGTTTGGTATTACGCCTCGCGCGATACGGAAATGGTTTCGGACGATGTGCCGGATGACGATCCGCTAATCGGCGCGCAGATTTCGCCTTCGCAAAGAGCGACCCTCAAATACTTTCTCGTCGTCACGTTGCTGTTCCTTTTGCAAATCATAATGGGAATGTTTACGGCGCACTACGGCGTTGAAGGCGGGGGCTTTTACGGAATTCCGCTGGCCGACTATCTGCCGTATGTAGTTACGCGCACCTGGCATACACAGCTCGGGATTTTCTGGATTGCGACGGCGTGGCTGGCCGCTGGACTCTTTATTGCTCCCTTCATCTGCGGTTACGAACCGAAGCGTCAAAAATTGGGCGTGGATGTGCTTTTCGGCGCGTTGCTAATAGTTGTTTTGGGGTCAATGGCTGGGCAATGGCTGTCGGTCATGCACAAGCTGCCTGGCAGTTTGTGGTTTTGGTTCGGGCATCAAGGCTACGAATACGTTGATTTAGGCAGAGTCTGGCAAGCGGCACTTTTTGTCGGGTTGCTTTTATGGCTCTTCCTGATTGCGCGCACCGCTATCCCAGGGCTCAAGCAAAAAGGCACATCGAAGTCTCTGATAACTCTCTACTTTTTGTCGACGACCGGAATCGCGTTGTTTTACAGTCCGGGACTTTTTTGGGGAATGCGCTCGCACCTTTCCGTGGTCGAGTATTGGCGCTGGTGGGTCGTGCATCTGTGGGTCGAAGGGTATTTCGAGGTCTTTGCGACGGTCGTCATTGCGTTCTTGTTCGCCAAGCTGCGCGTCATCCGGGCCGAGAGCGCCGCGCAGGCAGCACTGCTTTCAGGCGCGATCTATTTAAGCGGCGGAATTATCGGCACGCTTCATCACTTGTATTTTGCTGGAACGCCAACCGTGGCGCTCGCCTTGGGCTCGGTGTTCAGTGCGCTTGAGATCGTTCCACTGCTTCTGATAGGACACGAAGCGGTGGCAAACATTCGCCGTTCCAAAGCACGGCCATGGCTTAGTCAATACAAGTGGGTCGTTTATTTCTTTGTCGCGGTTGCGTTCTGGAATCTGGTTGGCGCGGGAATTTTCGGATTTATGATCAATCCGCCGATCGCGCTCTACTACATGCAGGGTTTGAACACAACGGCGGTGCACGCGCACGGTGCACTCTACGGTGTCTACGGCACACTCGGACTTGGACTATTGCTGTTTTGTCTGCGGGCGATGAAGCCGGAACTCAAGTGGAAGGAACGACCGATTTGGTTTGCGTTCTGGGCTATCAATATCGGTTTGATGTTGGAAATCGGCTTGAGCCTCCTGCCGGTTGGTTTAATGCAAACATATCAATCGGTTTCAGTCGGCTACTGGTCGGCGCGGAGTTCCGAATTCATGCAGACAGACCTGATGCAGACTCTGCGCTGGCTGCGAATGATCGGCGACACCATATTCGCCCTCGGCGCAATCTCGTTCGTTTACTTCGCACTCAATTTAATGTGGCAACGTCCTGAAAAAAAGGCAGTAACCATTCCGGCCGTGGCAGAGGTCGTCTAGCTATTCGATGGTATGGATATAACTCACAAGGAATATGACAGTCAGGAAGCGAGTGGTAGAGATGGGAGATTCGGCAACGCTGGCGCGCCCCGGCGAGGGGCTGAAGACTGAGAAGATGCCGGGCCACTGGGTGCTGGCCCGGCTCGGCAAGCGCGTCCTGCGTCCCGGCGGCATGGAATTGACGCGGCGTATGCTCAAACGCCTTGCCATCGAGCCCTCGGATGAAGTGATAGAGTTTGCGCCCGGCATGGGCACGACCGCACGTCTGACGCTCGTGCTGGCGCCGTCATCCTACACGGCTGTCGAGCGTGACGAGGCAGCGGCGAAGATCGTCGGCAGCTATCTGGCGGGACCCAAACAGAAATGTGTGGTCGGGAGCGCTTCCGAAACCGGCCTGCGTGCGGAGTCTGCAACGGTCGTTTATGGCGAGGCGATGCTGACGATGCAGACCGAGGATGTGAAACGGAGCATAGTCCGCGAAGCCCATCGCCTGCTAAAGCCTGGCGGGCGCTACGGGATTCACGAGATGTGTCTCGTGCATGAGAGCTTGAATGATGACGCGAGGCAAGAGGTCGAGCGAGCGCTCACGGGTGTCGTGCATCACGGCGTGAGGCCGCTAACCGTCGCGGAGTGGCGGCTGCTGCTCGAATCCGAGGGCTTCGAGGTTAAGGCTGTCGAGACGACATCAATGAGTCTGCTGGAGCCGGGGCGACTCGTCAAAGATGAAGGAGTTATGGGTGCGATACGGTTCGTCCTGAATGTGCTCAGAGACGGCGAGGCGCGGCGCAGAGTATTCGAGATGAGGAGAACTTTCAGGCGCAATCGCAAGCTCATCGCTGCGGTCGCCCTTCTGGCAATCAAGCAGTGAGCAGCTTTAATCAGTTTCAAGTAATAGAGAGTAGATACTATGAGTGACAAAGAGCAGATACAGACATTGAGCGCAGAGGTGAAACCGCTCGGTGAGCTACTGCAATACCAGGACGGCTCAATCGTGAGCCGCGTGTTGTTGAAAAACAAGGGCGGCACCGCCACGCTTTTCGCTTTTGACCAGGGTGAAGGCTTAAGCGAGCACACCGCTCCATTCGAGGCGCTCGTCTTTGTGGTGGACGGCGAGGGAGAGGTGGAGATTGCCGGGAAAGTTTACAGTGTGAGACCAGGGGAGACGATCACACTTCCGGCAAACATTCCGCACGCCGTGAGGGCGGCGACCAGATTCAAGATGCTGCTGACTATGATACGAGCATAGAACAAAGCAATGTTTCACGGAGGCGATTATGGTGCGAAAGAAAAGCAACAAGCTTAGCCAGATCCTCGAGCGGTTCTCGCTCAAGGCTACGAAAGCTACAGGAACGTCAATGGCGTTCATTCTCGCTCTGTCGGTGATTATTATCTGGGGACTTACCGGGCCATTGTTTCGCTTCTCTGACACCTGGCAACTTGTAATAAACACCAGCACGACGATAGTAACCTTCCTGATGGTCTTTCTTATTCAGCGTACGCAAAACAAGGATGCCCTGGCGATTCACCTGAAGCTCAACGAAATAGTTGCGGCGGTGGAAGGAGCAAGCAATAGATTGATCGACGTGGAAGACTTGACCGAGGGAGAAATTGAAACCCTTCACAAGCACTATCAGAAGCTTGTCCAGTTGGCCAAAAAGGACATGAAGCTAACCCAAAGCCACTCAGTCGAAGAAGCTGAGGCTCGGCACAACGTCAAGCATAGTAAGCATCGGCATGGAACAGCGTAGTGGGCCAGATTATGGCTAGGGCCGTTACGACGAGGCCACTTAATGAAAGAGCATGTAGCTGAAAGCCGGTAGCATCCGGCGACTAGAACGTAGGAGACGCGCGCGAATGATAACCGTTGCTAATCGCCTTTACGTCAAGCCGGAGTACGCGGACGCCTTCGAGAAAGTGTTCCGAGAGCGGGCCGGATTGGTGGATAAAATGGAAGGTTTCATTTCGAACCAGATCCTGCGCCCGGTAAACGATGGCGATCCTTACGTTGTGTTTACGACGTGGAACAGCAGGTCGGACTTCCTCAACTGGGTACGCTCCGACGCATTTGTGAAGGGTCACGCTCAGTCAGGCACCTTGCCGAAAGACGCGTACTTTAAGACGAACGTTTTGGAGCTGCACGAGGTCTTACAGGATTCCTCTCGCCCGGATTTAGCGCCCGAGCCGCACGGCGGTCCGTTCAATATGCACTAGGGATATGCACTGGCTGCGGCAGGAAAGCGTAGCGCCACGCCGCTCTTGTTTTTGCACACACGACAGGATTAGTGATATAGCCGGGGTAGTGAAGGACAGACCGAAAAGATACTGTTCCTATTGTGGTGAGCGTGTCAGCCATTCCACCAATCGGTGTCCCATGTGCCGTCATATAATGCTCACCGGGCGGCGAGTTTTTATTCTCATTCTTCTCGCCATACTCGTAGTTACCGCCTTCTTTCTCTTGCTGGACTACCGGAACATCGAGTTCTTCAAATGATTGCCCTTTGTTTCTTGCCCAAAAGCTATCGACTCTGCCCAAAAACTCGCCCCCGGAATCCGACTTCTTGGGCAAAGCCGCCGCGTGTTGGCTTCCTCACCCTCCGGCCAAGCCGGGGAAGGTAGGCTGCGATCCTATCAGGCAGATCAAGTAATGATCTTTATCAAGGCCCGGTCACTATGGTGTAAGCCGTTACAGGATGGACTTCCCATGGTGTTGCGCGCCAATTACATCCTGAGTGTTGTAGGCCGTCTTTGGGACATACTGGATTGCCGGGCGAAGTGCTTTGTGACGCGTTTGCGTGAATGAAGTCAAACATCATCCAGCCTTCAAACTTTACCCACTTGCCTTCAATCTGAGCTTTGACGGCTGCTAGCATCGTATCGTAGTTACTATCGTCGAAGTGAAAGTTCTTTTCCCAGCGGGGCGTGAATTCCACAACGACGTATTTTGTTTGATCTGCAGCTTCCGAAGGGTCGGCGACGATGTTAATGTGAACGTCTCGTAGATCGGTCCGTTTGCAGTTGCATGTCTCCGGCATGCCACCCGGATCGACACCGGCGATGAAGCCGGTTACCGACACTTGCTTGTTTGGCGTGAACTTTCCAGTGTTGTTGGCTGGATCTCGTATCTCTTGCACGGTGATCTTCTGCGGACTGGTGACTGCCGTACCTCGGTTTTTTTGGAGATTGAGCGTTCGGTGCTTGTTGTCCGTTACCGTTCCGCAAGCCGGACAGTTTCGATAAGGCGCACCCTGCGAACACGCAGCCGGCCTAGGCTTGGGCTTCTTAGCCTGTGCAGTTGGAAGCAAACAAAGAATGACGAGTGTTAAGAGAGTGAAGCGACGCGCGAGTTTCATGAGAGCCTCCTACGGTGGAGATAGTAGAACGACCGCCTTATATCACCCTGAGAGTGAAGATGCAATAAAATTGGCAAGCAAGTTTGTGAGGCTGCGGATCTTTCGATGTAAGGCCGTCCGGCGTCATACTCGCCCGGAAACTTCTAGTTTCAATGGCCCAGTTTTTGGGGAGGGTTACACGGTGAATTCGATCGTTAGGCGGCGGCCGAAGCCTATGCGTAGCGTCCACACTCAATCGTCATGACTAGTAAAGGAGAAACTCCGGTTATGGATAAAGCAGTCCAAGACGTAACTCTGGGCACCGTTGGATGGTTCACATTCGCAGCCGGGACCGTTGGCCTCACCGCAGGGCAGACGCTCCGTCTGGGCGTAGTGAACTTGGGCCCCTTGGACGCCATCGTACTTTGTGGCTTGTGGGCGAACCCCCGCCCATTATCGCTGGCCCAGGACTCCCACACCCTCGGGCTCGGAGAGGCCGGGAACTGTCATCTGAACTCTTCAGACCTTTCCAGTGAGATTTTTGACAAGACGGGGCGCGCCCAGATTCGGGCCTTTGTGCGCAGCAGCTCCCGCACGGTTTGCGGCAATTTGGAGGTGTTCGACAGCAAAACGGGGAGAACGAGCATCATTCTCCCTCTGCAGGAGGTGGTTCATCGCGAATAAAGGGCCGGCGCGTTGCGTTGCGCCGGAGGCTCACGGAACTGCCCTTCGTGGATCTTACGCGCGCGGTGAGACGAAGTATGAAACTGATTTGTAACACGGGCAGTCACTTCGATCTTGACGAAGAATCCTCCAATCGTTTGATGAACGAAATTCTTGCCCGCCCCCTCTTTGGTCATCTTGCTACAGTATCCGAACACGGCCCACGAGAGTCACCCGTCTGGTTTCTCTGGGAGGACGGAGTACTCTGGATTATCGGAAACTATGAAACCGACTCTTTCCCAAAACGAATTAAGCGAGAGCCGCGCTGCGCTATCGGAATTATCAATTTTGAAGTCTCAACAGGTCTGGTTCAGCATGTTGGCTTTCGGGGACTGGCCCGCCTTGAAGCGCACGACCCTGAACGTATGAAGCGGTTGCTGAGCCGCTACATGGGTGAGTTAGAAAGTTGGGACTCACGATTCGTGAAGATATTGGACGATACGAATTACATCTTCATTCGCTTTGAGCCCGAGACGGCGGTCGTACGTGAACAATCGTACCAAGTAAACATGAATGACCGCATCTAACACTTCGTTGGACCGGAGCGCGGGAAGCGCACTCTTTAACTTGTTTTTTGCCTTCGACGTTGTTGGTAAATCGCCGCGCCCGGTCAACTAACGTCCGGCGACTAGAACGTTGGCTAGACGTGAACCTTCCCAGCTTGACTGCTGACGCGGCAAGCGTCGTACGTGGCTGGTCCCGAGGAACTCGCTTTTCCCACATGAATGCACTCAAGAGCTTCTCCGCAGGCCGTTTGTGGTGTCAG
>DASZZL010000132.1:0-3285 GCA_035545035.1 Pyrinomonadaceae bacterium
CAGCCATTGCCGCATGTCCGGCGGCAACAACAACTGTTGATTCATATCGTACGCACGAAAGGTTTTGCCCATGGCAACCAGTTTACTTATTCTTTGATCGCTGTCTATCACTTTTTCCCGACAGACTCTAGCGGGGTGAAACACTTAGTCGGCTTTCTCACACATCTCGCGAGAGACTTCGGGACTGTGTCGGGTGATGCCCCTGATCTTCGATGGGCGAATGAGAAAAGGCTGCCCTGCGGCAGCCTCCAGCAGGTACGACTTGTTGGCAACGGTCACGTGATGCTTACTAATTCGTGGCGCACGTCTGATTTGGCGGCTGCCCCTTCGGCAAGTAGCTTTTCAGTCTCGGCGACAAAAGCTTCGACAATATCTTCGCCGGCGACTTTGCGCATCGGCACGCCGTCTTTGAAGATCATCCCGACGCCACGGCCAAACGTGATGCCCAGTTGCGAATCGTGAGCTTCGCCCGGACCATTCACGGCGCAACCCATGATCGAAAGATGAAGCGGCTCTTGGACGTGAGCGAGGCGACGTTCGATCTCAGTAACGATCTCGACAAAGTTATCAACGTCCAAGCGTCCGCAGGTGGGGCACGCCACGACTGTGACACCGCGGGTGCGCAGCCCAAGCGACTTCACGATCTCCCAGGCGACGCGCACTTCTTCCTGCGGTTCGGCAGCGAGCGAGACGCGAATCGTGTCGCCGATACCTTCATGCAGCAGGATGCCGAGACCGATCGAAGATTTCACAGTTCCAGTAAACGATGTTCCAGCTTCAGTCACGCCGAGATGAAATGGATAGTCAACCTTCTCTGCGAGCAGACGATACGCGGCCACCGTACGATTAACGTCGGAAGCTTTCAGCGAAATGATGATGTCGGTGAAGTCGAGGTCTTCAAGAATCTGGATGTGCCGCAAAGCTGATTCAACCATCGCTTCCGGTGTCGCCGTGCCGTACTTCTTTAACAAATCCTTTTCTAAAGAGCCGCCATTCACGCCGATCCGAATCGGAACCTTCTGTGCCTGCGCGGCGCGCACCACTTCGACGATGCGTTCGTGCTTGCCAATGTTGCCCGGGTTCAGTCTTAGCTTGTCGATGCCGGCCTCCAGGGCCAGCAAAGCCAGCTTGTAGTGAAAGTGAATGTCGGAGACGATCGGAACTTCAGGAACGCGCTTGCGAATTTCTTTCAGGGCAATCGCCGCGTCGTTGTCAGGTACGGCGAGGCGCACGATTTCGCAGCCGGCGCTGACCATCTCTTCGATCTGCGCGACCGTAGCTCCCACGTCGGCCGTGTCAGTCTTAGTCATCGACTGGATCACGACCGGCGCTCCGCCGCCGATCTGAACGTGCTTAACCTGGACTGCTTTCGTCTTTCGCATTCTATTTGGCTGGCGAAGTCGCCGCGGGCTGATTGTTTCCCGGACTGCGCCAGATCGATATCTGTTTCAGCGCATCATTAGTCAGCACAAAAACCATCAGCAGGATCACCAATACAAAACCCACCTGCTGAATACGTTCGCGTACTGCCAATGAAAGCGACAGTCCGATCGGAGCCAGGGCGCCTTCGATAAGCAAAAGAAAAATCGCGCCCCCATCGAGAACAGGAATGGGAAGCAGATTAATGACTCCGAGATTCAAGCTGAGAAAACTCAACATGGTAACCAGACCAGCCCAACCGAGTTCGGTAACTGCACGCGAAGACTCTCTGGCAATTCCGATCGGACCGGAAAGCGTGTCGCGCACGGACCGCTGGCCCTTAAACACCTGCCCCAGCGCATCCGCGGTCAACCTTATGATCTCGACATTTTGGCCGACGGCAAAACTCGCCGCCTTAATCGGGCCCGCGCGCTCGAGCGGCTCAGGCGCAAAGCGCAGACCCAGACGCGGAACATTAGTCTCGTCTGCTTTCGGGGTTGCAGTCAGTTCGAGGCGGCTATCACCCCGCACGACGGTCAAACTAATTGGTCTGGCACGATGATCCTGAATGTACTGGGTAACCTGTGTTCTGCTGTGCGCCGGTTGGCCGTCAACCGCGACAATCTGGTCGCCGGGACGCAAGCCTACTTGCTGAGCCGGCATGTTTGGCGTAACTGAATCCACGATGACCGGGAGCGCCCCCGAGTCAGGCTGAAAGTCGAGTTCGCCAATTTCATTTCCGCCATCCGCTCGCCTCGGAACTTTCATCGTCAATGGAATTCGCTTGCCGTCGCGATCGACCTCCAACCGTACTTCCTGGTTCGGCCGAAGTAGCGCCTTGCCGGTGATGTAATTCCAAGTCGGATTCTGCGCGCCCTCGAACGAAACAATCCGGTCGCCGGGCTTGAGTCCAGCCTGGTCAGCGGAACCGCCTTGCCTCACCAAACTAACAACCGGCGCGGGCATTGACGGCACGCCGTACATCAAAGCAGCAGCAAACGGGATCGCCAACGCCGTAAGAATGTTCATCACCGGACCAGCCAGAGCGACGAGCACTCTCTGCCAGCGCGGCCGCAGATCGAATCGTTCGCAGGCCGGAATGTCCGAAGTGCCTTCGCCTTCGATGGGCGCGTTGGATTCGTCGCCGCCGAGCTTGACGTAACCGCCAAGCGGAATCGCGGATATTCGATAGTCAGTCGTGCCCCACTTGCGGCCAATTAGTCTCGGCCCGAAACCTACCGAGAAAGTCTCGACGCGAATCTTAAAGAGCTTCGCGACCAGGAAGTGGCCAAACTCATGAAGAACAACGGCCGCGCCGAGCACAGCGATAAAGGGAAGCACCCAAGTAAGAATAAAATGGATCATGACCTCTCCAAAAACGAGTTTACGTGGCGCATGGTTGGCTGGTCAAACGGGGAGACGGGTGTCGCCCTTCAATCAGGCGACGCTGCTCGCTACGGGTTCGCGCGAGAGGCTATCGATAATCGAGCCGGCTGCCGCTCGCGCGGTTCGATCGGCATCAAGGACAGCCTCAAGATCGGTGGCTGGACACGTTTGATGCTGGCTCATCACGTTTTCGATCACCCGCGGGATATCGGTCAAAGCAATGCGCTCGTCGATAAAGGCGTGCACGGCTTCTTCGTTGGCCGCATTCATCGCCGCCGGCAGCGTGCCGCCTGTTTTCAAAGCCCGATAGGCCAGCGAGATGCACGGGAAGCGTTCGAGATCGGGCTCTTCGAAGTGAAGCGAGGTGAGCTTCGCGAGATCGAGCGGCGGAAGTTCCGAAGGGTGGCGTTCAGGATAAGTCAGCGCGTATTGAATCGCGTGACGCATGTCGGTCACGCCCAACTGTGCGATGACCGAGCC
>DASZZL010000133.1:0-1658 GCA_035545035.1 Pyrinomonadaceae bacterium
CATCACCTTGTTGTATCGCTCGGCACCTTCGAGGCGGTAATCCTTCCACTTGAAGGTGACGCGCTTGTCGTCGAGCGAGATCAGGCGGCGGTTGGAAATGGCAACACGGTGGGTATAGCGGGCGAGGTAGCGCAGAACTTCCTCGGGTCCCCCGAAGGGCCGTTTGCAGTAAACCACCCTAGCGACAGGAAAGCTCAGGAGAGGAGAATGAACATGACGTTCTGAAACCTTTCATCGCGATCCAGAGGGTTCAACTCCCTCCCGGCAAAGGCTAACCAGCCAGCCGGAAGCGAGCCTTGCTTGGATGGCGGCAACGCCGTTCTTGAAGCGTAGGCAGCAGATGCTGAAGCCGCGTGTGTAGCCTCGAAATTACTAACCCGCCAGGCAAATACGTTATACTCGGCTCTTACGCAGCATAGCGCACCGACGGTGCCAGGAAAAAGGCGCGAACCTTGCCGGGGCGCTTCTGGAGACCGCGCATGTAGGAGGTCAGGCCCTGCTTCATCTCGGCTTTGTCCTTCGGCGCTTTTCTCCGTCCCATCGCCTGTTTGACATCGTTGTTCAGGAACTCGTCGGGGTTGCGTTCAGGCGCATAGGCCGGCAGGAATATCAGCTCGATCTTCTCTTCGTTCGCCTTGACCCAAGCCATCACGATCCTTGCGTGGTGGACACGCAGATTGTCGACGATGAGGAATACTTTCCGCTTGGCACCCCGCACGAGCCGGCGCAGGAATTTGAGAAAGACACGCGTGTTGAGCGCGCCGTCGTAAACCATGAAGCGCAGCCGGCCTCGGTTGCTGAGACTCGAGATCATGCTCTGCGAGAAGCGCGCGGCAAGACGCCGTACGACGGGCGTCATGCCTCTCGGCGCGAAACTTCTGCCGTAGTTGGCCTGATTGGAAAGGCCGGTCTCGTCAGCCCATTGGATTTCTGCATTCTCGCGCTTGGCACGCTTGACGATCGCTGGATAGTCCGTCGCCAGCCACGCGGCGATCGCCGGCTCAGAACGTTCGGTCGCGCGCTTGACGGGCCGCTGCGGCGTAAATCCCCACCGCTTGAGATAATCACTCACCGACTGCAGCGACAGCCGCACTTCCGTCTCGCGCTCGATCAAGTCGCGCACCGCCTCGCGCGTCCATAGTGCAAACGGCAGCTTCAGCTGATCCGGGCACTTGTCGATGATGCGGCGGCGGATGCGGGCTGCGTCCTTCTCTGCCAGCACCATCTGCTCGCCGGGCCTGCGACCGCGATTGCCACCATCGAGCGCCACATCGCCCACTTCATTACGCGCCGTCACCCATTTGCCAACGAAACGCCGGCTGACACCGACGGCGTCCGCGGCCTGCTGGCGCGTTTTGCCATCATCAACCATCACGACCGCACGCCGCCTCAACTCGGCTTGCACCGCAGGTTGCAGCTTGCGAAAGTCGCGATCTCTTGACATGAAATCTGCATAGCATGATTTGCCATCATGCGGAACCTATTTGCATGGCGGGTTAGTAGCTAGCGGGCTTCGGCATCGTTCGGCGCCGATGCAACTTCGTGCAGGTGCGGCCGTCCGCGAAGCCACCACTTCTGATACACCGTGAAGCACAGCGGGCTGCACGTTCTCGCGCCTGTCTCTTCGTGCGTGCAAGTGATGCCTCGCACAAACGTGC
>DASZZL010000134.1:0-42408 GCA_035545035.1 Pyrinomonadaceae bacterium
CTGATCCTTTTCGTTGACCGAATCCGTCGCGGCGTCTAATTCCTTGACTGGCGATGCGGACCACACCAGCCAGAACTTCTCCGTGCCCTGGTGCTCGTCGAACCTCATCCACGCCGTTTGAAGCTTCTGTTCGGCAGATACGCGCGGCGAGCCGGCATTCGTCCTGGCTTCTGGAAACAGCACGTTGTAGGTCGTCGAGTCGCCAGCAGCTGGGCCTTCGTTCAGCAAATAAAGATAACCTTCCTGCGGGCTGGAAAGGTTCATGCGAAACTTCCAGCCATTTTCGAAAATTTCCTGACCGGAAGATTCGAACGTGTCTTGAAATGGTTTTCCGTAGCGCATCTTCTGGACGGTCAGCGAGTAGGCGAGCGATCGCTCTGGCAGCGATGCGCCAATGTTCGCGTTCCGGTTTCCGAACAGCGCGTTGCGTTTCCAAATCAGAACAGAGGCTGCGGCAACGACCGCCGCGATCAGAATCAAACCCACGCCGACTTTCAACCACGTTCGCCGCGGGGGCGAGTCATTTTCGAGCGCTGCTGGATAGACGGAACCGGCCAGCGTCTGAACCTGGGCGGGTTCATATCGCGCCGCCAGAGTCTTCGACGCCAGATCGCCCGTCTGTCGCGCAGGCGCATTCGCGCCGGTTGAAAGCTCCGTCGCCGGAATCTGCGCTTGATCGACGCGCTTGTGATCTGTGTCGCTGGTTAGCGCCCGCGCCAGAGCGTCCCCAAGCTCGCGCGCGCTTTGAAAACGCTCTTTCGGATCGAAGCTGAGGGCGCGCAGAATTATCTGGCTGGCCTCTTCCGTCAGACTTGGCCGCAAATCGACAGGTTTCACGCGCACGCCGCCTCGCTGCATCTCCAGCAACTCGAATCCGGTTTCCGGATTGAAAGGTTTGCGCCCGGTAACCATTTCGTGAGCGATGGCTCCCAGCGCATAGGTGTCCGTCGCGGCGGAAACCGCGCGGCCGCTTAATTGTTCGGGCGCCATGTAAGAAACCGTTCCCGCGGTGGCTCCGGTCGCCGTGCTCGGCGCGATGATCGAATCCTTCAGCTTCGCGATTCCGAAATCAATGATCTTAACCTGCTCCTCTCCGCCGCCGAGGCTTTGCAGCATGACGTTCTCCGGCTTTAGATCCCGATGAAGGATGCCTTTATCGTGGGCAGCGCTCAGCGCTCTTCCGATCTGTTTGATCAACTCGGCCGCGCCATCCAGAGGAATACCTTCCGGTTTGATCTGCGAGCGCAGCGTCACGCCGTCGATGAACTGCATCACAAGATAAGGCTTGCCGTCGGGAAGTTCACCCGTGTCGAGGATGCCGACGACGCCCGGATGATCGACGCGCGCCAACGCCTCTTTCTCCTGTTGAAATTTTTGCACCACCCATGAATTCTGAAGTGATTTGTCGAGGAGGACTTTGATGACGACTCGCTTGTCGTGAAGCTTTCGATCGCGCGCCAGGTAAACGGCACCCACGCCGCCTCGCCCTAGTTCTTTTTCGATGAAGTAGCGAGTGTCGAGAGTAATCCCGATCAAAGTCTGTAGGGGAACCGTTGACGCCTCATTCAGAGACGAAGTCTCGTTCGCAATCGCGGCGGTACTTGAATCGAAAACCAGCGTCGGCGCTGAGACAGCAGACGTTGGGTTGGAAGCGGGCGCAGCGCCGCTGCCAGTCGCCTGATTCGTCGCCGCTGAATCGGCTTTGTCGTTCGGGTTCACGTTTGCTGGTAGCGCGTTGGGAGATCTTCCCGCTTATTATTCTGAGTCATTCTGCCGAAACATGATTGGCCGAGACCTCGTTTTCCCATCACTTTGCCTAGTGTTTGCTCGGTCCGTCAAACTTAACGTCATCGATAGGAATATTGTGCTTCACCTCGTAGACTTTAAGTGTAATGGTATAGGCTGAGCCCACCTGGCGCTGGGTAAACGGCAATTTGATACCGTCCACTTCCCGATAGTCTTCATAATAAGTCTCAGTTGGTTCGGGTTTACCCTTTTGGGCTTCGAGATAGGAGTCCGAGCGCAAGAGCAGAGCCGTTTGAGTATCGAAGAAGAGCGTATGAGGCTTACCGTCGGACGGTGTTGCCTCAAAGACGTAAACGTCATGACTCCCTACTTTGTCCATGCGGACAAATGAAATCTTGGCGTAGAGTTCGCTCAGTTTCGTACTCCCATAGAAGTCTGAACCTCGCTTCATCTGTGCTAGTTGCTCGCCCGTCACATTCCGCAGTTTTCCGTTGTTCTTAATCCACCCGATGGCGCCATTGAATCCCTGCTGCGTACCAGCGGAGTTTATGTAGAGAGTTTTGTTTGGGGCCTTCTGATACGATTCAAAAGTCGCGGTAAGATTGGTTTGACCAAGAATCTGAACAAACGATCCCTTCGTGACTCGTGTTGTCAACTTTTCCAACGCGGGCTTTCCGCCGATTGCCTGGACATGCCTTTCCAGCATCTGCTCGATAGTAGGGATCGGAGACGTTGCTCCCGCGGGGAGCGCGGTTAGTGCCGTCGACAGTCGCTTTCTTGCTGGAGCTGCAAAGTTTCCGTCAGGGAATTTTTCCAAGAACGCTTGAAAGTCTTTCGGGTCATTGCTGTTCTTGATCGCGTCCCAATAGGCAAGCTCAACCGCAGAGGCGTCCGTCGGAGGCCCTAAACTTGAAGCAGTTGTTACGGGAACAGCAGCCACTTGGCCAGCAACAGCAATAACAAGATCATCAGCTCGGTAACCCTCGATGATCGCAAAAGGGCGTTGTTGCTTGCCGGCGCCAAGATCAATGCCGATTCGCTTCGGCACAGTAGCCTGGACGTAGCTCACTAGTCCGGCAAGTGTGACCTCCCCGTTTTGATTCGCGGCGGCGCCCTTCAACCCTTCGACAATGGCCCACGTGAAATAACCTTGCTTGCGCTCCGTATATTCGTAGGCGCGCTGACCTACTGCTGTCGCGTAGAATGTGGCAAACGCCTGCACCTCACGGTTGCGAACATCGAAATTGAAGGCGTTCACGTAGCCTTGGGTTAGCTGGTTGGGCGCATCTGCTCGACCCCCAGGATCATTTCGGCAAGCGTCGAGCAGAAAGATTACTTGGCCGACGCCTGTCGCTCGGATACGGTCTTTGATTCGCGCAACACTAACCGCTGTCTCTTCCAGAAAGCTGACGTCTTCGCTGATTTGCGCGTCCGTGGGTAAGAGAAAGGCCTGGCCGTTTCTCTCCATGCCGTGCCCGGCGAAGGAAACAACGAGCAGTCCGTCTTTTGGAACTACAGAAGCGAAGTTTGACAAGCGGCGAAGAATATTGACTCGCGACGGCTGTCGTTCCTCAGGCTGATCGGTGGCCATCAGGATAACCTGGTCGGATGGGAACCCCGCATACCGAACCAGCGCGTCCGCGAGCGTATGAGCGTCGTTGTCAGAGCCTTTTAATGGACTGATCTGTGGGTCGCGATATTTGTCCACGCCGATCACCAGCGCCCAGCGCTTCGCTTTGCTTGGCCAGGCTTTGACCGGTTCGAGTTGCTGAAGCTGTCGCGATTGGCCCTGAGCGCCGCAGGGGCTGGAAAGCAAGAAGAGCAGGGCGCATAAAACTGCGCCAGTCGCAATTGCTATCGACGATTTGAATTTCATACTACCCGTCCAGTTTCTTTTACTTGTTTATGCGCGCCATCCGACAAGCTTCGATAATGGCGTTAATCACGTCAGCCGTTATGTTCGTGGCGGGCTTAACTGGACTGAACAGACCGCCGCTGGCCGGCGTACCCGTGTAGAACAGAAGCTGCCTCTCTTTGCCGTTTACAGGAGCAAGAAAGATATTCACATGTGGCAGCACAAAAGCTGATTGACCCGGTTCGACACGTTTGATTTCTGAGCATTGCACCGTTAGATTCTTGCGTTCATCTTGCTTTCTGGGCTCGAATGAGAGAGTGCCCGGTGTTACGGTCAGCGTACCGGCCGCCCTCGAAGCGTCCGAGACGTCAAAGAGATGCGTGCTGCGCGCCCGCTCAGCCTCGTCGGCAGACAGCTTTGCCTTCTCTCTTTCACGCCCTTCAGCTTCCAGCATAGCCACCCGGCCGTTGGCGATTTCCACAAAAAGCCCGTTGGGAAACTTCGTGGTGTAAGCTCGGAAATCCGAAGGGTTCCGGCTGTCCTTGATCGCGTTCCAGTAAGTCATCTCCATTGAGTTCGCATCGACAGCAGGGGCCGCGGACCTGCCAGGCTGCGCTCGCGACTTTGCGAGCGCGGCAAATTGGCCGTCGGGATATTTGTCTAAGTAAGCTTTGAAGTCGTCCGGGTTCGTGCTGTTCTTGATCGATTCCCAAAAACTCAACTCGATCGCCGCCGGATCCACCATCGCCATGCCAGGCGTATTCGCGTTAGCGGCATTCGAAGCAGAGTTTGTTACTGCCACGACCAGCTCGTCCGCGCGATAGCCTTCGATCATCGCGAAAGGTCTCTGCTGCTTGGTCGAGCCAAGATCGATTGCGATTCGTTTGGGCACTGTGTCCTGAACGTACTTCACCAGTTGCGAGAGCGTGATCTCGCCCTTGTCGTTCGCGGCTCCGCCTTTCAATCCTTCGACGACGGCCCAACTGAAATAGCCTTGCTTCTTCTCAGTGTACTCGTACGCGCGCTGACCGATGCCCGTGGCATAGACCGTGGCGAACGCCTGCACCTCGCGATTGCGCACGTCGAAATTGAAAGCGTTGGTGTACGCCGAGCTTAAGGGATTCGGCGCGTCGGCGCGTCCGCCGGGATCGTTGCGGCAGGCGTCGAGTAGTACGACGACCTGTCCCACTCCGGTTTCTTTGATTCGCTCCTTAACGCGATTCATGCTGATCGCGGTTTCTTCGAGAAACGAAATCTGATCGCTGATCTGCGCGTCGGAGGGCAAGAGAAAAGCCTGTCCGCTTCTTTCCATTCCGTGACCGGCGAAAGATACGAGCAGCAAACCATCCTTTGGCACCGCGGTGCTGAGATTTGATAAGCGACGCAGAATATTGACGCGAGTCGGTTGTCGCTCAGCCGGCTGATCGGTCGAAAGCAGAATCACCTGATCGCGCGGGAAGCCCGCATAGCGCACCAGCGCATCCGCGATCAAGCGCGCGTCGTTGTCCGAGCCTTTGAGCGGACTGATTTGGGGATCCTGGTATTTGTCGACGCCAATCACCAGCGCCCAGCGCTTGGCGCTGACCGGAAAGGCATTGACCTGATCCGCCTGCGAAAGCGTGGAACTCGCGGGCGAAGATGGGCTCGACTGTGTCTGCGGTGGCGGCAGTTGCTGCAACTGGCGCGATACGGGCTCGGTTGTCTGCGACGGAGTCTGCGGCGCCGTATCGACCACGCGCGCCGTTGATACCGGCGTCGTTTGTTTACTCTGCACCGATGACGCATCGGCGGTCGCGGTTTGGAGTTCCTTTTCCAACTTCCGCGCCAGTTTCGGATCGACCGTGTTTAGTTTCTTCAGTTGCTCGTTAGCCAGATCAGCCTTGCCCAGACGCGCGTAAGCCTGTCCGAGGCCATAGTAAGCATCGCCGTAATCCGGCTTCAGTCTTATCGCGCTTTTCAGAAAGCTGATTGATTTCTCAAAGTCCGCGCCTCGCAGATAGGCATAGCCGATACCATAGAAGGCTTCGGCAAAACTCGGATCGAGGCTGGTCGCTTTCACCAGCGGCGCAAACGCTTCACCATGACGACCTATGGCGTTGTAGAAATAGCCGAGATCGTATTGCGCTTGCGCGTCATTGGGCGCGAGGCGCACCTGCTCTTTGTAAGCCACGAGCGCTTGTTCCCAATTGCCGCCATTAAAATATGCGTCGCCCAGTCCGCCGAACGCCGGTGCGTAATTCGGATCGAGACGGATCGCCAGCTTGTAAGCGTCGATAGCTTCGGGCCACTTCTTGTCTTCGGCCATCTTATCGGCTTCGTCGACCAGGCCGGCGGCGCGACTCTCTGATTTTCGCGGAGCTTTGCCTCGTCGCTGCGCGAATGCGATATCGGCGCAGATCAGACTAAGCAGGAAAAGCAAGAGCGCGGTCTTCAAGACGGGGGCAGCGGACTTCATGAATCTCCTCCTAAAACTTCAACGCGAGAGGGCCGAGTTTCCAGGAAACTCAGCACCGTAATACAAATGTCGCTTAACCTTGTGGTCATAGGCTAGGGCTACCGACGCCACTTGTCAACGGCGTTGTAGGAACGAGCGTGGCCGGTCTAAGATGGAAGCACTTTGACGCAAGAGCGTTTCGAATGGTTTGCATGACGAACGGTTTCATTGAACTGCTGGACATCGAATCGCTGGATCGTTTTCTGGCGCAATCAAACGGCGACCCGGTTATCATTTTCAAGCACAGCGATGCCTGTGACATCAGCGCGCGAGCCTATGCACAGATGTCCGAGCTTGAGCGCCCCGTCGGACTCGTCACAGTTCAAAAAGCGCGCGCCCTTTCCGATGAAATCGAGAAACGAATGGGTGTCGTGCATGAGACGCCGCAAGTGCTGATCGTTCATGACGGCCAAGTCGCGTGGACGGCTTCGCACGGACGAGTGAAGGCCGAAGCGGTGGAAGCAGCGCTCGAAGTAGTAGGCAGTAAGCAGACGGGGCACTAGCCCGACCGTCAGGGAGGGCTCCGATGTCTCCAGCCGACGAACAATGGTTGATGTTGCACAAAGACGCGAAGCAATCGAGCCGCGCGAGATTCTGCAAGAGAGCAATGCGAACTTGCGGATCACCTGGGCGGATGGTCGCGTTTGCAACTACGAAGCCGCAACGCTGCGCCGCGTTTGTCCGTGCGCGCAGTGCGTGAACGAATGGACCGGCCAGCGCACGCTGAAACCGGAAGCCATCGCCGACGGAGTTGAGATCAGTGACTTGACGATCGTTGGACGCTACGCCTTGAACTTTCGCTGGAGCGACGGACACGAGACCGGCATCTACAGCTTTCAATATCTGCGCGATCTTTGTGAGCAATAGGAGCACAGGCCGGGTACAGAACCGCTCGCGGTAGCGAGCGGGTAGTGCCAGCGCAATTCTTTGGTTCCCCCTCTCCCGCTGGGAGAGGGGGAGGGGAGAGGGCCTTACGACGCTAGCTCCCTCCCCTTTGATTCCCCTCCCAGCGGGAGGGGACAAATCGCTACCGCAAGCGGTTCTGTAACCACGTGACTCAACCGCAACGAATCTTAATCATCACTGATGACGCGCAGTTTAAGTCAATGCGCGGCGCGCTTGAAGAGCGAGGATTTAGAGTCACGGCGGTACCGGATTACGAAGGCGCGTATCGTCAGTTACTCGAGTCGCGATTCGATCTTGTGGTCATCGATCTCGTTGAGGCAGTCGACGGTGTTGAGTTCATCAAGCGCGTGCGCGCCACGCCGAACCTGACTCAGCCTTTGCTGCTGGTGATCGCGGAATGGGGAACGGGCGGCGCCACGCTCGCGCTGTCGCAACGCGCAGACGCTTACGAGCCAAAGCCTTTGGATGCGCCGCGTTTGCTGGCTTCGGTCGAGAGATTGCTCAGTCTGCAAACGGTCGTGGTAGAGTAAGAGGACAATGAAAGAAAGCGAATTATTCAACGAGCAGCAGGAAACGAAGAAAGCTAGCTTTACCTGTCCGCATTGCCGCGACCGCGGCGAGTACGACGTGCGCTGGCTGCGTCGCACAAAGAAATCTTCACCGCCGCGCGGCGGTAACGAACAGGAGCGTGCGCAATTTCAAAAGTCGCGCGACTACATGGTGCGCATGGACGACATGCTGGCCTGCCGCAGTTGCCGCAAACGTTTCGACATTCCCAGTTCACAGTCCGTGGTGTTCATCTAAGTGGCAGTAGCATAGACTTCAGTCTGTGATCTGTTGGTGCATTTGACGAATCGAGTTTTCAATAAACGTCACAACCTTTTCTGTTCCGCGATACGCTGCTGAGGCTTCTACCTTCGTCGAACCTGGAATACAAAACACTAACTAAGGCCGCTTAATAGGCATACTGTTTTACGCACTCAGATGCCGATTCCAAGTTCTCCCTCCAGTCTGCCTGCGGCAGTGAACGGATCGGGTGAGGGTTGCCGTACTTATCAACTGCTACGATCTCTATCACAGAATCAGATGCAATCATGTTGTCACCTTTGCCAGCGAAGACTCCCCGAACTATGAATCGCAGCCAACCATTTCGCGTGTGTTCAAGTGGGCGATCATTTTCATCTTCAATGTCGATTACGGAGTCATTCCATTTGCCCCACGATCTCTTTACTTGTAGCTCTGGATTGCGAATAGCCAACTTCTTGCCTTCATACGACTTCCCTCCGAAGTTAAGCGCGAATGTGAACCTCTCTAATGTTGTCGCCGTTCCCATGTTGGCAATGTAAACACGGACGATGAACCGATAACCGTAAAACAATTCATATTCGTCGGGAGCGTTCCCGCCGCAATAGTCTAAGTCCACTTCCTTTACAAAAAAGACTTCTCGGATGTCGCCTTGAATCTGAGGCTTTGCATTCCTTGACCGTTCGGCTATAAGTTCCCGGTTTTTCTGAATCCACGCAATAACCAGCGCGATGAAAGAAGCGATCCAGACGCAGGCCCAAAATAGCTTTCTCTGCGCCGACGGATCGGGATGACTCGAAAAAGTGTTGACTACTTCCCGTATTCCGCCGAGTACGCCAAACATCACGCCCACCCCCAGCGGAACGAATTTAATGAGCCAGCCGAAATGTTTCGTGAAGGCGTGAGCGAAGCGGAAAGGCATAGAGCTAGGGCCGTAATTCTCGGACACTTGGCGTAAGAACTTCGCAGACAGACTACTACTTCTCGGGGTTCTTGTCCCGCGTCAAGTAGACAAAATGACCACAGTTGGACACGCCTGAATTCTTCTTCACTCTCACAAACTTAACCAGCAGGCGACACAAGATCAGCATGAAGCTCAACCAGCCAGCGGAGCGGGCGGAAGCATAAAGCCCGGGGTGGAGCGAAGCGGAACCCCGGGAATCCGTTGGGATATAAACCCGAGCCCGCGGGTTGTTTCTTTTTTACGTGAACAGTCCTGGGGTTTCGCTGCGCTCAACCCCGGGCTTCATGCTTCCGCTGGCTCGCGAGCTTCACCTCCACCCTGGCCCAGCAAAAACTCTGGAAAAGTGATATGCTGGCCAAGGTCACAACCGACAGAGCTGAAACGCCTTTCAGCAACCAAAACGAATCTGGGCGCGTCTAACTGTTGCTTTCCCGAAGAACAGGTAATAAAGACGGAACTTTCGTTCAAAGATTTCGTTAGTCTAATTCACAAATCAACCTGCTCCCCCCAAAGTTTATGTCTGAGAAAAAAGTAGTCAAAGTAGTAAAGCGCGCCGAGCGCGGCAAACGGAGCGCGGGCAGCGCCAAGGCTGCGCGCGACGCCAAACGCAAAACCGCGCGCGACATGGTCGCGAACGTTACGGATTGGGTAAACGAGTTTCAGCAGAAGCAACGAATTGAAACCACCGAAGCGTTCGACAACCTGATTCGCGCCCGCCAACAGCCGAACGAAGCCTAGGGCTCGCTCCTTACACCCTTCGAAATTAAAGGTTGGGAACTCTCCTCGCGGCTCTGCCGCCTGATGTGCGGAAAGCCTGTGGCTTTCCGGCAACCGCCCGACTTTTTTCGAGGCTGCGCCTCGGAACATGAGACGTAGCCTCATTGATTAAGTAAGAGCGCGCCCCGGAAAGGCGCAGCCTTTCCGCACATCAGGCGGCGGAGCCGCGATTCGCCCGGCCTTTTCAGGGCTGTAGTGACCGCTAAGAAAACCGTTTGACACTCGCGCCGCGCGGCGATAGCATCGCGCCGGAATTCACTCCGAACACAAGGCGATGAAGTCTGCACGCGCGAAGCACCGAAAGCGCAAGAAATCGATCGTTGATTCTATCCGCCGGCCGCTGGCGCCTCCGGGTTATCCGATCGCGCACGCCAAGCCTGACGAGAAAGCGAGTCCGGCGCGACGCAAAGCGAAACACAAGCGCCGTTCGGAAGAACAGGAAATAGAGGAGGAGTAATGATCATGAAACACGATGTTGCGCAACAACATAGAAACAAAACCTGCCTGGTCTTCGTCGCTGCACTGGCCGTCTTGCTGCTGGCGTCGTTGAGTGGTCGCGCGCCGGCGGTCACTTCTGCCGGCAAACCCGCCGTTCAGGCAGCGCCAGCCCGACCGTGGACAGCTGTCGGCTCGACCGGGGCGGTGGACGAGGCTTCGCTGAATATCTACGCTTTCGGCACCGCCGACATCGGATTCAAACCCAATTCCACCGGCACTGTCGTCGTTGCTCGCTACAACGTGACCAATACCTTTGACAATAACGCCAACCCGAATAGGCCGGGCTGGCGTACGTTGGAGATGGGTTCGAACGCGCCCATAAACACCATCATCGAAGCCAAGCTGTTTCAGATCACAGCCTGTAGCGTGGAACCGGTGTTGTTGTGTATCACGCGCAATCGGAGCAGCGATCACCCGTGCGCTACGTGCGTTTTTCCTAACGCCACCATAGACTTCACTAACAACTTGTACTACGTCGAAGTCACCTTGAATCGCACGGGCGCGCCCAGCGCGATGCCACGCATGTACACCCTGCGCGTCTTTTGAGGTGAAGCAAGCCCTCCCTACGGCCATCCCGCGGCGGGCTGACTGGGGTTGACTGCCTTGTCCGCGCAGCGACGAATTTAATAGCCGGTGGCAACGCCACCGGGTCAGAATCAACAAAGGGGTCACGACCCTGCAAGGGTCGAATTGGTAACGTGTGAGTGTTCGACCCTTTCAGAGTCGGTTGCTATTTGCGCGGTAGGTCCGTGGAAGCTGGCCACGGCTATTTATCCAACCGCTACGCGGTTGTGCGGACAATTCATGAGTGACATCGGCCAGGCCTTCATTGCGCAGTCGCAGTACCATCTTGCCAAGGACTTTTTGCCAAAGATCGAGCGCTGCCTCGGACTGCTAAAGGACGAGCAGATTTGGTGGCGCGCGAACGAACAGTCGAACAGTATAGGAAATCTTCTGCTGCATTTGAGCGGAAACGTGCGCCAGTGGATCGTTTGCGGTCTCGGCGATGCGACCGATAGTCGAGATCGCGATTCAGAGTTTGCCCAGCGCGGCGAGATTCCGCGCGCGGAACTGTTTGACAAATTGAAGCGGACTGTTGATGAAGCGGTAACTGTTTTAGCGCGGCTCGATCCCGACAAGCTGCTCGCGAAGCATCGGATTCAGGGGCTGGAAGTGTCGGCGCTGGAAGCAGTGCTGCACGTCGTCGAACACTTTTCGATGCACACGGGACAGATAATTTTGCTGGCCAAGATGTACGCAGAAGTCGATCTTGAGTTCTATGATTTTTCAAACTCGACACCGATACCGAACTGGAAACGCGAACCGTAGTTCTGCGATGGGCGCTTGGCTCGGCGGCGGAAATCTGTGGTAGGATTCTTTGCGGCAAGTAATTCCAAGTGAGACGCAATAACTTAATCATAGCTGGAGGCTGACTTCGGATGACTTACATCGTTGCCGAACCCTGCGTGAATTGTCGCTACACGGACTGCGTCCTGGTTTGTCCGGTCGACGCTTTTCATCTCGACGATGACATGCTGGTGATTCATCCGGAAACCTGCATCGACTGTGACGCGTGCGTTCCCGAATGTCCGGTCGAGGCGATCTTTGTCGAAGACAAGTTGCCTGCAGAATGGGCGAGCTTTACGCAAATCAACGCGGACCGCGCGCTGAGCGGCTTGCCGACGATCAATGTCAGGCTCGATCCTTTATGCCAGTGAATCCGGATTGCGCGATGGCAATTTCAAAAGGCGCGGCGGCCGCAGCCAACGAAAGCGGCAGTCGCGCCTTCTTAGTGTTTTGGAATTGTGTCAGAACCCGGAGCGGTAGCGACGGGATCATAAACTCAAGTAGCCTCTCTGATCCGGTCGCTACCGCTCCCGGTTCTGACACTAAAAACAGCAGATGAGAAACAGCACAAAGCGTTTGCTGGGAGGGCTGGCATTGGGAGCCGCCGCGGTGGGCGCGATTGGAGCCGTATTGATGAAAACGAAAAGCGGCTCTGGCCGCAAACGCCGACGCGAAATGGCGGCGCTGGAAAACACCTGGGCGCGGCCCGGTATGAGAGTCATCTTTCGCGCTGAAGTGATGCCCGGCCGGGAAACTTCCGAGCGAACGTTTCGCGTCGTCACTTTATTGCCCAGTGGACGCGTGCTGTTGGAAGGAGCGTCAGGCGAGCACGCGGAAAAAGAATTCGAGAGGATTAGGAGTTAAGAGGCAAGAGCAATTACCACTCATAAACCCGCCCCGGTTCCATCACACTCAGATTGTCGATTCCCAGCGCCGCTAATTCTTTCGCCACGGTTTCGCGGTAAGCCGGTTTCAAATGCACCGCCAGAATGTCCATGCTGTTGTGATTGAGCTTGCCCAGTTCTTTGCTCAGCATTTCCGGCGTGAGATGTTTTGATGCTTCGGCAAGCTGGCGCATCGAGTTCGGAAACGAAGCTTCGATGAACAGCGCATCGATCCGCGGCGCGCGGTTGACCATGGTCCAGAATTCTTCAGTCTCGGCCGTGTCAGAGCTGAACGCTACGGTCGCCTTGCCGTCAGAAACCAACAGGCCGACGGTCGGCACGATGTGATTGACCGGAGCGGCGGTCACGGTCAGGTGAGCAATGCGAAATTCTTTGCCGATAATAAACGGCACGTACTGCATCACTGGTCCACGCTCGTTTCGGAGGACGTCGAATCGGGGATAGACATTATCGTTGAATACATCTCGCTTCAGCAGATCGATTACTTCCTGAGTTGCGTGAATGCGGATTGGCTCTTCAACTTCCGCGAAAAGATCGTCCACGTAGATCGGCAGGCTGGCGATGTGATCCATGTGAGGATGCGTGATGATCACGTCGCGCACGGTGCGGCGCTGGGCTTCGGTCAAAGCGATCCCTATGCTCCCGGCGTCAACGGCGAGGCGCTCGTCGATCAGGAAGCAAGTCAACCGCTGGGCCGAAGTAGCGCGCCCGTCGGCGTCGAACGAGCTGGGTAAGAGTTGAATGTTCAACGGTCGGTGTATTGGGATCCAGGTTCAGTTAGCGCGCCCAAGTATAAGCCAACCACAGCAAGACGCGCGAGAGTTTTCCATCCGCCACAAACCGTCCCTAGCGCGGCGGTCGCGCGACATTAGTAAGTTGCCGCCGCAAGTCCTGCAACATTTGCAGATATTGGTTCTCTCGCTCCTCTGCCGTTTGCGGATTGCGTCCGAAACCGCGCGTTACGCGGCTGCGATGAAAAGCCAGCTCGCTGGCAATCTGATTACAGCGCATTCTTGTGCGCCACGTCGAAAATCCTCGCGTCGTCAGTGCATTCCAGGACATTCCCATGCGGCCGCGAATGGTGCAAAGCTTTTCGTATTCCTGTGGCTCTAACAGTCCGCGTTCGCAATCGACATAGAGAAAGCGACGTACGATGTGGCCTTCGCGCCGCAGAGAAAAGAAGATCGTCATCAGCGTGATGATGAATGCCGGTCCCATGATCAAAAAATAGGCAGCTATAAATCCGGCGCCGCCACCGAAGGTCGCGGAGCCGTTCCAGGTCGCATGCATCAAGACCGCGAGCATGAAACCCAGAGCCGGCATCGTGATCTTCACGAAGCCATTGTCGGACTGTCGAGACCAGCCGAGGCCGATGCCGGTCATGCTCGTGAACAGCGGATGAGAAAAAGGCGCGATCATGCCCCGGAGAATAAAAATAAATGTCAGGCTGCCGACGCCGCCCTGCACGGCTCGACCGTAGTAAGCGATGTTCTCCGTCATCGCAAAGCCCAGCCCCACCATGCCGGCGTAAATTATCCCGTCGATGATGCCGTCAAACTCGTCCCTCTTCCAGAAGAACAGCACGAAAAGAATTAAAGCTTTGGCGCTCTCTTCTACAATTGGCGCAGAGATGACCGCGCCGAAGTTCTCGCCGATGCGCGAGTTGTTGGTCGCCGAAGCGACAATAACTTCGTTTGCCGTATTCAGAATGAAAGCGAAGAAAACCGCGATCGCCGCGCCCCAAAAAAAAGCCGTCGCTAGCATCCACAGCGGCTCGGATTCGTAGCGGTCGATCCACAACAGCAGCATTATGTAGAGCGGCACAGGCAAACACGCGCAAATCAATCCGATCAACAACTGCACGGGGCCGGTTTCAGCGCCGATCAGCAGCAGCACCACCAAACCAAGCAGCGCGGCGATCATCGCGAAGAAGATTCCGAGAATTATCTTGAGCGCGTTTTGATGGCCGGAGGATCGGATAGCCACCGGGCGACCCGGCGGAAAAGCATTAGGGGTGAAAGCGTTGTTCATCCTGTTCGCAAAATGGGTCCGTCTGAAATGCAGGCGCAGTATATCCAGATTCGAAGCCGACAGCCAGAGTGTCCGCAAGCCCGACCGTGAGGGAGAGCATGGTACCGCTTGTGTCTCATGGCCCTCCCTCACGGTCGGGCTTCTGACACGGCAGCGCGCGAAAGTCAGCGCGCGCCTGCCGTTTCTCTAATTACGTCAATCAACTAATCTTGCGCGAGTCGTTGCCACCTACACTAAGGCGACGCGCGTCAGTCGCTTACGTGAAATCTGATAGATGGTTGCATTCGACTCAAGTGAGGGTTTATGCTACGCGGCTCAGAGGGCCTCCTCGTCAGGCTCAGGCCAATCCGGGGACTCTCAAAAGAAGTAAGCACACTACAACTGTGTTGCCAGTAAGAGTATCAGTGGCAACTTGAGAAAGTTGTTGGAATCAAAGCAGCGGCTGCTAGAAGATCGGCAGCAGGCTTTCGAACAGACTGATCGCCGCGTCGGTGACCAAGTACTCGGTTCCCGCGTTTGAAGCGGCTGGAGCGCTCGGTTGGCCTGGAGCTGCGGGGTCATCGGGCGTCATTGGCTGACCGGTGCACGGCATTGTTTCCGTTTGTCCCGGTGCGGGTGGCGCACAGGGTGGTGCTGACGTCTCGCCTGCGAAAGCGGAAAGGCCTAGCATGCAGGTCAAAGCGGCAGTAGCGACGAGTCTTTTTAGGTTCTTCATGGTTTTCTCCTTAACTTCGTGTTTCGTGTTGCGGTTCTTGTTTGAAAACGAACAAGAGGACGCTGTTTTCAGAGGCGGCGCCGGCTTTCAATAGGGCGAGTGACGCCAGCCCGCGCATCCTAATGCATATTTTTTATCGAGTATACAGAAAGGTAAACCTCACATGAACTTACAGTCTCAGCTAACAGCCCTTGAAGAACAGTGTCGCGGTCTAGCACTGGGAGAGCGAGCTCAGCTTTGCTGCCGTTTGGCCAAGCAACTTGAGAAGGCTGGCGAGTATGAAGCCGCCTGCGAGGCACTGAGCGAGTTCTGGCCCGAGCATCACGGATCACCAACGTTGGAGGGACTTGAGCCAATGACATCGGCCGAAGTCCTGCTTCGAGTTGGGGCGTTGGCCGGATGGCAGGGCAGTGCACAGCAGGCCGCGGGTAGCCAGGAGACGGCAAAGAATCTGATCACGCAGAGCATAGAGATATTTGCCGAGCTTGGTCAGTCTGAGAGAGTAGCTGAGGCACGCGCTGATCTCGCAGTATGTTATTGGCGCGAAGGCGCGTTCGATGAAGCGCGGGTAGTCCTTAGGCAGGTAATAGACGAGCTCCGCGACAGCAAAAGTGAAATAAGAGCAATCGCTTTAATTCGGAGTGCGGTAGTTGAAAAGACAGCGGCTAGGTATAGCGAGGCATTGAGTATCTTTAAGGAAGCCAAGCCATTGGTCGACGCAACCAACGATCATGCTCTCAAAGGAGCCTTTCATAATAGCCTAGCCACTCTGCTGAACTGTAGGGGCCTCGCAGAAGAGCGAGCCGATTACATCGACCAGTCACTCATAGAGTTTGCAGCCGCGAGTTTCCACTTCGAGCAAGCGGGAAACGAACGGTATCTCGCTCGGGTGGAGAACAATCTCGGGTATCTGCTCTTTACGATCGGAAGATATAAAGACGCACACAAGCATCTCGATCGCGCTCGCCACCTCTTCCTCGAACTGAAAGATGTAGGAACGGCTGCCCAAGTTGACGATACTCGCGCGCGCACTCTACTTGCCGAAGATCGCATCGTTGAGGCGGAGCGGTTTGCTCGGCAGGCCGTAAAGACGCTGGAGAAGGGCGGCGAGCAGGCGCTGTTGGCGGAAGCGCTGACGACTCACGGGACCGCGTTGGCGCGCCTGGGTAACTACTCACGTTCGAAAGCGCTGCTGGAACGCGCGATTGAAGTTGCTGAGACGGCGGGTGACCTGGAAGGCTCGGGCCGAGCGAAGTTGAGCATCATCGAAGAACTTGGCGAGCAGACTTCGGCCAGAGAGTTGGCCTCGATCTACGAATCTGCGGTCGATCTCCTCGAGCAGTCTCAAGATCCATCAGCGAAAAAGCGCCTAATCTCTTGTGCGCGCGCGGTGATTGCTGCGTTGACTGCCGCGGAGGACGATCAGGATTCAGAAGCGAATGAACAATCGTGGAAGGGGTTCTCGTTCAGACAGGAGGTAGTGAAAATTGAAAGGGCCTTGATCGAGCGCGCGCTCAGAGACACCGGAGGGTCCGTAACAAAAGCCGCCCGCTTGCTCGGCTTCAAACATCATCAGAGCCTCATCGCCTTAATAAACACCCGCCACAAGAATTTGCTCAATACCAGATCCGCCATTCGGAAGCGAAGACGCCACATTTTTTCCAAGCCCAGAAGGACTCCCAGGAAGGTCGTAAAGTTCAGTGCGGAACGGGCCACATCGCAGATTTCGATTCTGCACGTTGAGGACAACACGCTCATCGCCAAACTGGTTGATGAAATGTGCGCGCCGGAAGACTGGCGCGTCGAGCTTTGCACGGACGGCGACAGCGCGTTGCGGAAGCTCACCGGCAACGACCATTATGATTTGCTTGTGGTCGATAACGATCTTCCGGGACTTAGCGGTCTGGAGTTGGTGCAGCGCGCCCGGAAAATGACCCACCATCGCCGGACGCCGATCGTGATGCTTTCCGGCAGTGATTGCGAGACTGAAGCCTGGGGCGCCGGCGTGAATGCCTTTCTGAAAAAGCCGGAGCAGATTAGTGAACTGCCATCGACGATCGCCAGGCTTTTGGAAGACGGACACGAGCACGCCTAGACTTCGCGCCTCACCGTGCGCAAGTCAGCGCGCGCCCGCCATCGATCGAATACGTGGCGCCCGTAATCCAGGAGGCTTTTTCCGAGGCCAGATAAAACACCAGCTCGGCAACTTCACTCGACTGGCCGACGCGTCCGATAGGATGCGTAGTTTTGGAGCGCTCCAAAAAACGTTCGTAATCTCCCTCGTTCATTCCGCCGCGCTTGTGTATCTCAGTGACCGTAACGCCGGGATTAACCGCGTTCACGCGAACGTTTTTCGGCGCGAGTTCGAGCGCGGCGCACCGCGTTAACTGGTCCACGCCGGCTTTGGAGACGCAGTAGGCCAGCACACCGGGGAAAGAGCGCAGGCCCGTCACGCTGGAAATGTTGACGATGTTGCCCTGCGTCTCGATCAGATGCGGCGTGGCGAGCTGCATCAGGTGAAATACGGCGCGCAGGTTTACGTCCAGCATCTTGTCCCAGGCCGCGAGCGAAGTATCTTCAATCGAGCCGGTGGAGATGTGACCGGCGGCGTTGACTAAAACGTCGAGACGCCCAAATTCGCCGAGGGCGTGTTGCATCAAATGACGCAAATCCTCCTCTTTAGTAACGTCCGCAGCTACGGTCAGCGGCTCGCCGCCCGCTTTCGTGATCGCGTCACGAACTTCGCGCAACGCCTCCGGGTTGCGTCCGACTGCCACGACACGCGCGGCGCTTTCCGCGAAACGCAAAGCCACGGCCCTGCCAATACCGGAAGTCGCTCCGGTTACCAGAACCACTTTGTCACCTGGGTTCCTCTCCATAAATAAGACCTCAACAACTGAAAGTGTGTTAAGAAATCAGCGACCGGCTTTCGGCATAAGGTAAACTCCAAGAGCTGAATTCGGCTAGACATATTGACATAGACCGTTCACAGTTGACTATAATTTGTCGTCCAATCATTTGCTCGAGAGCTGTGGCGGCTCCGTGGTGTTTTGATTCGTTTGCAGACCGAGTCTTTATAGCGAAGTTTCTCCCTCATCTTGACCTTCAGTCGGAAAGCAGTATTGATGGAATCGCAGGATTCGGGCTTCTACAGATCGAGCAATGCGCGACGGTCGCGAGACTCTTCTCCGCGAGGCCGGCGCCCACGTCTCCCTTCAGCATCAGGTTTCATGGCGGCTGCGGCTGCCGCCGCGGCCGTTCTTTTCTTCATCCTTTGGTGGATGTTGCAGGGTGAAGAAAGCCCCTGGGTGCCGGCCGGCCTGGCGGCCAGCGTGGTCATGCTGGTAGCGGCTTCGGCCCGCGAGATTGTAGTGCGCCGTTCACTGGCTCGCTATCTTCTGGAACAAGACAAGCACCAGGAGCGTCCGCGCGAATCGGGCGAGATGCCTTCGAAGTTAGTCAACATGCAATCGGTTAGTTCGCATGCTTCAGCTCTGCGCGTGGTGCAAAAACGTTCGGCGAAAGCCGACGCGTCCGAATCGAATCCTGAGGCGCACCTCGAAGCCTATCGTTTGTGCGGTGATTATCTTGCCAGTGCCGAAGAAGCTTTGCGGTCGCCTGGCTTGGCTCCGGAAAACCGGGTAGCGCTGCGCTCGGGACAGGATCGGGTGCGAACTTTGCAAAAGCACCATTTACTGACGTGGGCCCGAGGTTCGGCGCGTACTCTGACGCGCGAAGCGCAGCAGCGGGTTCGCCTTTACGAAAAAGTTGAAGTTGCTAATCGCGCGCTCGATTGCATCGATTCCGCCCTGAAGATTTATCCCGACGAAGAAGAACTTAACGAGTCGGCCGGCGCGGTTCGTGAATTCATTACTTCGAGCCGCGTCGCGCATTGGGTTGAACTGGCGGAGCGAGCATCTTTTAAGGGCTACTACCGCAGGGCGATTGATTGCTACCGCGATGCCTTGTTTTATCTTACGCGCGACGCCCCTACCGACGATCGCGGCGCCGCGGCTGAGCGAGTGACAAGAGAAATAGAATTGCTGCGGGCGCGTCTGGCCACGCAGCGGGCCATGAACGCGCCAGAACAAAACGGTTCGAGTACGACCAGACGACGGAGACCTTGAATCCCCGACGCGCTTTGGTGACGCTGAATGCATTCCGGCGAAAGGCGGTGGGAAAAATGCTCAAGCGCAGGTGTCCCAAGTGCGGCAGTACCAGGATTCGGCGCGGCTATCGCCGGACGCCGTGGTATCTGCGATTGTTTGGCATCTACAACCTTTTGTGCGATCATTGCAACTGGTTATTCAATGGATTCGCATTACCGGGCATGCGTTTGAAGCGATAAGCTCGCCGTCACTAGTGGTGCACGTTTCAGCGCTCAACGCGGAGAGCATGTTCGGGCAATTTTGAGATTGAGACAGCTCCCTGAGTTACAGCGAATTGAGGTTTGGCTATGAACAAAACACGAATTCTCTTGATTACGATTGTCAGTCTGGCCGCGGTGCTTTCAGTGCTGGCGCAGGAGCCGCCGAGCCAATCGCCGGCAACCGACTTTCAAGGGGTAAGAAATTACCTGCTCGGACCTGGCGACGTTTTGGATGTTCGCGTTTTCGGCCAATCGGATTTGAACACGCAGGCTGAAATCGACGGCGACGGCAATATCACCTCGCTCCCGTTTCTCGAAAAGCCGATTCGCGCGCAGTGTCTTACTGAAAAGGAAGTGCAGAAGTCAATCGCCACCGCGTATGCGACCTACATCAGAAATCCGCAAGTGAGCGTGCGAATCTCTCAGCGCAACAGCCGTCCACCGGCAACGCTTTATGGCGCGGTGCGCAATCCAATGATGGTTACAATGATGCGGCGCGTGCGCTTGCATGAGTTGATCGCTCGAAGTGGCGGCTGGACTGAACGCGCCAGCGGAACGGTCCAGGTGATACATACTCAACCTGAGATGTGTCCGGAACCCGGCGAGGTGGTAATCAAGCGCGCCTCAGCTACTTCTTCGGTTGAAAGCCAGATTGAAAGTTATAAGCTCAGGGAACTTAGCAACGAACGCGGAGACCCATTCATACGCCCGGGCGATGTGGTCATCGTGATGGAAGGGGAACCGGTTTATGTTACCGGCGCGGTGCTGGCCCCTCAACCGATCTTCATGAAAGATGAACTCACGTTGGGTCGGGCCATCGCGATGGCGGGAGGGTCGCAAAGGCTCGCGAATACTGGCGAAGTTCACATTTATCGTAAGAAGGATGGGTTGATCGGCCAGGAAGATTTGAAGTTCAACTATGACGCAATCAGAAAGGGACGTGCGAAAGACGTACTGCTACAGCCCTACGATATTATCGATGTCCGGAACAGCGGACCACTTGCCCCAAAGAGTCTCGCAGATCTCTTTTTGAATATGGGCAAAAGCAGCGTCGGATTACTGCCCCAACGCGTTTTTTACTGAGCTGAAAGAGTCAAGTTCGTAGCTGGAAAGGCTGGCGAATAGCACGCCAGCCTTTCCATTGTTTCCACGCGAGCCGAGACCGAAAAGATTATGAGTCAACGAATAAAGACGAACAAAATAAAGCGACGACGAGGGTTCACGTATCTTTGGATCGCTGCCCTTGGGATGTTGGTTTTCCTGCTCATCTTTTTCGAGCAAACTGCCTTGCTTTACATTCTCGCCACGCTGGGCGTGACGGCTTTATTGTTTGTGGTCGCGGCTGCGGACATCGGGCACGCGCCCCCAAGCGCGGAAGGTCCCGCTCAATTAGCCGACGCGCAAGCCTCCAGCTCCGGAATTGCCTCAAAAGTCTCCGTTCAGAAGTCGAACGGGCAATCGAGTAAGTAAAGGCGACCTCACGGGCCTTCGACGCTCCGCCGCTCCGTGCCCACTAACCCTTTCAAGTTTGAATTCGGCTTCGACTCCGACGCACGAGTTCCATCCAGGCCGCAAGGGTCGCCGCCTTCTCTTCAGCGCGCCACGATCCCTCAACTGCTTTTCCCATTGTTGCCAGCTTGGCTCTGAGTTTTCGTTCGGAGATGCCGAGCGCCTTCGTTCCTTCACTCATCGAGTCTTTTTCACGCGTGACTGAAGACTTCAAGCGCGACAGCTTGAGCGCGTTCTCAATCACCACGCGAAACAGCCGACCTTCTTCGGCGTGTGCGCGTATGTGATCGTTCTTGATCGTTTGCGGATCGACGGTGCTGCCGACGACGATTCCTGCACCCACAATGCGATAGTCACCGGCCCGATAATGCTTGATCAGTTCAGCGACGGCGCGCTCTGAGGATTGCTCGACGCATCTGACCAGGCGCGCTACTGCTTTCGCGCCGGCAGCCTTCGGAAGATCAAGTCCAGCATGAAACGGTTGAGATGAGTCCGGAACGGCTGGATCGGCAAGCTCAATTCGGCGACGGTCAATGACTCTTGGTGAGGACGATGCGCCAGAGAGGAGCACGACCATCGCCCAGCCAGACTTCACGCGAAAACCCAGCGCCGCTTCATTCATTCTCAATACCTCTCCAGATCTTTTCCGATCACCGCGCGACCCAGATAGCCGCCGGCGCGCACGCCCGCGAGCAGCTCTTCATCGCTCGCGCCCATGCGAATGATGTGATCGAGAATCAGTAACTTTGGCTGAACTCGCGCAGCCAACCCGCCAAGTTCCACATCCGAGGTGTGATACTCGCGACAATAGCGCGGCCAGTCATTGCCGCCCGGTCGATCTTCCGGCGCGAGTCGTGACGCAGAGTAAGCCTCGTGAATCAGAATGTCCACGCCGCGCGCCGCTTTGGCCAGCGCTTCGCTTGGCCGCGTGTCTCCGGAAATCACGATCGAGCGATCGGCGGTATCGATACGATAACCGAAACTCTCTTTCCACGCTCCGTGCTGCACTGCAATCGCGGTGACGCGCACGCCATCCTTTTCGTAAACGACGCCGGCGCGAATCTCATGTACGTCGACGCGATAGCCGCCGGCGACTTCATGCTCTAACCCTTCGGTGCGAATGCGAATGTCTTCCGAATATGCGGCAAGCAGATGGCCAGTCATTCTGCGCAAACCACGCGGGCCGTATACCGGGAACGGCGTGCGCCTGCGCATCACCCACGATGTCAAAATCAAATCCGCGTAGCCCAGCGTGTGATCGCTGTGCAGATGCGTGATGAAAAGCGCCTCTGGTCCGTTGATGGGGAGGTTCGCCGCGCTCAAGCGCCGCAACACTCCCGCGCCTACGTCGAACAGAAACACGCGCCGGCTGACAACCACTGCGGTTGCCGGTCCCGAGGCTGCCGGGTCAGGATAAGGCGTTCCCGTCCCCAAAAGAATCACTTGGGTGGCCGGTAATGTTGAATCAGTAATCGGCAACATCGGCGCGCGCGAACTGATTCCAGCAGGGTACAGACCAAGCAACAGCGACGAGAAAATTATGAACGCAGTATGCATACGATCGCGCCTCCTTTCTTGCGCGCCATTAAGAGCGCCTAATGAGACAACGTGATCAGCTTGCGGAGCAAGCGGCAGAGTTGTAGCCACGGGCGTGAGCCCGTGGATGACCACCAAAAGAATGAACGAGCCCGCGAAGCGGGCGGCAGATACCGAACCGGGAGCGGACCGGCGTCCCCACGCGGGCAGCCCGCGTGGGGTGGTGGATGCGACCGGGTTAATGTGCGTCAACCCGCTCGCTACCGCTAGCGGTTCCGTACCGAGTTGGATTTTTCCTGCGCCTCGACTAGAGTATGTGCGCCGACGCCAGGTGTTTTCACATGAATCTCCGGAGGACCAATCCAATGAAGAAGATCAAGTTTGCCTTTCTGACGCTAGCTGCACTGGCTCTCGTGGCCATGTCGCTTTCCACGCCCTTGCGCCTCGTGCGCGCGCAAGGTGGTGATGGCGCATCACGTCTTTCGTATCCCGAGACGAAAAAAGTAGATGTCGTTGACGTTTACTTCGGGACGACGGTCGCTGATCCTTATCGCTGGCTGGAGGATGACAACGCGCCGGAGGTCGCCGCGTGGGTCGAGGCCGAGAACAAAGTCACCTTTGGTTATCTCGACAAGATTTCTTACCGACCGCAGCTCAAGGATCGTCTGACCAAGCTGCTCAATTATCCGAAATTCGCTGCTCCGACGCGCCGCGGCGAGAACTTCATCTTCTCAAAGAACGACGGCCTGCAGAATCAAAGCGTTTTCTATATTCAAAAGGGTCTGGACGGAACGCCTGAACTCTTGCTCGATCCGAACAAGTTTTCCGCCGACGGAACGTCGCGACTGGGAGCTTTTTCTCTGTCGCGGACGGGAAAATATGTCGGCTATGGAATCTCGGAAGGTGGCTCAGACTGGAATGATCTCTACGTGCTGGACGCAGCGACGAAAACAGCTCTGCCCGATCATCTTCAGTGGGTCAAATTTTCGGGCGCGTCGTGGCGAGGCGACGAAGGCTTCTACTACAACCGTTATCCCGAGCCTGAAAAAGGCAGAAAGATGACGACGAAGAACGAGTTTCAAAAGATCTACTATCACAAAGTCGGCACGCCGCAATCAGAAGACAAACTGCTTTACGAAGACAACGAACACCCGCAACGCCGTCAGTCGATGGGCGTGACTGAGGACCAGCGCTTTGAGATTCTTGGTGTCTCGGACTCTTCCGCAGGGAAGAGAGGTGATTCACTCTTCTTCCGCGAGCTGGCGCAGGGAGACAAGCCGTTCACTCCCATCGTTGCTGAGATTGGCGATGACAGTTATGGCGTAATCGATGACGTCAATGGCAAATTCCTGATCGAGACGAATCACGGCGCGCCGAACGGCAAAGTCGTGCTCTACGATCCGCAGACAAAGTCGTGGAAAGACGTTCTGCCGGAACGCCCGGAACCGCTGGAGATCACTTCGACGGTGGGCGGGAAGCTGTTTGCGACTTATCTGAAAGACGTGACCACGCGCGCTTACGTCTACAGCCTCGACGGAAAATTGGAGAACGAAATTCAACTTCCCGGACTCGGCTCGGCCAGCGGATTTGGCGGACGCAATGATGACAAATTCGTCTTCTACAGCTTCACCTCGTTCAATTATCCGCCGACAATCTTCAAATACGACATCGCGACGAAGAAGTCATTAGTATTTCGCACGGTGGATATTCCCGGCTTCAAAGCAGCGGACTATGAAGTGAAGCAGGTTTTCTATAACAGCAAAGACGGCACGCGCGTGCCGATGTTCGTGACTTACAAGAAGGGCCTCAAGCTCGACGGCAATAATCCGACCGTGTTGTATGGCTACGGCGGCTTCAACATCACGACGAATCCGGGATTCAGCGCTTTGCGAATTGCTTTGCTCGAGCAGGGCGTCGTGTACGCGTCGGCGAACATGCGTGGCGGCGGCGAGTATGGCGAGAAATGGCACGAAGCCGGCACCAAGCTGAAAAAGCAGAACGTGTTCGACGACTTTATCGCCGCGGCGGAATATTTAATCGCGCAGAAGTACACTTCGCCCGGCAAGCTGGCCATTCATGGCGGCTCGAACGGCGGATTACTGGTAGGCGCATGCTCAAACCAGCGACCCGAATTGTTCCGGGCGGTAGTCGAACAGGCCGGCGTGATGGACATGCTGCGCTTTCACAAGTTCACCATCGGCGCGGCCTGGATTTCGGATTATGGTTCGAGCGAGCAGAACGAAGCACAGTTCAAGGCGCTCTACGCCTATTCGCCAATCCATAACGTCAAGGCGGGCACGAAGTATCCGGCGACGCTGATTACGACCGCTGATCATGATGACCGCGTGGTGCCGGCGCATAACTTCAAATATGCGGCGGCGCTGCAAGCGGCGCAGGGCGGCGATAACCCAATCCTGATTCGCATCGACACCAAATCAGGTCACGGCGCCAGCAGCACTACAAAGACGCTGGAACAGCAGACAGACATCTACGCGTTTTTGTTCACAAACTTGGGCGTGACTCCGAAGTACTAGAATCCGCAGATTACGCGGATTACGCCGAACAAAGAAACCCGGAAGGATGCTGGAATTCCCAGAGCAGCCTCCTTGCTCGTATGCCGTTTTGAATCTGTGGAATCGGCGTAATCTGCGGATGTAATCACGAAGGCTGATTGGCTAGCACCACGATTCCGATCACTACGAACACCAAACCCATCACGAAAAAGATTAGTCCCATCGCGATCGTGCATCCGGGCACAAACCAGTTGGCAGTTGCCGAATCAACCTCAGCCTTCTGCGGATCGGCGGGATCGTAACGGACCGCAATCGACTGGCCCACCTGATGACTTGCGGGCATCGTCCCAAACTGAGACTCAAATCGCACGGGCTGACCCAATGCAGTGGTGAATTCCACCACCGGGCAATAGACTCCCGCGCTGCCCGGATTGAAGACTCGGCTCACCAGATCGACGACCGTGCCCGTTGTCGCCACGCCGCGCCCAGACTTCCGCGCCTGCTTCACCGCCGCTACGCCGCCGCTAATCAACACGGCGATTCCGATCAAGACGAACAGCACACCAACAAGTAATAAGGCTCCCATTGTTCCCGTCCTCAGCGTCGTGTGCTACCAGAAGATCGCCATCAAGGAAAACCGTGCGCTTGGCCAACTCGTCAATCCATCCGTCTTCAGACGGATTTCCCGCAGGGTTACTAGACCAGCGCTTTTAGCGCTGGGTTAGCTGAGCACTTGACCATTAGCGTGCTTCAGCGTGCTTTGAGTCAACAGCTTTAGCAACCCGGCTAAAGCCACCAGGGGTAAGCCCGTTGAAACGGGCTACGGGATTCTGCTAAGCCCCCTGCCCGGGCGTCAAACGCCCAGTCTAGTAACCCTGCGGGCAGGCCGTCTGAAGACGGCTAACTTGCGCGCTCGGCGCCGGCGACAACGTGCGCCGCTTCGCTTCAGAACCGCAGCGACAAACAACTCAATCCGCCGTCCATCTTCTGAAACTCGGTCATCTCTAACGCGATCGTTTGATAACCCAGTTCTCGCAGCCTTTCTGTCAATACCGGAAAGCCCGCCGCCACCAGGACATGATCTCTGACCCGTACGCAGTTTGCCGCATACGTCTCGTCGTCATTCACGCGAACAAGATCATATTTGCCGAAATCCTTGTGCTTGGCCAGCGCGTCAATCACCACCAGACGCTGATCCCCGATATAGGAGAGTCCACTTTTCAAGTGGAGAATTCCTTCGAAGGCCGAACCGGTCGCTACCGCTCCCGGTACTGACTCCTTTCCGTTGAGACCTCGGATATCCACGAAGCTGGTCGTGTGACCGAATGACGCCAGCAGCTCCGCCAACTGTTGCGCGCCCGCTTCATTCGTGCGCGCGGAGATGCCGATGAAGAAATGATTCCCAGCTTCGCAGACGTCGCCGCCGTCCAGCGTTCCGGGAGATTGAATAGAAAACAACGAGGGATAGAAGTCCGAAAGCACCTCCCCGATGCTTGCAACTTCGCCGGCGCGACTATCCGCACCCGGTCTTGTCAGTACCACCTGCGTCAGCGGGTGGGACCTGCCGTCAACGTCATCGTAGGGTTCGGCGGCCCGAGTGCCCTGGTGGTGCGTGACTAATACAGCCGTGTCTTCAACGAAAGTGGAATCCGGATGAAGCGCGTCAGCTTCGAGCCTGATCAGCGTCAACCCGCATTGCTCCAGCGCGACGCAATAAGCTTCATGCTGCGTGAGGGCGCGCTCGTAATTGGGAGCACCGAAACCGGCAGTAGTCAGGCCTTCCGAAAAATTCGGCGCAGGAAGGCGGACGATGGCTCTGGTAAACGCCCGCGAACCGCCAACAACAATGTCGGCGCTCCAACTCACTTCGTCCAGACTTTCTTCTTCGCGCCTTTCTTGCGGCGCTTGATGCCACGACGCCGTGGAAGTTTTTTCGGATCGCCGGTCGCGGCTTTCCTCACGTTACCGCCTTCGTCTTCGGCAATCTCGGTGAGCGTGCGCTTGGTTAACACCGAAAACGGCTCAGTCTCAGCGATGTCTTCTTCCTTCGCATACTTGTCGCGGTGCTTGATCAGAAGCCATTGGCGATCGCGCGTGCGCACGAGCACGAACGAGCCCTTTAGCTTCTGGCCGAGCAAAGCGAATTTCAGTTCGCCTTTAGCGATCGCTTTCGAAACGTTGTTTGTGTTTTCAGGGCCGTAGATTCCAAAGTCCCAAACCATCACCGTGCCCCCGCCGTATTCGCCTTCAGGAATCACGCCTTCAAAGTTGGCGTAGGCCACCGGATGATCTTCGACGTGCACCGCCATGCGCTTCACCGTCGGATCCATCGAAGGGCCGCGCGGGACTGCCCACGACAGGAGCACGCCGTCGGCTTCCAGACGAAAGTCGTAATGCAACTGCGTCGCGCGATGTTTCTGCACGACGAAGATGTTGCCCAACTCGGAAGTTTTCTTTTCCGGGCCAGGCTCGGGCGTTTTGCTGAAGCGGCGTTTCTTTTTGTATTCGGCTAGACCCATAAGTTTCGAACTTCGTCGCGTAGCGACGTGTTGAGTTTAGCCGGGGCATTCATGCCCCGGAACAGAACCCCGTAAGGAACGGTCGTCGCGTCAGCGACGAATGAACGGTCGCTATCCAGATTTCAATCGTCGCTACGCGACTACGACATCCTCGCGACCACCTTGCCGGCCTTAAAAGGCCGGCCTAAAGTCATCCCGCCGCTATGCGGCGGAATCCAGTATCATTGACCCGCTCCAGCAGCGTCAGCTTTCACTTCGAACAACTCCGTCTGAATAGGATCGAGCCCGAGGACTTCACGCACGCGCGCGAAACTTCTCCGATGAATTGGCGCGGCGCCGAGTTCTTTCAACAGACGGCAATGCTCCGGCGTCGGGTAGCCTTTGTGCGAAGCGAAATTGTAGCCCGCGTAAACCTGATCGAATTCGCACATCAACGCGTCGCGCGTGGTCTTGGCGATGATCGAAGCAGCCGCGATGCTGGCAGAGAGCGTATCGCCCTTGATGATTCCACGCTGCGGCGCCGTGCAATAAGGAATACGCCGCGCATCAACCAAAACAAAATCAGGTTGCGACGTTAAGTCTTCGACGGCTCGGCGCATTGCGAGCAGGCCGGCGTGATAAATGTTCAGCGTATCGATCTCCTCGACTTCGGCACGGCCAACTGACCAGGCGATCGCGTCGCTCTTGATCTGTTTTGCTAATTCGTAGCGCAGGGCTTCATCCAGAATCTGTTTTGAATCGTTTAGTCCGCGCAGTTTGTAGTTTTGCGGCAGGATACAAGCCCCGGCGACAACCGGACCCGCCAGCGGCGCCATGCCGGCCTCGTCAACACCGGCGACGAGCCGGAAGCCCTGCGCCCACAATTCGATCTCAAAACGCAGAAGATTATGAAGGCGCTGACCCTCGGCGCGATTCTTGCGCCACTGTTCGCGGATTTGTTTTGCGAGACGCTGCGCGCCCTGACGCGCGTCGGATTCCAGCGCCTCGACCAGACCTTTCGGAACCGGGCGCGCGCGCTCGACAAACCGCTCTTTGAGTTCAGGAATGGACTTGGCGAGAAGGTGATCGAGTGATGTCATGGCATTGATCGCAAACTACTTAGCCACTACTACGGGTGGTTTTGACAAGATGTTGGTCGCGTAGCGACCGTTGAATTTAGCCGGGGCTTTTAAGCCCCGGAGCAGAAATATATAAAGAGATTTCGTCGCGTCAGCGACGATTGAATGATTGCACACCCGGATCCATTTCAATCGTCGCTACGCGACGCGAGCATCGCCAGGAACGTGGTTGCCGGCCTTGAAAGGCCGGCCTAAAGTCATTTTGCCGCTACGCGGCAGCCGAATGAACAATCCGCCTGCTGGCACAATCGGCTCTATCGCTCGCCGCGCAGCGCGCCGAGCGACTTTTGATCTAAAACGTAAACGTCCGCTGCTGGCGTAGTTCCTAACGCGAGGCTGAAAGCCGGCCGACTCGCCTGTCGCAAACGCAACAGCATTGCCTGGTTACTAAAGTAAGTACGCCCGCGTCCGTCGATGACGAAATCTCCCGGCGCCAACTTCGCGAGTTCGGCCGCGTCAGACAACTCAACGCAAACAAGATCCGCGCGGCTCACCCGCTGTGCGTAATAAGCAGCGACGGTAGGCAACTCGCTGGCGACGCGCGTGCCCGGGCTCGCGTGTTTCGCGATTTCACTCATCGCATCCTGCATGTAGGCATCGTAAAACTCATCCTGCGGAAAATATAGACCCGCGCGTGCCGAGCCTCCCAGCACGTTCATGTAGAGTCGATAATGCGGCAGGGCGCTCGCCGATGACCACAAAGCTGAGACGATCACCAGCGACACGAGGGTGGCGCGCGCATAAACCGGAACTCCAGGGTTGTTAAAGACACGCGCGCAAATTCTACCGAACCATCCGGCCGCCAATTGAACTCCTAACGCCGCGGCCATGACGACAACCGGCAACACGGACGTAAAGTACCGAGTGAACTTGCCGCCCGCAAACATGAACGTTATCCCCCAGAAGAACAGCCAGAAGATGAGAAAATTACGACCGTCGCCGGTTTTCTTTCTGAAGAGTAATATGAAACCAGACGCAAAACCCAGCAGCGTCAGCAGCGGAAGCTTGACTCCAATCAGGACCGGATAAAAATACCAGGGTTCGCCTTTCAACCAGTCCGTGAATTTATGCGGATAAAGCCGGCCCATGAATTCATAACTATCGTGACCGATCATTCGACCGCTGGTAAAGTTCGACATGGCCTTCCACGTTCCCGGCAACAGGATAGTCGGGTTACAGATCAGAAAGACGACGCCCATCACGAGAAAGAATTTCAAGAACCGTTTCTTCCCAATCCGCCAGCGGGTAAGCGGAATTCTCTGGAACGCGTAATTATAGGCAACGCTGATTGCGATCATCTGCGGTAGATACTTCGAAGCGAGCATCGCGCCAAACGCCGCCGCCGTGGCCCAGTAGAAAGGCTCAGGCCGCCGCTGCGGCTGGCTTTCGGCAACGCGTTGCCCGCGCAGCCAGAACACGTTTCCCAGCAGAAAAAAGAACACGAGGAGCGTGTCTTCTTTGGCGATCCGGTTGAAACCGATCGCAAGTGGATCGAAAGCCCATAAAGCCGCGGCGATGAGGCCCGCTTCCAGACCGAACAATTCCGAAGCCACCAGGAAAAGCAACACCACGGTCAGAGCCCCAAACAAAGCGTTAGGAAGTCGCAGCGAAGTCTCAACCGGTATGTTCAATTCCGTATGCGTCGCGACCAGCGACGTAGCATTCCATTTTTCGGCTCCGATCACGCTGACTGTGAGCATCGCTTTCATTAACAACGGATGCTCTCCGTTCGCGGCCGTCAGCCCGTGCGCTCGATAGTCCGAAACCGCGTTGAGCTTATTCAGTTCATCCTCGCTCAATCCCTCCGTGCCGAGTCCGGCGACGCGGAAGCCAAAGCCCACAATCACAAGCACACTCAGGACAGCCGCCAGAAGAGTTCGGCTGAGCGAGCGCGCGCCGGCTTCGCCAAACAGTTCAGGTCTTAGACCGGCAGTGATTGCTGGCGGGGCTACAGCGGACAAGGTCAGAAGTCTCCAGGGATTATCGAGAAGTAAGCCGCGGTGGCGTGGCGTCCGGTCGGCAGCTCTGACGCCACTATCTCAACTCAAATAGACGGCAAAGCTTAGCTTTAATCAAAGCTTCGGGGCAACTCCTGGCCAGGAGCAAATTTTTTCGCTGCCGAATCCGCACGGATAGCGCTTGCAATTCTGGCGCAAATCGGCGAATATTGGCCTTCGTTTTTGAACCTTTCCCTTCGTGTGCCGAAATGCATTGCCGCGAAGGATCCTAATTAACAATCGCAGGAGACTATATGGCACCAGCATTACAGCAAGAGAACGCTCCTACTTCTTCCGCGCCGGCGTTTAGGCTGGATGAGAAACTTCATCAAATCCTCTACAAGCCTGAAGCCCGCACGGTGCTTGAAGAGAAGGCCGAACCGGAAGTTCTGCCCGAGCCTCCTTATCCGATCCATCCCGATCCTCAGCCGATGAGCAAATCGGATTATCAGAAGCTGAATGCGATCCGCACTTGGAAAACCTGGGGCTCGCCTTATTTCAAATCGCGTTGGTACAAGAACGACCTGCGTCCGATCATTCCTTATCTGTTCACTGAGTGGAAATGCAATCTCGATTGCCACTATTGCTGGTCGTACAACAACAAAGTCAAAGGCATGACGGAAGACGTAGCGAAGCGCTCGATCGATTGGCTGCATTCGATTGGTTCGCGCGTATTGGCGCTAATGGGCGGCGAGCCGCTGCTGCGGCCGAAGTTCATTCATAAGATCGTCCACTACAGCGCGAAGAAAGACATCTTCGTCTACCTGCCCACGAATGGTCGCTTGATGAAGCCCGAAGTGATCGATCGCCTGGGCGACGCGGGCATCGCCACCGTCAATCTCGCAGTTGATTCAGTCAAAGACAGGAAGTCTCTGCCTAAGGCGCTGGACCCGATTCGGCCCTACTTTGAGTATCTGGTTAAGCGGCAGCATCACTACGGCTATACGGTGATGTTCAATATCAACATCTGCCGCAACAACATGGATGACGTTAAAGAGTTGACGGAAATCGCGCACGACGCCGGCATCGCTACGGACTATCACATCAACGAAACGCCGATGATGGAGCAGGACCACTTCAAGCACCTTGACGAGAACGTCACGTATCTTACGCCCGACGATTGGTCAAAGGTGGACGACCTGCTGGATTACCTCGACGACAAGCGCCACAGCGAAGGCTACAAGATGGTCAACCAGAGCAAGCACATGCAGGAGATGAAGCAACTCATGCGCGGTGCTGTGCCGCCCTGGAAGTGTCGCGCCGGACATAACTCTCTGATTATTCGCACGGATGGAACGCTGGCGCCGTGCTTCCCGATGTATTCGGCGACGCACGACTGGGGTACGATCGAGAATCCGAAGTTTGACAACGCGCAGCTGGACGAGATGAAGAAGGAGTGTTCGACGCATTGTCTTTCGACCTGCAACTACATCCTCGCCTACTGCTATGACACCAAACGCGTGATCAAATGGGGCCTGAAGCAAGCCATGCACGGCTTCAAAGGATCGACCGACACGATTCAGTAAGTTTCGCGTCAACCAAAAGCAAGAAGGCCCACGGCAAACGCCGCGGGCCTTTTTCTTTTTCAGCGGCAATTAGCTGGGTACGATGGGCCCTTGAACTGAGGCTTGTTGCTCTTACACCGTTTTCCGTCCATCGATTAACTCCGGCTTAATTCGGTAGAGGGCAATATCCACGGCGCGGCCCCAGGTGTCGATCTGCGTCGCGCTGACCGCCGGAGTCAGCGAGGGATTGCGTTCGACAATCATTTGCATGGCGCGTTCGGTCTCAGCCGCGTTGGTCAAACGCTCTGTCTGGCCGATGACCATGACGCTGCGCCAATGTGTGCTGTCGGTTATTTCTTCAACCTGCAAACAGACTTTCGGATTCGCTTCGATGAACTGCGTCTTCATTCCTTCGGTGGTAAAGAAATAAAGCTCCTTGCCGTCGTAAGCATAGTTCATCGGCACCACGTAAGGCCGGCCTTCGCGCGAGCAACCCAGATGGCCAAAGCTGGCCCGCTGCAACAGCGCGTGCATTTCCGCCGGCGCCATGTCTTCAACTTTTAGCATCGGAAGTTACTCCTCTCGGGACCAGCGGAAGCGATCGCAGGCGGACTCCGGTGGCGTTGAAGATCGCATTGCCGACCGCGGGAGCGAGACCGACGATCGGAGTTTCGCCGGCGCCGGCCGACGGAATGTCTCTGCGATCGACCAAGACGACTTCGATTAATGGCCCGTCACTGAATCGCGGCACGCGATAACTGGCAAAGTGCGGGTTGAGGATCTTGCCGTTCTCAAATTGAATCGATTCGAACAATGCACCGCCAATGGCCATCGTGATCGCGCCTTCGATCTGATTCTTCAGATGCGATGGGTTGACCACAGCGCCGCAATCGAACGCTTCGACCACGCGAACGACTCTAACCTTCGAACTGTTTTTATCCGAGTCTTTGTCGGTTGCTTTCTCGATCGCAATTTCGGCGCAGGTGGCCAGGTAACCGTTCTTCTCGAAACCGCACGCAATGCCGAAGCCGTGACCCGCTGCGGGTTTTGTCCGGCCCCAGCCGAATGCCTTCGCCGCTGCTTCCAAAACGGCGCGCATTCTTTCATCCTTGAGGTTCTTCAGACGAAACGTAAGCGGATCCATGTTTACAGCGTGCGCGAGTTCGTCAATATGCGTTTCTCGAGCAAAGTGGTTCGCCGTTGCCGCCAGACCGCGATAAGAACCCTGTCGCAGAGGAGAGTTTGATTGGTGAAACCGAATGTCGTTGTTCGGAATATCGTATTTGATCTGAATGCCCGAGTTACCTGAGTTGTAGTTGTGAAATTCCCACGCGGTGATCGTGCCGTCAGATTTGGCGCCGCTCTTGATATCGATCACGCCGGCTGGTCGAAAGTAAGCCCAGGTGAATTCCTCTTCGCGCGACCAGACAAGCTTGACGGGTTTGTTCGCGGCGCGCGCGAGACGTGCGGCTTCGATCGCGCACTCGCCGGTGTGTTTGCCGCCGTAACCGGAACCGGTGTCAGGAACGATGACCCTAACTTTGTCTTCCGAGATATGAAATACTTCCGCCAGCTCGGTCCGCACGCCGAAAGGTCTCTGCGTACCGGTCCAAACGGTAAGCTTGTCATCTTTCCATTCCGCGACCGCCGCGCGTGGCTCGAGCGGCGCGTGGGCGATGTACGCAACTGTGTAAGTTTGTTCGAGCTTCTTGTCCGCAGCCGCCAGGCCATCGGCGATCGAGCCCAACGGGCGCGAGCCACCACCACCGCCTTCTCCGCCACCGCGTCGTTCGGTAGTTGGTTTTCGCAGAACATCAAACAGTTCCGCGTTTGAAGGTTGACCCGGTGACTTCCAGTCCACCGCAATGACGTTCGCGGCCTTCGTAGCAGTTTGCTGATCAGGCGCAGCTACGCCAATAAAGTTACCGTCACGCACAACCTTAACGCCTGCCATCGCTTCGGCGGCTTTGGTGTCGGAAGAAACCAACGTCGCGTTGAAGGTCGCCGGGCGCACAACCTTTCCGTAGAGCATGCCTTCGCGTTTGATGTCCGAAGTGTATTGATGCTTCCCGGTAACGAGATCGCGCGCGTTGACTTTCGCGACCGAAGTGCCGGCGATCGTCCAATCTTTCGGTGGAGTCGTCGCGATGTTGTCAGGAATGACCTTGACCAGCTTCCGGCCCTTTGCCACGTCGGCGAGCGAGAGCGACTTCGATTTGTCGTGATTCACGAAACGCGCGTCGACGATTCTTACGGAGGCGGGTTCGACACTTAATTGTTGCGCGGCGAGTTCAATCAAAGCCTCACGCGCGGCCGCGGCGGCCTTGCGAAGTTGCGGCGCCATAGTCGGCGTGGTGCGACTGCCGAATGTACCCATGTCGAAAGGCGTAAGGTCGGTGTCGCCCATCACCATGCGAATCGTCGCAACGGGAACATGCAATTCCTCGGCGACGGCTTGCGCCAGAGACGTGCGAATGTTCTGGCCCATCTCGACCTTGCCGGTGAACACCGTAACGCCGCCATCCTCGTCGATGTGAATCCACGCGCCGATGTCGCTGGGTTGGCGCTCACTAGATGCGCCGCGCCCGGATTCGCCCTGCCCGCGTTGCTGAGCGAGAGCGCGACCGAGCGGAACGATGAAGACGATCCCGACGCCGAAGACTTTGATAAAGTCGCGCCGATCGAAGTTGAACTTGTAACTTGGACCTTCGAAGAGTTCGTAGCGCTCAGTCTCGATGAAATCACTAACTGGGTCGAATGGGTCGCGCTCGTCGATCATTTCGTCACCTCCCTTGCCGTCCCGGAGGCAATTTCGATCGCGTTAACTATTCGCTGATAGGTGCCGCAGCGGCAGATGTTGCCGTTCATCCCACTTACAATTTCATCTCGGCTTGGCCGCGGGGTCCTGGTAAGCAGCGCCGCGCCCGCCATGATCATTCCCGACGTGCAGTAAGCGCACTGCATCGCGTCAGCTTTGATGAATGCTTCTTGCAGCGGATGCAGCTTCCCATCCTTCTCGAGACCTTCGATCGTGATGATTTGCTTGCCCGAAGCGCGTCCTACTTGAGTAATGCACGAGCGTGTCGGCTGTCCGTCAATGAGCACCGTGCACGCGCCACACTGCCCTTCGCCACATCCGTACTTGCTGCCGGTCAGACCTAGATCGTTGCGGAGAACGCTGAGCAAGCTGACTGCCGAATCCACATCGACCGTCATCTTCTTTCCGTTGACATTGAGCGCGCTGACTCTGGCCATAAGAACCTCCGAAGATTTTCAAGACCATTGATTGGTTGGAAGGAGTATACATCCGCCTTTGCGAGTTTGGGAAAATGGTGATTAAATCCGGGCACTCCCATGGATATAGATTTCGAACTTGTTCGGAGAAATCAGCGATGCTGAGACGATCGCGGTTGGTCCCTCGATTCGAGAGTTGGGACAGTTGCGAGCACGTTTTGGACATGGACGTTGGCGAAAGCGAAAAGGGGTTGCCAACGTGCGTCTCCGTGGTGGTACGATACGTCTCGCCGAAGTCCACTGGTATGAAGCTCACGGTATTGGTAAAGTAAGAATGAAAATCAAGCGATATCTGGATTGAAGTGATGAAAGCCGAAAGCACACAGCCGAGTTTCGCAGTTTGCATCAATAACTCCGCCTACCCTGATGATTTGAAAGTTAGAACCATCTATCAGGTGTTGCCGGATGAGTCTGCGGCGAGAAGCAATTACATCAGGGTAGTCGATGAAACGGGCGAAGATTATCTATATCCAGCCGAGAGCTTTGTCATAATTGACATACCTCCAGAAGCGCAGAAAGCATTGATACAAGCGCCCACACATTCCTGAAACAATGAGTTCGCAAGCCAATGACGAGCAAGATCAAGAGTTGTTGGAAGAATATGACTTCAGCGGCGGCGTGCGCGGTAAGTATGCAGCCCGTTTTGCGGAGGGCGCCAATGTCGTCGTGCTTGATCCTGACGTCGCTGAGGTCTTCGCGGACTCAGAGTCGGTCAATCAGGCTTTGCGGGCGCTCGCTGGGATTATTCAGCATCGATCAGAGAAGGTGCATCCGTAACTCAACATGGAGCGGCGAACGATCGAAAAGTTATTCAGGCGGCTTGAACAGCAGAAGCGACACCGGTTTCCCAGGCCTGGCGAGCGGCTGGATGCGCCCGTAGATCACGGCGTATATGTTATTCGAGATTCCGCGAAGAGAGTTGTACATGTAGGAAGAACACTACGGGGACGTAGAGGTCTGTCACAACGGCTCCATAACCATCTCAGGGGCCAATCTTCATTCGTCCGAATCTATCTGGGCGGCAAAAGCAAGGAACTAGGCACTGGGTACACGTTCCAGTATCTTAAAGTTCAGGATGATCGACAGCGAGCGCTTCTCGAATACCATGCGACAGCTCGCTACTGTCCCAAGCATCTAGGTCTGGGTGCGCAGCTCGCCAATCAGAAATCCAGATGACGTAAAACTTAACGTTTCAAGTCAATGTTTGGGGGCAGGCCTACTGAAGAACTCGTTCCAAGGCGCTTGGGTCCTGCGAACTTTCCATCGGAGACACCATGAGACCAAATCGCTTCTTCAAACTTTCAATCGCCTTTCTGTTGTTGGCCTTGTCAGCCTTGGCTTCGTTTGCGCAAGGGCCGGGGCAAATGTCTCAGCAGCAGCGCGAACTGGCTGACTACATCAAGAGTCATTACACCAAGCGCGAAGTAATGATTCCGATGCGCGATGGCGTAAAACTTTTCGCGTGCATCTACGAGCCGAAGGACACCTCGCAGAAGTATCCGATCATGTTCGATCGCACGCCTTACAGCGTCGGCCCTTACGGCCCGGACGCATACAAGACTTCGCTGGGCCCAGATGATCTGTTTCCACGCGAAGGTTACATTTTCGTTTACGGGGACGTGCGCGGGCGTTACATGAGCGAAGGCGAGTACGAGGACGTGCGGCCTTACATTCCGAACAAGAAGGGAACGCAGATCGACGAGACCAGCGATACCTATGACACGGTCGATTGGCTGATCAAGAACATTCCGAACAACAACGGCCGTGTTGGCGTCTACGGCATCTCGTATCCCGGCTTTTACACTTCGATGGCCGGAATTGACGGCCATCCGGCGGTGAAAGCGATCTCTCCGCAGGCGCCGGTGTCCGATTGGTTCCACGGCGATGACATGCAACACAACGGCGCGCTGTTTCTGGCGCAGAACTACAGCTTCTTTACTGGTTTTGGTCAGCCGCGCCCCACGCCGACCTCGAACAACGATTACGTCAAGCGATTCAATTTCGGCACACAGGACGGCTACAAGTTTTACCTGGAAATGGGTGGACTGAAGAATGCCGGCGATATTTACGAAAAGAAGCTCGGCATGCGCATCGAGTTCTGGGACGAAATGATGAAGCATCCGAACTACGATCAGTTTTGGAAAGAGCGCAACATCTTTCCGAACTTGAAAAACATCCATGCCGCGGTGATGACGGTCGGCGGCTGGTATGACAACGAAGATCTATTTGGCGCGCTCGGCACTTATCAAAACATCGAGCGCCAGAACCCGGGTATTTTCAACGTGCTGGTGATGGGCCCGTGGTTTCACGGCGGCTGGGCGCGTTCGGATGGTGACTGGCTGGGCACCGCTTACTTCGGCGGCAAGACGGGTGTTTACTATCGCGAGCATTACGAGCTGCCTTTTTTCAATCACTTTCTGAAAGACAAGGGCGACATTTCGCAAATCAAGGAAGTCAACGTCTTCGATACTGGCGCGAACGAGTGGCGCGATGTGCCTAACTGGTCGCCGACAGTTTCAACTGACACGCCGCTTTACTTGATGGCAGACGGCAAACTCGTATTCGGTGACGGCGTAACCGGTCGGCGTCCACCAAAGGGCGGTCCTCGACCACCGCGAACCGGTGGAGGCGCGGCGGGCAATGTCTACGACGAGTACGTCAGCGATCCGATGAACCCGGTTCCTTACACGCAAAAGATCACGCTGAACTATCCCCGCGATTTTATGACTGAGGATCAGCGCTTCGCCGCCGGACGTCCGGACGTACTCCGTTACCAAACCGATCCTTTGACCGTGGACATCATGATTGCGGGCAGCATCAAGCCGGAGCTTTTCATTTCTTCCAGCGGCACGGATTCGGATTTTGTCGTCAAACTGATCGACGTCTTTCCCGATGACTTCCAGTATCCGGAATCAGGAAACAAACTGCCCAACGGCCAGCCGGAAAGGGTGAAGCCGCCCGACAGTTCGGCGTCATGCGTGTTTGTGCCCGGCGGTTACGAAATGCTTCTGCGTGGTGAACCGTTTCCCGCGCGCTTTCGCAACAGCTTCGAAAAACCTTTGCCGCTGCGGCCCAACGTGCCAACGAAAATCTCGTACGTGATGCCCGGCATCGTGCACACGTTCAAGAAAGGTCACCGCATCATGGTGCAAATCCAGAGCACCTGGTTCCCGCTGGTCGCGCGCAACTCGCAAAAGTTTTTGCCGAACTATAAACTGGGATCCGACGCCGACTTTCATAAAGCCACCGAACGCGTCTATCATTCAGCGGCGAATCCGTCACGGATTGTGTTGCCGGTGTGGAAGAGATAGTTATCGGAGGGGGGAGTAATGATCAAATATCTTGTTCTGCTGACGATTGTTAGCGCGAGCGTTGTCGTCGCGCGCGCCGCGAACCAAAACGGTCGCGTAGTCATCTATGACGGCGTTGCTACCGAAGTCTCCGCGGCGCCCGAATCATCGAGCGATCTCTGGATTACGACAGACGATCTCTCGCGAGCGACGAGATTTGTGGTGAAGCCGCAGGGAGTTTGTCGCGACGAACTTTGCTTTCCACTGCCGAAAAGCCGAAAGGCAGAATTCGTCTCAAAGAAAGGCGCGACGACCTGGTTCAACCTGAGCGAGTTCGGGAAACTGATAAAACAACCTGTCGTTGCGGATCAGAAGAACGGGGTTTGGTATTTTGGTGCGCGTGCCTCAGAACAGAATGGATATCTAGCCTCGCTCGAAGCGCCGAATTTCGCTCTGCCGGATCTGAACGGCAAGCTGCATTCGCTCGCTGATTTTCGTGGCAAGAAAGTCTTGCTTGTCACCTGGGCCTCATGGTGAGGCTGCCGTTTTGACCTGCCAGGCTGGCAGGTGCTTTACAAGGAACTCAAGGGTAAGAATTTCGAAATCATCTCAGTGGCCCAGGACACAGGCGGCGCGAAAGACGCTGGTCCATGGATCACCGCCGCGAAACCTGAATACACTGCACTTGTTGACGAGAAGCAAATCGTCACGCAGAAGTACGGCATGGTCAATGTGCCTACCGCGGTGTGGATTGATGAGCAGGGCCGAATCGTGCGTCCTAACGAAGTCGCCTTTATCGACGACCGCTTCAAGTCATTTACGAACATGGAATCGGCGCCGTACATCGATGCCATCCGCGACTGGGCGGCGAATGGCGCGAAGAGTGTTTACGTTCTCAGCGAAGCTGACCTAAGAGCGCGTCTCAGGCCCCAGAGCGACGATCGTGCGAAGGATCGCCGGATGGCCGACGCGGAGTTTGCACTGGCTGAGTATCTCTACAAACAGGGGAAAGGCGTCGATGCGATTCCTCATTTCAAGGAAGCGCAGCGGCTCGATCCCGACAATTGGAATTACAGACGGCAGGCCTGGGCCCTTTCAGATGCTGAGCGGGACTACGGCACGAACTTTGGCAAGGAAGTAAAGAAACTCAACGGCAAGCCCTACTACGAACCGCGCAAGCTGCCGGAACCGAAGAAGGGAGCGAATGATCACCGCAACTAGTCACGCCAACTTTCAAAGGACCGAACATCACGCACCGATGAATCGGTGAATAGGCGCTCGGTTAGACAGAGCACTACCATCGGGGAGCTTTCTTGCGTCCACCGGTACCAAGGTGTATAAGCCTACTGATCTTCTCACTTCCCCCTGGGAGTCGACCAATGAAAAATACTCTGAGGCTCGCAGTCTTTGCGGCTATTGTTTCCTGTTTCTTATTGCCCGACGCTAGTCATGGACAAAAGAAATCGAAATCAACCTTCCCATCGGTTATCACCTTTTTGGCCGCGGACCAGAAGCCCAGCGCGGTATGCACTTCGCAGCCTACTGCGCTTACTCTGGAACTCGGTCAGGGCATCCCGCTCCCGCGATTGTTCAGCAATCCCACCGCCAGCTCGGTCACCTTCATCATCACCATGCAGGGGAATTCTCTGTTTGGCCCGACGCATGAGGTCGGCCGAGTTACACTGGACGCCAAGACCGGCCAGACATCCTCGTCCGCGTCAATTCATCCTACCGGCCTGCGCACTCCGGTGGGCTCCGATCACGTGGTTATCAATGTCACTACAGATAAGACCGGCAACGAAGTCGTCGGCCAGTGTGATTACCGGCTCGGGATGAATGCGCCACCAGGGGTACTCGGCAAAATTCCTCGGCGCTTCGCAACAACCCGGGACGCCCTGAGTTATCTGTTCCAGGTTCCCGTCAGAATGTGCGTCCTCGAAGGCAGTTCTTTGGCAGCAGGCAAGAAGCCTGGAGAAACAATCGGCGGCAAACAGATCCTCGATCTGCTCGAGTCCGTAAACAAAGACGTCTGGTTCCCAAATGCGCAAATCGCTTTCAGCACTTCCATCGAAAGCGCCTTCCCCGTCATAGCGGATCCCTCCCCGCCTGGGGCTGGCGGCTGTGGCGGCCTGGGAGATTTGACTGCCGCGGGCTTCGGCGGCGGTGACGGCAAATTCGCAGAAAACAATTGCGCCGCTGCATGGCAACAACGATACCCCGGAAAGGTCGGAATCCCGATCATCTTCGCACGGAACTTCTGTAACTCTCTCTCCATCAAGGGAGGCTCGCCGGGCCCTGATGTCACGCTCTTTGTGAAAAGCGCCCAAGCCCGTTCCGGCCAACGCGGCGACGATCTCTGCGGGGTTCCCAGGCACCTCACCGGCCGCGATATAACGAACGAAACTCGACACCCGTTCGTCATCATGATTGAGCCGAACAACAACCCCAACGCCCGCAACGTCCTCGCTCACGAACTCGGGCATAATCTCCTTCTGGGACACGGCAACGGGCTCGATGACAACCACGACGGTATGCCCGCGGGCCGCATAGGTCCGCGCCGTTATGACGAATATTGCGATCCGGGCTGGCTCATCGCGCCCGACTTCCTTGTTCTTGCTGAAGACGTTCCCACTCGATTCGTCAATTGTGAACAAAGCGGCAGTCTGATGCAGGAGTCTGCAGGCTGCCCCAACCTTCAGCCCTTGCAGGTGGAAACCGCCCGCGACGTCGCGCGCCTGATGCCCGGATTCGTGAATACCACGCCGCAGCCGCTGCTGTTCCCACGAGCATTTTTGTTCAGAGAGCTGCTTGACTGGCCGCGCTCGTCATTTTTGGTGCCGCGATGGCGCGCTTGCGTCGAAGATCGAGGACTGGCAGCCAGACGAGGCTCGGACTTTTGCGGTTAACCGGTAAGCCATTCCACCGGGCGCGCGCACAGATACAGCGCCGAGTCCGGGAGCATCATCGGGCAAGGACCGCAGAGTAATTCAAATTAAGACACTCCCAACTCGCTTGTTATTGACTTCTGAGCGCGATGTGAATATTGTCGCGCTCATCTCTTGTTGAGCGGGCTGAATTCTCACGAGCGTTCGCCGCTCGCTCGTCAGTTGCCAACGGCTCGAGTCAAGCATGGGAAACGTCCGACATCGGTGGGTCCTAATAGGACGATCAAAGAAACGATCGTGTGATAAGAACTGAGGCGCAAAAGTCCATTAATGCCTGAGACGCGCAAGAAACGCGGAGTGAAGCTGGAACGGTCGGAGCCCTCAGAGCCTGACGTGATCGTCGACTTCGTGTTCGACGAAGGCTTGTTCTTCATTTCAATCAGCAACATTAGCGACAAGCCTGCTTACAGGGTCTCGGTGAAATTTGATTGCAAGATTTACGGATCGGGCGGCAAGGACATTTGCGCGCTGCCGTTGTTCCGGAACATTGAGTTTCTCGCTCCGCACAAAGCGATCACTACCTTTCTGGATAGCAGCGGATCGTATTTCAGCAGTGGAGGCCCGACAAAGGTTTCCGCGCGCATCTCTTATCACGATTTCCAGGGAACTAAGAAGGTCGCGACGATCAATCACGATTTGGAAATCTATCGTCAGATCGGCTTCATCCGTCGACCGAAAGGCGACGAATAGGAATCAACAGAACAAAGGAGAGCACGGACATGTCGCGAGTAGATCCTTACAAAAACTTTCGGTTTCTGGTGGAGATCGAAG
>DASZZL010000135.1:0-38657 GCA_035545035.1 Pyrinomonadaceae bacterium
ATCCGGCATGACGGCTTAGAGATATTCTTTCAGTCGAACCGCGTGGGTTCAATCGGCCTGAATGACCTGTGGGTCGCGAGGCGGGAGAGTACGCTTGCTCCCTGGTCAACTCCCGTGAATCTCGGCGCCACAATCAACACAGCATTCGCCGAACAGAACCCGTACCTTTCGTCCGACAATAAGACGCTTTTCTTCGCCTCGGACCGTCCGGGCGGGTCCGGGGGACAAGACCTCTACATGAGCACGCGCACGAAACTCCGTGGACATCGTGACGATGACGACAAGGACAAGGACGACCACTAAATCGTCGGGCCAACGTAGAGCCCGGACTGAACGCACTCTTGCGATGACAGAGCCGCAGCTCAGGCTGGGGCTCTGCAAGCGTGAGACGTCCTGACCAGATTCTCGCGTCTTTGATCTTTATAGGAGCGAAGCCGGGTGTTGCACTGACAAGAGTACAGGAGGATCGTATGAAAAAGCAGACAAACCACGCTCGACATCACGTTGGTCTGATACTGGCACTCGTCGGTTTGATTAGTGTGACGACGCTCGTGCTGAGTCCGGCAAGACTTGCCTCTGCACAGGCGGTTGCTCCGAGTTGGAGCTACACCGGGAATCTCAACATAAGCCGCGTGGCCCACACAGCCACACTACTGCTCAATGGCAAAGTTCTCGTAGTGGGCGGGAACTCTAGCGCCATTCATCGCCGACTTCATGTCGCGACCGGCATTCACCAATCAGTACAACTCGCTCAGCAACACGGCCTACGTTGACGCGCTGATAAATACAGCGGGAGTGAATTTGTCTAACCGGCAAGCGCTGATCAACTCGCTGAACAACACCGCAACGCGCGCCGCAGTACTGCGACAGATCGTCGAGAGTTCAGAGGTATCGACTAAGTACAACCATCAGGCCTTTGCAGTGATGGAATACTTTGGATACCTGCGCCGACAACCGGACGCATTCTATCTCGCCTGGATTCAGGTGCTGGATCAATCAAACGACCCACGCGGCATGGTAACGGGCTTTGTGAACTCGCTTGAGTATCGGCAACGCTTCGGTCCTTGATGACAGGTTTACGCATAGTCAACCAAACGATAACCACGAAGTCACAAAGAACACGAAGACTCCCCCTTAACCACTTTGTGACTTCGTGTCTTTGTGGTTAAGTCCGATCGTTCAATGCCGCGATCCCCGGCAGTTCTTTCCCGGCCAGAAACTCAAGCGTCGCGCCGCCGCCGGTCGAGATGTGCGTGATGCGTCCGGCGACGCCGGCTTGCGTCACGGCCGCTACTGAATCGCCGCCCCCAACAATCACCGTCGCTCCGCGATCCGCGGCATCGGCGACCGCGCGCGCGATGCCGATCGTTCCCTGATCGAAAGGCGGTTCTTCGAACACCCCCATTGGGCCATTCCAGATGATCGTTTGCGCGTTACGAAGAGCATTCGCAAAATGAGCCACGGTTTCGACGCCGATGTCCATTCCCGCGTGGCCGGCGTTGGTGAATTCGATCGGAATGGTCTTGGCGAGAATCTGTTCGCCCTTGACCGGCTCGTAACTGTCAACGATCTGATGGTCGGTCGGCAGCAGCAATTCAACTCCTGCTGCTTCGCAACGTTTCTTGATCTGCAAAGCCATCTCGAGCTTATCATTCTCGACCAAAGACTTCCCGACCGTAAATCCTTCAGCCTTCAGAAAAGTGTAAGCCATCGCGCCGCCGATCAACACCTTATCAACTTTGCGATTGATGAGCGCGTCGATTACGGGAATCTTGTCAGAGACTTTCGCGCCGCCGAGAATCGCGACGAACGGATGCGCGGGATTGTCGATGACGCCGCCCAGGTACTCAAGCTCTTTCTCCATCAAGAGACCCGCCGCCGCATGTTTCACGAACTTCGTTATGCCCGCAGTCGAAGCGTGCGCCCGATGCGCGGCCCCGAATGCGTCGTTACAATAAACGTCGCAAAGCGCGGCGAGCTGTCGCGCGAACCCCTCGTCGTTCTTCTCTTCTTCGGGATGAAAGCGGAGGTTTTCCAGCAGCAGTACGTCGCCGTCTTTCAATGCGGCAACCTTCGCGGTTGTGACTTCACCTACGCAGTCGTCAGCGAACTCGACAGGCTGGTTCAGGAGCTTCGACAGATGTTCGGCGACGGGACGCAAGCTGTACTTTTCCACCCGCTGACCTTTCGGTCGACCCAGATGTGAAGCGAGAATCACGCGAGCGCCGTGTTCGATGGCATACTTGATTGTAGGAAGCGCGGCGCGAATGCGCGTGTCGTCTTCGACGCGGCCGTCTTTGATTGGCACGTTGAAATCAACGCGGAGGAAGGCGCGCTTACCGCGCAGGTCGAGGTCACGGATTGAAAGCTTTGGCATTGCCGATTTTCAATTGCCGATTAGCAAAAGATTTACACGCCCTCCCTGGCGGTCCGGCTACTGCCCCGCGCTTTCGTCCCGAATTGGCAATCGGAAATCGGCAATTGGCAATGTTAAAGTCCCTTCCCCGCAATGTACTTCACCAGATCGCGCACGCGGCAGGAATAGCCCCACTCGTTGTCGTACCAGGACAGAATCTTGATCATGTGGCCACCGATCACCTTCGTGTACTCGGCGTCGACAATCGAAGAGTGCGAATTACCTTTGAAGTCAGCCGACACCAAAGGCTCTTCGCAAAACGCGAGTATCCCCTGCAGTTCTCCGTTGGCCGCCTTCTTCAAAGCCTGGTTTACTTCCTCGCTGCTGGTCTCTTTTTCCACGTCGATCACCACGTCAACGAGCGAAACATTCGGCGTGGGTACGCGCACGCTGATGCCATCGAACTTTCCATTCAATTCCGGCAGCACGAGTGCCACTGCTTTCGCCGCGCCGGTTGACGTGGGAATCATCGACAGGGCCGCGGCGCGAGCGCGCCGTAGATCACTGTGTGGCAGGTCAAGCAGTTGCTGATCGTTGGTATACGAGTGGATTGTCGTCATCTGCGCGGTGCGAATGCCAAACTCTTCGTGAATCACTTTCGCCACCGGCGCCAGACAATTCGTCGTGCAGGAAGCGTTGGAAATCACATGATGCGTCGCTGGATCGTATTTGCCTTCATTCACGCCGAGCACGATTGTGATGTCTTCGTTTTTCGCCGGAGCCGAGATGATTACTTTCTTGACGCTGCCGCGCAGATGTTTCTTTGCATCTTCAGCTTTCGTGAAGCGGCCCGTCGATTCGATCACGATCTCGGCACCTACTGATTCCCAGGGAATCGCCGCCGGGTCGCGTTCAGAGAACACGCGGAACTCTTTGCCCTCAACCTTGATTCCGTTTTCCGACGCCGAAATATCATGATGAAGATTGCCCAGCACCGAATCGTATTTCAAAAGGTGCGCCAGCGTTTTCGTGTCGGTGATGTCGTTGACCGCGACGAAATCGATATCCTTGTCACCGAGCGCCGTGCGAAAAATGTTGCGCCCAATGCGACCGAACCCGTTGATGCCCACCTTAACTGCCATGCTCTGCTGTCCTCCTCTTTCGACTCCCGGATGATCACACTTCAACCGCGGCAGTTAACCCGAAGACAACTGAAGACGGTTGATCCTTGGAAGAACTGGCAAGATAATGCTCGCTCGGCAGCACTGTCAAGCGCGCAATTTGCAAAGCTTTTTGAAACCGCTTGTAGGCTAATGACGTAGTACGCAGTGACCTGGCGCTCTCTGTCTGCCCGCAAAGCTGTTGCGCGCCGGTTCGCAAATCACAGGTCACCTTTTCGAGGAGCACGGTTCGATGTCGAATTATTCCGTTCGTCTAATAATCAGAGCGCTCTTGCTGGCGCTTTTGCTTTTAGCTTGCGGCGCGAGCGCGTTGGCGCAAACGCCTAGCCCGACTCCGGCCAATCCCGTGCCGCAGGCGACGCCGGCTCTTCAAGAACCGCGGCAGCCAAACTTTCCTGAGGTCCAGCAGCAGGCCGTGCCGCCTCAGCCCGATCTAACGCGTCTGGGCGTGTCGAGCAGCAGTGTGGTAGCTCTGTCATTGAACGACGCGATTCGGCGCGCGCTTCAGAACAATAACGACATTGAGGTTGCACGTGACGACGTGCGTGTGGCCGAGCAGCGACTGCGGGCGTTGTATGGAGTTTACGATCCCGTATTTAGCGTCACGCCGTCCTTTGATCAACGGATCAGTCCAGTGACGAGCATTTTTGCCGGAGGCACCAGTTCCGGAACCGTATCCAACAAGACCCTCACGGTCAGTCCGTCGATTAGCAAAATATTTTCGACCGGCGGCGGAAGTTATCAACTAACCTTCAACAACACCAAGACCACGACCAGCGCTACGAGCAGCACACTGAATCCCTTTTATTCATCAAATCTCTCTCTGCTGTACACGCAACCGTTGCTCCGCAATCGTTCCATCGACGCCAATCGCCGTTCGATCCGAATCCAGAAAAAGCTGGTTGCACAAACGGATTCGGATTTCCGGCAGCGCACGATTACGATCATTTCGCAGGTGCAGGCGGCGTACTGGAATCTGGTGTTCGCGCTGCGAAACCAGCAGAACCAGCTTGACAGCTTGAATCTGTCGCGGCAGAACATGCGTAACATCGAAGCTCAGATCTCGGCGGGCGCAAAGGCTCCACTCGATCGGGCTCAGGTGCTAACGGATATTGCCACTCGCGAATCCGCATTGTTTCTAGCCGCCCAAAGCGTATCGACTGCAGAGAACTCGCTCAAACAACTTATGCTGAAGGACCCGCAGTCGTCGGAGTGGTCGGCACAGATTACTCCAACCGACGTGCCGGCATTTGATCTAACGCCCGTCGACCTCAAGGGTGCTCTAGACGATGCCCACAAGAATCGTCCTGAGCTGGGTCGGCTGAATCTGCAGAAAGAGATCAATGGGATCGACCTGCAATACTATAAGAACCAGACACGACCTCAAATTGATCTCACGGGAGCGCTGACCACGACCGGCCTCGCGGGCACCAAGGTAGTCTGTATTCCGGATCCTGTTACGGGAAAGACTTGTCCAATCGTTCCGACCAATCTGATTGGTGGCTACGGACAAGATATCAGTAATCTCTCCGGCTTTAGCACTCGCGAGATTAACGTTGGCGTGGCTATCTCTTTCCCGATCCACAATCGCGCGGCCGCGGCCAATTTGGCTGCCGCGCGAATTCAGCGAGACCAGCTCCAGGCTTCGTATCGTTCACAGGATCAGGCTATCGAGATGGACGTGCGCAACGCCGCGCAGGCGGTCGATACAGCCCAAAGGCGAGCGGTAGCCTCGCGCCTGGCTCGCGAAAGCGCTGAGCAACAGCTCGCGGGCGAGCAGAAGCTCTACGAAGTTGGTCGCTCAACAACTTTTCTGCTGCTACAGCGCCAGAACGAACTGACAGCCGCGCGGACCAACGAACTCCAGGCGCAGACTGATTACAATAAGGCGCTGGCCGACTTGCAACGCGCGACCTCTGCGACGCTGCGCGTCAACAACGTGGTGGTCGAGAATCCCGCGAAGCCGTGATAGCATTTCCGATTTGGAGTGCGGCGGCGAGCCCGGGGTCCCCGGCGCGGCAGCCGCCCTGGGGTGGTCGTAGCGCGACGCCGCTTTTGATATCGCCGATGTTAGATCCAAAGCGCCGCCGTTGTCGGCGCACTCCAAATTCCTTCGGCAACCGGAAATGCGTATCACCGCAGCCATCATCACCTTCAACGAAGCCGAAAACATCCTCGCCGCTTGCGAATCAGTCGCCTGGGCCGACGAAATCCTGGTGGTTGACTCAGAATCCACCGACGCCACTCGCGAGATCGCGGCGCGCTGCGGCGCGCGTGTGATTGGCAACGCCTGGCCGGGATTTTCAGCTCAAAAACAACTTGCCACAGACGCCGCGATGCATGATTGGATATTCAGTCTGGACGCCGACGAGCGTGTCTCGTCTGAGTTGCGAGCGTCGATCATGGCGTTGCGCGATGGCGACGAATCCAGTTTGGCCGACGGTTATCGCGTCGCTCGCCGTGCGTTCTACATGGGACGTTGGATTCGTGGCGGCGGGTGGTATCCCGATCACCAGCTTCGCCTTTTCGACCGCACGCGAGGGCGTTGGCGCGAGCGGCTTATTCATGAATCCGTGGGGATGGACGAAGGCGCGCGCGTGGAAACGCTCAACGGCGACCTTCTCCACTACACAATTCGCGATTCAGCTCAACATCAACACATGATCGAAACGCGCTACGCGCCGCTCGGTGCACAGCAGATGCTAAGGGACGGCAGGCGAACTTCAACTTTGCAGATCAAGCTTGCAGGACCGGCGGCGTTCCTTCGCAGTTTTGTCTTAAAGGGCGGTTTTCGTGACGGACGCGCCGGATTTACGATTGCCCGTTTTGCCGCGCGCCACGCTTCTCTCAAGCACGCAAACCTGTATCAACTTCAACATCAGAACCGAGACCGAAACGATGCAGGTGTTTAGAGTACCAACTTTAGTTGGCTTCCTCGGGATCTAAAAGCCCGACTAAGGTCGGTACTCTGAACACCTGTAACGAGAAAACTAGTAGGCAGCATTTTTCAGGCGCGCTACAATGCCGATTGAGATGATCTTGCCGGCGACAGAAAGCGCCCTGGGGGTGCCGCTATCGATCGCAATTGGGTTCATGGCTGTGCTGGGCGCGATGATCGGCAGCTTTCTCAACGTTGTCATTCATCGGCTGCCGCGCGAGCAATCGATCGTTTTGCCCAAGTCCGCCTGTCCCGCTTGCGGCGCGGCCATACACTTCTACGACAACATTCCAATCTTCAGCTTTTTGATTCTTCGTGGACGTTGCCGTTCATGTCGCGCGCCGATTTCACCGCGCTATCCAGCGGTCGAAGCGCTGTCTGCGCTGCTGTTCGCCCTGGTCACGTGGCGAGATGGCCTTTCGTTCGCGCTGCCGTTCGATATCGCTTTCGCCGCGTCTTTGCTGGCGCTGGTCTTCATTGACTCCGAACATATGATTCTCCCTAACGCCATCACTTATCCCGGAATTCTTTTCGCCGTGATCACCCGCGTGGCAGTTCCATATCTTGGCGGCGCTTCGCATTTCGATGACCTGCCGTATCTGGTTTCAGTCTTTCCGGCTTATCCCATCGCGATCGTTTCACTGATTGGCGCGGCCATCGGTGCACTCGCGGGCGGAGGCTCGCTGTGGTTGATGGGCTTTATTTGGAAGAGACTTCGCGGCGTTGAAGCGATGGGCATGGGCGACGTCAAGATGATGTTGATGGTCGGAGCGTTTCTCGGTTGCCGACTCGCCGTGCTGACGATTTTTATCGGCGTCTTCTCTGGTTCGATCGCCGGCATCGCAGTGATGTTCCGGCGCGGCCGGCGAAACTTGCAGATGATGTTGCCGTTCGGAATCTTTCTCGGTAGCGGGGCCGTAGTTTCGCTTTTGGTCGGCACCCGAATTGTTGAGTGGTACGTTTCGCGGTTCAGGTAATCGATGCGCGTTAGCCGCCTCCAAGTTTGGCTGACCGTTCTCGTCGGCGTTTTTCTCGTCGGGACGGTCGTGATGTTCGCGCTGTTTGCGCTGGCGCCGGACACTGCCGCAATCAACCGTCCGATACTGCTCACCGGGTTTATCGTCGCGCTGTTTCTGAGCCTCGTCTGCATTGCCTGGCTGCTGCGCGGACTTTTGCGGCCGTACAGTCAGCTTGTGGGCGAAGCGAAGCGCGCGCCCGTCGCGCATTCCGGCGCGATTCAGAATGAAGCTGAGTTCGTTCTTGAGACTTTTCAAAACGTCATCGCGCAGCTTCAGGCTCAGCAAGCGGAACTCAAGCGCCTGACCGAACAGGCCAGCGAGCGCGCTGAATCGGCTGAGCGTTTCAGCGAGCGCATCGTCGCGAGCATGCCCACCGGCTTGATTGCGTTTGACTCATCCGGCCGCGCGACGGTGATCAATGGCCCTGCGCGCATCCTCTTTGAAAACGAAGCGCACACGCCGGGCGAGCATTACCGGGCGATCTTTTCCAGGGTGCCGGCGCTGGCAGATATGGTTGAGACTTGTCTCGCCAGCGGGCGGCTGTTTCGCCGCGAAGAGATCGAAGCGACGAACGGCGCCCCGCAGGCAAAGCGCCTGGGCGCAACGGTGGCGCCAATCGATCCGGGCGAATCGGGAGCGCGCGGCGCGCTCTGTCTGTTGACCGACATCACTGAAGTCACGCGTTTGCGCGAACAAGTTGCCATGAAGCGCAATCTGGAAAGCCTGGGCGAAATGTCCGCCGGTCTGGCCCACGAATTCAAGAACGCGATGGCCGCCCTGCACGGCTATGCGCAATTTCTGCAAAGCATCGATCACGACGAGCGCGGCAAGGCCGCAGCCGCGGGCCTCTTGCAGGAAGTGCGCAGCCTTTCCGATATGAGCACCGCATTCCTCAACTTTGCTCGGCCACAGCCGCTGCAACTTGAGGATGTGTCGCTTGACGAGTTAATCGCGGAGTGTGCGCGAGAGTTGAAGTCATTGTTTGAAGAACGGCGCGTTGAGTTGATTATCAAAGGGTTCTCATCTGCCCAGCCTCCGCCGGGAGCGCAGGCTTCCAGCCTGCTAATCCAGGGCGACGCGCGGATGTTGCGCCAGGCGCTTTTGAATCTTCTGCGCAACGCGGCTGAAGCGATCGAGGAAGACAAAACCCTCCGGCGCGTAGCGGTTAATCTTTCAACTCAAACCGAACGCGGCCAGCCATGGGCGACTATTTCGATTCGCGACACTGGTCATGGCATTCCTGAGTCAGACCTGCAAAGAATCTTCATTCCGTTCTTCACGACCAAATCACAAGGCCACGGCGTCGGCCTGGCGCTGGCGCATCGAGTGATCACCGAGCATGGCGGCGCCCTCACCGTTGCGAATGCCGCCGATGGCGGCGCGTTGTTCACGATCCGTCTGCCGCGATGAATGCGATTGAACAGATGTATAATTCCGGGCGGCACGGTATTATCAAGCAGCTCTGATGGATAATTAGTAGTTGGGCGGCACCTCGAACCTTTTCGTCATGCCGGGACCGACAGTCAGGGAGGAGGAAGCTTATGGGAATCGTATTCGGGCAACAAGTCTTTGTCATCGCACCGGGAGCAACACTGGCGTTCATAACGGCCTTCACGAACGGCGACTACCGTGGTCCAATCATTGCAGCCACGGCGCCTGCGTCGCTTGGTCAGCGACTAATAGGGTCGCTCGGAGACGTCGAGTTCACTGCGCGCGATGCCAACGGCCTGTCCAGCAGGTGCCGTTATCACCATGCTGTGAGTAATCCCAATCCCTTCGGGGTTGGCTTCACTTTTCACTTCTTTGTAAGCAGCTGAGAGGCGGTCATGAAGAAAAACAAGATTGTGATCGTGGCTGACAACTCCGGGAGGATCGTCGGTTGCGCGCTTCCTTACGAAAGGGCGGCTCGGCGGACCTCGGAACAAGAAACGAAACTTGTCGCGATGCCCGGTCAGACCGTGTACGAAGCCGAGATTCCGCGTGAGCTTGTCAAGCACATTGGGCGAGCGTCGTTTGTGGAAGAAATCTTTCGCTATCGAATAAGTCCCCAGGCCAGGCTCGTCCGCGCGAAAGAGCGAAGAAAGAAGAGCGCCAGTTAGCGCACCGATGAATTGAACGCGCCGCCCAACAAGCCGTTCCAAGTGAGCCGCGGTAGCACGTCTCTCAACTTGAAAGATAGAGTCCACGTTGTGTGCCGCCGCGCGGCCACCTGAACTCAACCGTTCGGCATCTTGTGTACCGAATGTGGTACGCCCGCAATCACATAAAATTTAGGAGGAACAATCATGAGAACCCTGCCGACCCGCTGTCTCAATCTAATAGTTCTTCTTGCGCTGTCTGCGACATGTCTGCCGCAACTCCGGGCCGGCACGCGCCTTGAGCCAACTCAGGGCCAGACCAAAGAGGCCGCAATAGCGAAAATCAATCAGTTGCTGCAACAATCGGGCTACACCTTTCACAAGGCGGCTGATAACGTCTGGGTCGTCAATCGCAAGGGTGCGAACATCGGAGCTTTCGATGTCCTCGTGGCAGTCGAAACGCACTACGTGTTGATGGGCGTCGTGGTAGCGAAGAAAGACCGGATGCGCATGACCGGCGATCTGACATTCAAACTGCTGCGTCTTGCGCATTCGACCGATTACGTCAAAGTTGGCTTAGACAATGATGAAGATCTTTTTGTTAGAATTGAGGTAAGACTCCGGCTGTTCGATCTGCAATCGCTCAAAGATATGATCGAAGACGTCAGCACGGCATCCGACAAAGCTTACCTGGGGGTCAAGCCGTTTCTTAAGTGAGACCGAATCTACAACGCGCGCCGATTTAGGACGATGCCGAACACTTCGTTGGACCGGACCGCGGGTTGGGCATTCTTCAACTTGCTCGTTGGAATCGATGTTGTTGCTAATCGCCGCGTCCGATCAATTCCAACGTTAGGCACCAGGAGAGATCAATGAGCATTAATGGTCCCGGTGAGATAACCGCTAAAGCAAGCCGGGGAAGGCCCGATGGTGGGTTCCTTGGCCTCCTGCACGCAGTGGCCCTAACCGCGGTGGTGGCTGGGGCCGTGGGCTCGGTCGGTTTGATGCTCTGGGTAGGTCATCGTAACCCTTCCCGTGTCCTGCTGGTTCTTTTCGCAATCTGGGATCTCTCCCCGTTCATTGCCCTCGTACTGGTCGACATCGTTTCGAAGCGTTGGTCGGTTATTACCCGAGCGACGCTTTATGGCGTGATGCTGATTCTCACGCTGGGCTCTTTGGCCCTCTACGGGGATGTTGTCTGGAGGCCCCGGCCGCAGCCGGCTTTCATGTTCCTTGTTGTTCCCTTAGGGTCATGGCTGCTTATGACGATAGTTGTCCCGATAGCCGCGTTAGTATCAGGCAGGCTGTCACGTCGGCGCACTGGTGCCTAACCCGGCGTTGCAGCGGAAGTAAATGCGCGCCGCTGAACGCCAAACGTTGGATTGCTTCTCGCAAACGCGGTCGGCTGAAAATCAATGATGCTTCTCGCGTACTTTCACGGTGAAGGGATTCTGTTCAGTTTCCTAGTACACGTTTTCTTCGGCCTTTTTGGCGGTGCCGTGTTGTTATATGGGTTGGTGAGATACAAATCATTGGTCGGAGTGGCGATGGCCATCGGGTATGTAGCCGTGACCTTGATAGTTGCCTCCCTCTCTCGGAGAAATCTCTTGCTTGAGAGTGCTGGCTGGGTGCTAACTCTCCCCTGGAATGCAGTCCTGCCCTGTTACAACTTGGATCGCTCATGCACTTTGTCACTGGCCGTGTCGTTCATCTGCGCAGAGTTAAACGCGGCTATTTTATATTTTTTGATCGTCTGGCTTTCTCGGTCTAAATGAAGCTCTACGCCATCACGCAATCCAACACATCGTTGGACCGGAGCCCGAGTGGCGCGTTCTTTAACTTGCTCGATGGCTCCGGGGTTGTCGCTAATCGCCCCGTGAGATCTGAAAGCCTATCTCACGGGGTCAACTCTGACGTTAGATGCTTCTTCAATCAAGCCGTTTCAAAACAGGAGTTGGAACTGTGAAACACATACTATCAATTGTTCTGCTAATCACTTTAGCAGCGTCGCCCACTCATGCTCAGGCTGAAAGGAAAGCGACACCAGCAGCCCGCAGCGTTGAACGTCAGTTGATAGAACTAGAGCACCAGTTGTCTGATGCGCTTGTCAAAGAGGACGCCGCAGTCCTCGACCGTCTGTGGAGCAACGATCTTGTCTTTACGTTCCCAAACGGCAAAGTGTCCAACAAGGCACAGCGACTTGCCGGGCAGAAACCCTCGGCTCAGTCCTCTCAATCTACCAATAGCAACGATCAGGTGAAGGTATATCTCTACGGGAATACTGCTGTCGTGACTGTGCTCTCTACGTGGAAAGGTAAAGCAGGGACTCAAGAATATAGCGATCAGTATCAGACGACACACGTGTGGGTAAAACAGCAAGGGCGATGGCAGCTCGTTGCCGCGCATGTGAGTCAGGTGAAGAAGTGATATTGCCGAAAGCGCTTCCTAAGACCTAATAGTCAGAATCACAATCTCAGGCGTGACGCGAAAGCGAACCGGCAGAATGCTCGTGCCGATGCCGGTCGTCACGAACATGTGATGGCCGTTCTCGAAGACGTGGCCGGCGGTGTATTTTCGTCCGAAATTAGATGGCACGATCGGCGTGCCAATTAGCGGAAGGTTAACTTGTCCTCCGTGCGTGTGCGCGGCAAGTAAAAGCGGCACGCTGCGCGGAATGCTGGGAAAAACGTCCGGGTTGTGAGTGAGCGCAATTACGAGCGCGCCTTCGGGAACTTTCTCTATTGTTTCGCTCACATATTGCGGGCGCGTCCACATATCGGCGAGGCCGACCAGCCAGAACGATCCGTTTCGCCACTTGATTTCCGCAACCTCGTCCTCCAAAACCGGAATCCTATTTTCTACGAAAGCGCGGCGCACTTTCCCGCCGTTGTACCACCAATCGTGATTGCCAAGCACTGAGTAAACTCCCAGCGGCGCGTGCAGATTCTTCATTGCCGCAGCGGTTACTTCCGGCTCGACCCGATGGCTGTGCCAACTGTTCGGCGACATGTAATCGCCCAGCAGCACAATCAGATCAGGATTTTGTTGATTTGTGAGTTCGACGATCTTGCGCAACTTGTTATCGTTGATGAACGGCCCGCCGGTGTGAATGTCTGCTATCAGCGCGATGCGCAAGCCGTTGAGTTCTTTGGGCCAATTGTCGACCCGGATAGTTTCCTGGTGAACGACGAGGCGATTCGGCTCAATGAAGAATCCCCAGATGACGCAAGAAAGGATCAGAAGAAGAAAAACCGGGAGCGCGATTTGAATTCTCTTTTTCCATGATTGACGCATTGTAAGATTCAGAACATAGTAAATCCAATTGTTGTCTCTCGCGAACCCTGGCGGCATAATTGCAACCCAAGGCAATCCCCATCCGGCTGAGCGCGTGAATCTCTTCTTATGTCGCTTTCCTTCGTCGGAGTCATTCTCGAGCGTGTACCTCAAACAGACGAAGGCAGGATGTTTTCCGCAAAAGAAGCATTGACTTTTGCTGGGAGTGGTATTACCTTGTGCCCGCTTAGGTTGAGAGGCTGGCGCTCACGAGCCTGCGTCCTCGCATACTCGCACAGATTCAGCCACTCGTTTGACTCATCTGCGTTGATTTTGGCAAGGCTCCTGCAAACGAGAGCGCATTCAGTCAATCAGATCAAACAGATTTGAGTCCTGACATTGAATCCACTATTAATCGGTTCTCACCGACGCGAAGGAGTAAACGATTATGGCAACCAAGAAAACTTCAAAGAAGAAAGCAACCAAGAAGGCCGCAGCTCGCAAGCTCACCACTGCCGAGGCAAGGAAACTTGTCAAGATTGAACAGTTGGGCAAGGCTGTCGGCACGGCGGTTAGTCGTGCCTTAGCCAGGCAGGACCTTTCGGGAATCCGTGGGCCCATCCTCTGCGGCATTATTTATCGCCCGAACACTGGGACCTTTACCCCGATTTTCCAAGAGAGATAAGCCACCGCGCCGGAAAATAAGCGTCGCAGTGGTTTTGAACCATTACGGGAGAGCCGACAATGAAGGACCGTGATGAGGGCCGCCTTCTCTGTCCGAGCGCACAACCGGAGATGGATAATCCGGTTGCGCTCGGTGTGATCCTGGGAAGCGCGGAAGAGCCGCGCATGGTGCATCTCGAGCGACCCTTGCCGGTAACGGACGAGTTACTGGCACTCTCGGGGCCGGTTAAGCCGACGGAGGTGTTCCGCTTTGCCGCCCCATGCGCCGGCAACGCTTGTAAGCATTTCGACGGCCAGGCCTGCGGCCTCGTCGAGCGCATCGTGCAAATCCTGCCAAGGGTCACTAGCGATTTGCCACCCTGTGCGATCCGCTCTGAGTGCCGCTGGTGGCATCAGGAGGGACCGTCAGCCTGCTTCCGCTGCCCACAGGTGGTAACCGAAACCTACACCTCCTCAGACGACTACGTTCGAGCTGCAGACAATTAGCGGGCGAGCGTCTAAACATTCTCTCACGATTGCCCTTCCGGAAAATATTCACGCCAGCGCCGGTCAACTAGCTGCGAGATATCGTCGCGCACGACCAACTCGTCGGGCAGGCTTGGTTTTTTCCGCGCGTCGATTACTACGGGTCCACGATACGCAAGATGATGACGCACGACGTTCGTTTCGGCAGCGTAGATATCGCCCGCTGGCTCGAAGCGCGTCCAGGTGGACCACAAGAAATCCGTCGTCGCACGCGCGACGCTTGCGTCGTCATGCAAGACAACCAAAGGCCATTCGGCAAACGCGCGCTCGCCCGCGAGGCGTGCAGCCTGTTGCGGCTCGTCTGAATATCGAGCGCCTTGGACGACGAGACATCCGCCGCAGAACACCTCGGCGCGGGTGATCCCGCTCGGTAACCCGCCGCGAAATTCGCGCGGTAAATCGCGCACGCGCTCGCCAAGACCCATCAGAATTGCCTTGCTGCCTTCATTCACTTTTCCGCTCGTGTAATCGAGCGTGTCCATCGAAGTGTTCGCGAAGATGAAGAAGTCTGTTTCCCAATGCACGCGCGCGAGTACGTGTTCCAGCACTCCGCGAAAATCATGAAGGTCAATCGGCGTGTCGGTGAGCATCAGGAACTTCGTTAACGCTAACTGTCCTTCACCGAGAATCCGAAAGCCGGCGACCAAAGCCTCGCGGGTGTAGCGCTCGCGCACCACCGCCGCGGCGAGCGAATGGAATCCCGTCTCGCCATAAGTCCACAAGTCGCGGACGCTCGGCATCACCAGCGGAAACAGCGGCGACAGAAGCGACTGCAAATAATCGCCAATGAAAAAGTCTTCCTGCTTTGGTTTGCCTACGACCGTCGCGGGATAGATCGCATCGCGACGATGCGCCATCGCGTCGCAGTGAAATACCGGATAGTCGTGCCGCAGAGAATAGTAGCCGTAATGATCTCCAAACGGGCCTTCCGCTCTGCGCTCATGCGGCGTCGCGTGGCCGACCAGCGCAAACTCAGCTTCCGCAACCAGACGATGTCCACCGACCATCGGGTTTTTTGCCATTCTGAGTTTCTCTCCGCCGAGCAACGACGCGAGGATTAACTCAGGAACATCTTCCGGTAGCGGCGCGATCGCGGCGATTATCAAAGCAGGCGGACCGCCCAGAAAAACCGTCACGGGCAGCGACTGATTCATTTCTTCCGCGGCGTGGTAATGAAAGCCTCCGCCTTTTTGGATTTGCCAATGCAGCCCCGCGGTCTGCGCATCGTAAACCTGCATGCGGTAGATTCCGAGGTTGTGCTTTGTCGTGACTGGGTTCTCGGTATAGACGAGCGGGAGTGTAATGAATGGTCCACCGTCTTCGTGCCAGGTTGTCAGCACCGGCAGATCGCTCAATCGGCCGGGCAACCACATTTCGTTCGTTACCGGGCCCCGCGATACGGTGCGCGTTCCGAGCTTGAAGAACTCTCGGACCAGAGATCGATGCTTCCAAAGCTCGGCACGATTCGGCGGCAGCAGCGCTTCAGCAACGTTCACTAACTCTTTGACGAACTGTTCAGGTCTGGGGCCAAAGGCGAGCTCGATTCGTTTTGGCGTGCCGAACAGATTCGTGACGACCGGGAAATGCTTTCCCTTCACTTTCGTGAACAGCAGCGCGGGCCCGCCGCGTTCGATCACGCGGCGATGAATCTCGGCGACTTCGAGGTAAGGATCGACTTCGGCATGGACGGTGACAAGATCGTTTTCGCGACGGAGAAGGTCGAGAAAGGAACGAAGGTTGCGGCGCATTTAGACTAGGGCTGTCCTCTGTGTTAACTCTGTGGAACTCTGTGCCTCTGTGGTTAACCTAGTCTCGGTAAGACTCACCACAGAGGCACAGAGTTCCACGGAGGTCGCACAGAGAAACGTTAATTCTTGGCAGCTTTTCTCAGGCTCGCGCTGTTCAAATCCAGCTCAGCCGCGGGAATCACTTCCACCTGCGGAAACTCTTTTTGCAGCGCCGGCAGAAACTTCTTCGCGTCGCCAACCACGATCACGCTCGTGCTGGCAGCGCTCAGACGCGTCGCGGCAAAGGTCTTCACGTCCTCGGCCTTGATCGCCTGAACGCTCGCAACGTAGCGATTGATTTCATCCAGGCTCACGCCGTAGAGCGCCAGCGAACTCACCTGACCCACGAGGCCGCCGGTGGTTTCCATGCCGCGAGCGAAGCCGCCAATGAGACTCGCTTTGCGCGGGGTCAGTTCACTGTCCGGAAGATCGCCGGTTGCGAGTTTAGCGATTTCCGCGAGCGTCAGCGACGCTACCTCAGCACCGGATTCGTTCTTGGTCTGGGCCGAAGCGTTGAATGAACCAGCCCAACGGCGCATGTCTAATCCACTTCCCGCGCCGTAACTCAAGCCACGCTTGACGCGAATCTCCCAATTCAAGCGGCCGGAATAACCATTGAGCACTGAGTTCGCGACGATGCCGCGAAAATATTCGGGACTGCCACGATTTATTCCCGAGCGCGTGGCGAGTACGGCAGTCTGACCGGCGTCGGGCTTGTCGATAACCAGAACGCGACGGTTGCCAGGCTCACTGGCCGGAGTTGTGATCGCCATACGCCGGAACTCAGCCGCCGGCTTTGGCCAGTCGCCCAGATATTTTTGCGCGAGAGCAAAACCATTCTCGGCAGTGACGTCGCCACCGATAATCAGCACGGCATTGTCGGGGCGATAAAAAGTGTCGTGCAGCCTGACGATGTCGTCGCGTTTGATGCGCGGCAGCGATTCAGGCGTGCCCGAAAGTGGATGACCGTACGGCGCGTCGCGATAAACAACGCGAGCTGCCACAAAGCGCGCGATCGATCCCGGTGTACCCAACGCCACTTTCAAGCTGTTGAGATACTGTCGCCGCAGCCGATCGATCTCTTCGTCTTTGAAAGTTGGATTACGCAAAACGTCAGCGAGAATCTCCATAGCTGGACCGATTCGCGATGACATCACGCTGGTGGTAATCGACGAAGAGTCCCAGCCCGCGCCGGAGTTCAGCGACCCACCGAGCGCGTCTATCGCTTCGGCAATCTGCGTCGCGCTCTTCGTCGTCGTTCCTCTCGTCAGCAACGCCGCCGTCATGTCCGCAGCACCCGACAACTCGGATGGATCGACTTCGCCGCCGCTCTTGATCAGGAGTTGCGCCGTGACCAGAGGCATCTGCGACCTGGGAACAACCACCACGCGCAAACCGTTCGGCAGAGTCTTTTCAACCGGCTTGGGGAAAGCAACTGAATGCGGCGCGGTCGGTGGCGGCGGGGTTGCTTGTGGCGCTTGCGCGAGAGCACGCGTCCCAAGCAAAAGAATTGCGAAGGAAAGAAGCGCAACCGTCCTCATGCTAACACTCGTAGTCTTTTTCATTTCGCCTGCGCTCCTTTCGTTTGACCGATGGCCTGGCTTCGTAGCGAGATTTTGTTCGGTCCCGCGGGTGGACGCGCCGATTCCGGCAGGTAGTAGAACACGTAACGATTCTCGTCCGTGAAGTACTTCTTTGCCACGCGCTGCACATCAGCGGCGGTCACGGCCTGCAACTTTTCCAGATCAGTATTCACGCGATTAGGATCGCCGAGCAGAACCGTCGCTCGGCCGAGTGCTTGTCCTCTTCCCAGGTTCGTTTCGCGCTGGCGCAATTGGCTGGTGACGATTTGGTTCTTCGCTTTCTCGAGTTCCGCGGCCGACACGGGAGTGTCTTGCAGCTTTTTGATTTCGGCGCGCAAAGAACTCTCAGCATCTTCAGGTTTTTTGCCCGCTGCGACGATAGCCGTCAAGTCAAACAGGCCGGCATCTTCGCGCAGGTCTGCATTTGCGTTAGCGCTCTGTGCGACTTGCTGTTGATATATGAGCGATTGGTAAAGTCGCGACGAACGCCCTTGCGAAAGGACTATGTCAGCCATCACCAATGCGGCAGCATCTTCGCTCTTCTCTGACGGAACCAGATACGTAATGCCCACGCCCGGCAGCGGCACGTTCGGTCCGTACTCGACGAAGCGCTTCTCGCCCGTGCGCGCCGGCTCGGTCACCTGCACGCGCGGCAACGGCAGATTCGGTTTCGTAATTGTCGCGAAGTACTTGTCGACCCAGGCATCGAGTTGCTTCGGATCGAAATCACCGACGACGATCAGCGTCGCGTTGTCAGTGCGATAGTAAGTCTCATGAAACTTTACGACATTTTCGATGGTCGCGGCGTCGAGATCCTCGATACTTCCGATCGTCGGCCGCTTGTAAGGATGCGCGGTGAATGATTTCTGATCGAGCACGTAGAAAAAGCGGCCGTAAGGCGGCGCCAGCACGCTCTGCCGAAATTCTTCTTCGACCACGGCGCGTTCCGAGTGGAAGTTCTCTTCGTCAACGGTCAGCCCGGAGAGACGTTCCGCCTCAGCCCACAGAAGCGTCTTGAGATAATTTGACGGCACCACTTCGTAGTAGACGGTCACGTCGTCCTGAGTGAATGCGTTGTTGTTGCCGCCGACGTCTTCGGTCAAGCGATCCATCATCTCGGCCTTCATGTTCTTCGTTGACTTGAACATGATGTGCTCAAAGAGATGCGCGAACCCGCTGCGGTGATCGGGATCGTCCTTCGATCCGACGTGATACCAGACATTGATCGCCACGGTCGGGCTCGACTTGTCCATGACGGTGAGCACGCGCAAGCCATTCGGCAACGTGCGTTCGCGAAAGTTCATCCGCGGCAGCTTCGTCTGCGCGCTCGCCACGGCGACAGCACCGACCAGAACCACGCAGCAGCTTATGATTAGTAGAAAACGACGTTTCATGTTCTTGACCTCTGATCTCCGATCTCTGACTTCTGACTTCTGTTCTTTGCTCTTCGCCCTTCGCTTTTACCCCTTGTGCCTTTTGTGCCTTTTTATGGCCTGCCTTCAATCCAAATCCATCGGATTGTGATAGACCTTGTCCTTGTCTTTCTCGGCGCGCTTCATTGCTTCCTTAAACTTTTCTTCCAGCAGCCGACCGCGATCCTTCATCGAACTAAGCTCCTGAGAGAATATCTGCTCGCGTGTTTCTTTCTGCTTGTCGAGGTCCTTAACCATGTCTTCGAACGCCGCCACCGGCTTATGCTTTTCCTCGTGCGAGAGAATCGCGCCGGTCTGCGCGTCGATGTTCAATGTCGCGTCGCAGCAGGGACAGATAATTGTGAAGCGATTTGCGTCCGGCATGACCTTGACCTCCGCGCACTCTTTGAGCGCACAACCGAAGAGGCCGACATGATAGCAGTCACCGGCGCGCCGAAGCCAGCAGGAATATTCGATAGCGTTGGGTTATGTGCGCACGACGAGTCTAGGATTCAAGAGATTGGATGAAGATTCAGTGCGTGAGATCTGGGACGCAAGACCTTGGCAACCGGGGAGATGTCTCTCTTTCGCATGGCGCTCGCGGCAAACATCAGGCGACTTCCTTCGCGTATCGAACGACGGGCACGGTTATCGTTTTTCGCTTTGGCAGGCGCCTTAGGTCTTGGATCAGAGCCGCGATTCGTCGACCAACGTCGGCCTTGACGATCTTCTCGCCACATTGCGGGCAGACGCCGGCGGGCACGGATTCGACGACTATCAGTTTTCCCTTAAGCCAAAAGTCCTGATTGATTCTTTTCTCTTTCATCTGCTCGCCGCAGACGTGACATTTACCGTAATCGTAAGTTGATTTGTTGTTGCTCATGCTCTTAGTCGAGCCAAGAGTATCACTATTGCCCGAGTTTGTTCACGCCATTGACGTTGCGAGTTATCGACTGGTGGATTGGCGCGTAAGGTAAATAGGCGCGTTGGAGATTGTGAGTTCCAGCCCTTGGGGGCCGGACGAGATTGATCCGGCGCTTTCACCGGTGTGTTTAGTGATTCTGAAGTGGCCTTCTTTGATTGGCACGACGACGCGATGCGCGCTGCTCGAAGTTGTCCACGCCGCGATGCGAAGGTCATCACCTCCGCCAAAGACCAGAACGTAATCGCTATCGCTGCCCACTAACAAGCGCCGCTGATACGCGTAACCGTCGAAGGATTCTGACAGAGTCTTCGCGGCACGATATGCGGGCTTTGGCTCAAAGACCTGATTGCGACCGTCCTGATACGAATTGCGCACCGTCCCGAAGTGGTGTTCAGGTTCGTTCGGAACGACACCGTCGTCGCGCCAGTCGTACCAAATCGAAATGGGAATGTCGTTCGCGAGGTTTGTCAGCATCTCGCGCGCAAGCATTGTGCCCTGCTTCTCATCGCTCATGCCGCGCCAGACGGATGAGTAGCCCCACTCGCCGGAGATGATGGGAATCTCTACCCGCTCGCTACCCCGACGAGTCGGGGTTCTGTAACGGTCGATCATCCCTCGCAGGCGGCAATAATCGCTCGCAGCACTTTCGGGATCTGAGTTCCGGTACGGATGCACCGACACCGCTGTCCAGTAATCAAGCAATCCCGCTTTGAAGCAGGCTTCGAGAAAAGGGAAATCGATTCCCGACGTGGCGGGGCCAATCAACTTTTCGCGAGGAACCTCGGCGCGAAAGGCGCGACCAACCGCCAACGCCAGCGCGACGTACTCGTCAACGTTTGGCCGCACAGGCCAGAACGTCGCGAGGTTGGGTTCGTTGTACACTTCCCAAATCACACCGCGGCCCGCGAAATGTTTCGCCGCAGCCACGGCCCAACGCGCGAATGCCTGCCTGGTGCTTTCATTTCGCGGCGGCGCCTCGTTGTCGTAAAGCGGATTGCCATAATCAAGAATCAGCAGCGCATGAATGTTGTGGGGCTCGAGAGAAGCGATCAGACGATCATAGCTGGAGAAATCGTAACGGCCTCGTTCTGTTTCGGTAGCGTCCCATTTGAAATCCATTCTGACCCAGCGAAAACCGGCGTCCGCGATCATCTTGATTTCACCGGGCCGAGGATCGGTGAAGTGAATGTTCACGCCCAGACCGTGCAGGACATTTGGCGCGTGCGGTTTGGGCGCCCAGGCGTCGGGGCAATTGTCAGGCGCGCGGTCGGCGCACGTTGCGAGCGAGAGGAAGAGAGAGAGGCAGACTAGCGCGAGTCGGGATTTCATGGACGATATGGCTCAGGTTGTTCGCTTCCAACGATGCCTTCCGCAATCCTTCTACAGCGCGGGCTGATTGAAATTCCAAAGGCACATTCGCGAGAAGCCAGCTTTCACGGCAAGTGCGGCCGCGTATTCCGGCGCGGGAGAGAGAGCCTGAAACGACCAGCGCGAAACTTCTCCTCGATCGCGACGATTAGCCAGTAACGCCGCCGGAGCATTAGGCGCAAGCGATACGTCGAACTGATCGAGTGGAGATGAGAGTCCCTCGCCGCGGGCTTTGATGTACGCTTCTTTGCGCGTCCAGCAATTGAAGAATGCTTCGGTCTTGAGTTCCGCTGCAATCGACCCGAGTTGATCGACTTCCGACCGCGAGAAAAAGCGCTGGGCAACATCATCAGTCGCGAAATCACGACGTATGAATTCAATGTCAACTCCTACGTCGCGGTTGCGCGCGACTGCCAGCAGCGCCATTTCATGCGAATGCGAAAGATTAAATCGCAGTCCCAGCTTGTCCAGGCCGCCGACGAGATGGGGTTTGCCGAAAGGATTGACTCCAAACTTCAATTCCGCGGGCTTTGTCCAGAGATAGCGCGCCAGAATAGTTCGCAGGGAAGATCGTGCGGCGATGAAGCGATCGCCATCCGTGTGAAAACGAAAGCGCTTGGCACGGACTCTCTCGTCGTTTGACAGTGTTTCCTGATTTTCGCTCGACCACGGAGCGCTGAGGTCGATCTTCCAGACGTGTACTTCGTTTGGCCAGATAACAGGCGATGCGGGTCCCCTTCTCCACGGCCGGCCCGAGCCTTCAAATTGAAGCGGCCGAAGTTTGGTTTGTCCGAATAATGATTCTGATTGCTGCATCGTCGCTCCGGCGTTTACCCGACGAGCGCGAGTCTGGGCCAGACGCGCTCCGAGAGATTTTGCGAGAGCAGGCGCGCGCCGGTCAGCAGCTCGTCCGCGCACGATGACGGGGCGACTGAGCCGAGAAATTGCAGCACGCGAAACGCAAAGACGGTTTGATCAAATTTCTCCGCGTGTCTGCGCAACTCCTGTTGGTTCCACCTGAGACTCTCAAACTTTTCAATTGCTTCAGCCAGCGCCCGGTCGTTCGGCTGATCGAAGAAAACGCCGGTGAGATTTTCTTCGACGGTTTCGACCGCGCCGCCGCCACGATAAGCAATCACCGGGCGACCGGCGGCGTTTGCTTCCAGCGGCGCCATGCCAAAATCCTCTTCGCCCGGAAACAACAGCGCGCGGCAGCGAGACAGGTAGTAATTGACGATCGCGTCCGGCTGTCGGCCCAGGAATTCAATTCTGTCATCGCCGAGTTTTTCCAGGCGCGCCCGGTCGGGTCCGTCGCCGATTAACACCAACCGCCGGTTCATCCGTTTGCACGCCTCGATCGCCAAATCAATTCGCTTGTAAGGCATCAGGCGCGAGAGCACCAGATAGTAATCGTCAATCTCGACCGACATCTGAAAGCGGTTCACATCGATCGGCGGGGGAATGACGAACGCTTCGCGACCGTAAATCTTTCTGATTCGCTGGGCGACCAAACGGGAGTTCGCGATGTAGTAGTTCGGCTGCCGCGACGCGCGCAGGTCCCATTTGCGCAGGCCCCAAAGGGCCAGCGGCAGCGCAGCGCGTACGATGCCGCCGAAGCCTTCACGTGCCACATAGTCGTCGTAGCGCCACACCCAGCGCATTGGCGTATGGCAATAGCAAACATGAATCGCGTTGCGGCGGCGGTGCACTCCCTTCGCGTAGCCCGAGCTGCTACTGAAGATCAAGTCGTATTGCGACAGATCAAAATTCTCGACGGCAAACGGATACAGCATGAAGTAATGACGAAAGCGGCGTTCGAGAGCCGGCAGCCGCTGCAGCGCTGAGGTGCGTATGTCGGCGGCGCGCAGACGTTGCGGCAGACTCTGCCGAAGCGCCACGGTCGTATACATGGGCGCGCCCGGAAAAGAGTCGTGCATGGCTTCGGCGACGCGTTCAGCGCCGCCCATCTGCACAAAATAATCGTGAACGAGTGCGATCTTGGACACTCTTGGGAACCCCTCCTCAACGCTTTCAAGTAAGAAACTGAGAAACGCCTCGTGTTTTCACTCCGCACTCAATTTTGTTCTTAAGTTTCTCGCGCGCGCGGCTGAATGCGCGATGGGCGCGAGCATATCCCGATAGACAGCTTCAATCTGATTCAAGAATCGGTCTGTGGAGAAACGCCGCAACGCGTCGCTGCGTGCTTCCTCGGCAAGTCGTTCGCGCAACTGCCTGTCGCGAACGACCGTGAACAATGCTTCGACGAGCGATCGTCGATCCCGCCCGCTAACCAGCCAGCCGTTCTCTCCGTGGCGCACGATCTCGTTTATGCCATCGACAGCGGTGGCCAGAACCGGAGTGCCGGACGCCATCGCTTCGATAACGGTCAGGCCAAACGGCTCAACGCACGAGTTAACGACCAGCAAATCCAGCGCGCGCATGATCGCCGGAATATCTTCGCGCGACCCGAGAAAATGAATGCGATCGGCAATGCCGTTGCGATCGGCCGCGCGCACGAGCGACTTCGCGTACTCTCCATCACGATTGAATAGTGGTTCGCCCACGACTAACAGGACGGTATTGGGAACTGCACGCGATAGTTCGGCGAAGGCTTCAATCAATTCAAGCTGCCCTTTGCGCGGCGTCAGTTGCCCAACGATGCCGACCAAAGTTTTCGCTTCGAGTCCCAGCGCGCGACGCGTTTCCTTGCGGATTTGCGGATCTGGACAAAAGCGTTCGACGTCGACGGCGTTGTGTATGGTCTGCACGCGACCGCGGAAAGCGCGGGCCAGTCTTCCCTTGAAACGTGTCGCCACGGCTTGCGACACCGCGACGATGCGATTGCGTCGCGACGCGCAGGCAAATAATCGAATCGCCGTGCTGAGTGGATGTCGCGGCAAAAGGTCGTGCACGTGCCAAATGACGGGGACGCTAAGCCCAAACGTCGCAGCCGACATCACCAACCCGGCGCGAATGCTGTTGGCGTGAATGATGTCCGGCGCTTCGTTGATAACTGCGGTCCGGGTCGCGCGAACCAGGCGAACAAACGAAGCAACGTACTTCGCTAGACGATCGACGCGAATCGTAAACCGCGCTTCGAGTGATTCTGTACTGACGGTTATGACTCCCAACTCGCTTACCATCTCGATCAATCTTCCGTCCGCCGGGCATGACACGACCGGCTCGAAGCGGCCGCGATCAAGTCCGCCAAGGATCATCAGCAGCACGCGTTCGGCGCCGCTGACTTTTCCCGTGTGGTTGTAGAAGAGAATCTTCACGACTCAGATAACCATGGTTTCGCGCTCGCCTTCGCGACGCGCGCGCAACGTTTCGGCGCTAATCCATCCCATGAACAGCCACGCCAGCGGCGCAACGGAATAAAGCGTGAACGTGAGTCCAAACACCGCATTAAGCACCAGCGCGCACATCACCGCCGCAATAATTCTCTTCGTGATTGCGCTGCGATCATCGGGCGGCGCGCGATGGGCTGCGCGGAATGAAAAACACGTCGCCCGTGAAAGAATCCAGACGAACAACAGCAGACCCGGAATTCCGCAGGTAATTGCGTGCGAGAGGATCGAGCTGTCGATTGGCGGGAAATCAGCGTCTCGATTGAAACGCGCTTCGCTGAGCGATCCGGCCCCGAGGCCAGCGCCGAGCGGCCGATAAGGAACGACACTCGTCAACAGGTAACTCCAATTCTTCAAGCGCTCTTGAAGACTCTCTTCTTCGGTCGGCTTGAGCACGCCCCGTTGAGTGTGCGACAGCACGGTGCTCACGGTTTGCGTCTCGTCATTACTCCACATCTCCTCCTGCGCCGGAGCCTTGAGAAAAACAACTAACAGCAGAGCCGGCACGAGCATCAGGGCGACGCGCGCCATTGCGCTCGGCAGACTGCGCGCGCCGAGCAAGACCAGCGCAGCGAAGCCGACAATCAATCCAAACACTGCCGCGCGTTGGCCGGTGAGCAGCACAGCGCCTGTCAGCGTGAGCGCGCAGAAAATCCAACTCGCGCGGACCTGCACGCGCTTCGCTCCGGCAGCAAAACCAAATGCGGCGATCGCGCCGATCTCCGTGTAACGTCCCCACTCCTCAGCGCTGCTGAACGTGGCCAGCGAGCGTTCAATGTGGCCGACCGCGATCGAGTTATAGAATTCGGTGTTGTCGATCCAGTATTGCTCGAAGCCCGGATAACCGAAGAGAAGTTGATAGACTCCGTAGAGTGATGTGACTATTCCCAAAGCCACCATCAACCGCAGCGCATTCTTGATGAACTCGTCCTTGACCGACTGGCCAAAGTAGAACCAGATCAACGGCACCAGCGCGAACATCGCTCCCGATAAACCGACAGCGAGGCCACCTTGCAGCGGATTGAAAATCTGAACGAAATAGATCAGGCCAAGTAACGATACCCATCCGGCGAGCGGAGTCGCTCGAAACATCGAGAGCCGTTGCGACTTCAGCAGCAACGCGAAAGCCAGCAGCGTCACGATCGGCGTCAGTACATGGATAGGATCCTGACTGGTGTAATCAACCAGGAGATATTGCGCGCGACGAACCAGACCTCGCACGGGCTCGAACAACATCATCGCGACCAGGCCGGCTTCCAGACTCACGAGCAGCGGCAAGGCCATCACCCACATCAATGCGCCGAGCAGCCACGCGCGCAGTGTCTGGCCGCCCGAAATAATCGCGAGCACTGTAAACACAGCCGCAGCTTGCAGCGGCGCGAGCCAGAGCAGCGCCGAGCGTTGCGATGGTCGTGGTTGTATTTGAACTATTCCGCTCACGATTTCTTAACGATCAAACTCCGGCCAGCTCGTCCTGGATTTCCCCTACGCCGCCGGCGCCATCGGCCGCCCTCCCAAATGCGAACGTGCGTGCTGATTTCCAACTCGCGAACAGGATGTCGCGGCGCTGCGGCCGCAGACAGTCCCACAAGCTCAGTCGCCGTTTCCTGATAAAGATGAAAAGCGCCACGATCAGCATCACGCTGTAACCGATCAGCGAAGCGATCGCCGCGCCGGTAATGCCCAGGCGCGGAAGCAAGATAACCAGCGCGATTCCCGTGACTATCGCGGCCGAGAAACGCGCCATCGTGCTCAACCCCGGATAACCAAACCCGCGCAGACCGCTGATCACGATCGAGCCCCAGCCCCACACAGCGGCCGCCAGCAACAACCAGCGAAACGCCGCGGTCGCGGGCACGAAGCTGGCGCCGAAGAGCGTCTTCAGGATGAACGGCGCGCCCAACCACAGAGGCACGAGCAGCAGCACGTGCATGTAAATCGTGAGGCGAAGACTGCTCGCCCACAACGACTCGGCTTTGCCCCTGGCGCGCGACGCCGCAACTTCCGGCATCAGCGCAGCGGCGATCGCGTTGGCCGCCAACGTGGTCACTTCGGAAAGTCGGACGGCGATTACGTACAAGCCGATCGCCACGTTCGAAGCCATCGCGCCGAGCATCAACTGATCGAGACGCAGCGTGGTAAAGTCGGCCACTCCCCCGGGATAATCGCGCACCCCGTAGCTCATCGATGTCTTGAACTCCGCCCAGCTTGGTTGCCAACGTGGTCGCAGTTGTTTCCACACAGCGATCAGCGCCAGCAGCATCGCCGCGGTCTGCGCAGAGATCATCGTCAGAGTCGCAGTGGCCACGGTGAACCGACCCAGATACCAAAGCACCGCGAAGCCGCCGGCTTGGACGCCAAAGAAAATCAAACGCGCCGCGCCCGCCCAGCCAAAGCGGCGAGTGCCTTCCAACAAACCTCGCATCAAATCGAGAAACAGCGCCGCCGGTATGTTCACTTGATAGATACGCAGCAGCGTCATGACTTCCGGGCTGCGTTGCCCGACAAGGTGCGGCACGATTAAATCTGCGAGACCGATGCTGATCACGCCGACGACTGCGGTGTAGATCACCGCGTTTGAGAAAAGTCGCGACGCGCGCTCGGGCTCTTTCGCCATCCAGTAACGATAGGCGGTTGGCAATCCGCAGCCGGCGAGCATCGCAACCACCGGCGGCCACAGCACGACGATCAGCAAATCGCCGCGACCGGCCGGGCCCAGAGCTCTCGCGCCGATCAAGCTCGAGACGACGTTGGACAGCAGGATGGTCGCGTCGGCGATCAGGATTAGTCTGGTACTGCGAACAATCACTTCTTTTTCAACTTCCCGGTTCGAATGTCGCGCTGGAAACGCGAGCGTGCGCCGCGCGTCCATTCCGATCCGCGGCCTGGTGCGCAACAGAATTGATGCGCCGTTGCTTCAGGATGGCTTCCGTGCGACTGAGGCGATTTCTTCGCGCGATGGCCCAATTACCAAACCAACGCAGCCACGGACGACTAGCCCAGTCCCACTCTCCCAAGTATTCAACCGGCGCCGCTCCGGTTGCTCGCTTGAAGCGATAGACGCCGTGATTTCGCGCTGGATCGATGCCGGCGAGGTCGTATGACTTCACTCCAATGCGTCGACAATGCTGCACTAGCGCCCAAAAGACTGCGTACGAAGCATGCAGCTTCCGCCCACGCTCAGCAGTGGCCCAGAACAGAGCGCAGGCGCGATCCCCGATGACCAAACATCCCAGCAAGCTCACCAACTTTCCCTGTTCATCGTCGCAGCGATAGAGCACGATCTGCTGATTAAGATTCCTCAAGAGCTGCTCGACCTCTTCGCGCGAAAGTTGCTCATCAAGCCCCTTCAGGTCCTGCATCGACACATAAACGGAAAGCACTTCGTCAACGTCGGGATCCAGCCACTCACGAACCGTCAAGTTGGATTCTTTCGAGCGGCGCAGATTTCGGCGCCAGTTCTGTTCGCACGCGGCCAGCAGACGATCTTCCTCCGGCGTCAGATCGAGAACCATCGAATAGTTACTTGTCAGCGGAGACCAGGGCATGCTCCACCCCTGCGCGCTGATTCGCAAAGCATCGTCGATAGCGCGGCCGCGATCGCAACGGAAGCGGCTATAGATTCCTCTCAAACCCGTCGTGTCCTTCATCACTCTGTGCAAGCTTTCGTCGCAGGCGCTGAGATCGCCGACCGGGCCACCTTCGCTCCACACCAAACCAAGACCGAATGGATAGCGGCGCACCGACCCTAGCATCAGCGCAATCACGTCGCCTTGTTCGTTGAAGGCCTGCCAACGATAGGGCTCCCAACCCAACGCGCGCCGATATTCGCCCCAGGCGTAGCTTTGAAAGGGCGAGCAGTCATCAAAGCGAATCAGGGTTTGATCCCAAAGCCGTCGTGCCTCTTCATCTGTTAACAATTCCCATCGAGCCATGAAACTCACCTCTTTCGGGCTCTGAAAACGGTCCTACCGAGCCGCCGGTTACTGGATAACTTTCGGTTCCAGAGCAAACAACTCCGGCCTTTCATTGAAAGCTGCCGACTTGCTTCTCAAAATCTGTAGAAACAGCTCGTGCGTTTTGTCCGCTACTCGCTCCCACGAGAAGCACTGTTCCGCCCGGTCTCTTCCCGCGCGCGCCAATCGTTCACACAGCGCGCTATCCGACAAGAGTTTCCGGAGCGCGTCTGCGAGCGCGGCGGCGTCTCCTTCCGGCACGACCAATCCCGCATCGCCGATGACTTCGGGAATGGCGCCGCAAGTTGAACCGATCACCGGAACAGCGCTGGCCATCGCTTCGACCAGCACCCGTCCGAACTGTTCGCGGATGCGCTTTGTCGTTTGCGTCGGCGTCACCAGCATGTCCATTCGCTGATAGAAGTCGGCCACCTTGTCGTAGCTAATCGCGCCCAGGAATTCAGCGCGATTGAGCAGGCCGCGCGTCGCCAGCGACTGCTCAAAACTCCTGCGTTCCGGTCCGTCGCCAATCACCAGCAGTTTCCAGGGTTCCGAACCAAGCATGCCGAGAGCCTCAGCCAGAACGTTGAGTCCTTTCCCCGGCAGTATGCGTCCAACAAATCCAATCGTCAGCGTTGCGGATGAGTCCGCACCGCGCGAGCGCCGTGGACGAAAGGCGCTGGTGTCGACGCCAAACGGGATGATCTCAGCAGGCTTACGAAATCCTTTCGCGCGCAGAACTTCGCGCGTGGTCTCGCTGCACACGGAAGCGGCGTCGATGTACCTCAGAGCGCGCCGCTCCAGCCAGTGGAATGGCGGCGGATAACGACGAAAGATGTTCTGGCAGGCCTGCATCACCACGGCCGCTTGCGGCGCGAACCAGCGACACAGCGCCAGTACTTCAGCGCACGCAACACTGTATGGCTCGGCGTTCAGCTCGATCACGTCCGGCTTATGTCGGGACAACGATGCGACAATCGGACGCGGATCGTAGGCGAACAACTGAACATGTTTTGAAAGCCGCACCCGCGCCCGCGTCACCGGAAACAAATCATCGTCGACCGCCTCGACATCGACTTCAGCTTCGCGCCAACGCTCAGTCGTCACGACTTCCAGATCAACGTTCCGGTGGCGACGCACCAGCGCGCGCTCTCGCTCGCGCAACGCAGGCGTCAAGCTGGCGTGCGAAATACGCAGCACTCGCATGGTTGACTCCTCACGTTGATTGATTTTCGTCATGCCTGAATTTCCAAGGTCGAGCTTGCCTGGAACGCAGCTCGCTCGTGATAATTCCTCAATCGATGCCATCTCGCTTTAGTCAGCGCGTACACACCCGACGTTTTGGCGACAAACCGAAGGAGGTTGTCTCGCCGTCCCAGCGGCACGCGCCAGCGGGAATGTTTACTGTTCGTTCCCTTCCACACGGACCACGCGGCGCGATAGCCGCATTCCGCGCTCAAGCGTTCGAGTTCAGGATTGCATTCGCCAAACGGCCAGGCCATAAGATCGACTCGCTGACCGGTCATTTCCTCAAGCAACCGGCGCGACTCATCCAACTCGAAACGCGCGTCATCCAAAGCCATCCGGTTGAAATGACGATGCCAAAGCCCGTGGGCCCCAATCGTGATTAGCGGATGCCTCGAAAGCTCGCGCAGCTCTTCTTCCGAAAGATATCCGTCGCGATCTACGAATCCCGCAGTCACAAAGAGCGTCATCGGCAGCCGAAACTTTTCCAGCAGCGGCAGCGCAACCGTAAGATTGTCGCGATACCCATCGTCAAACGTGATTGCGACCAGACGGCGATGCTTTTTTTCAGACAAGGTCTCAACCAGCGGCACAACCTCGCGACTGTCCGCCAGCCAGCGCAACTGTCGCTCAAAGCGCTGCGGCGAAATATCGATCTCGCCAGGCATCGGCTCAGGCGGCGTGCTGATCGAGTGATAAACGAGTACCGAATTCATATGAATGAAATGCCGTAACGTCTAAGCGGCCTTAACTCTTTCCAGCCAACACTCCCGCCAAAACAGAAGCGACTGGCGCGGGCACATCCGGTGACAGATGCCGTCGCAGGTCGCTCCTTCCAGTAGCACCGTGTCGTGAATCTTTCGCTGCCGCGTGGTCCCTTCGAGAACGATGTTTTCAACCCGGTCGCGTACGCGCAGAACGCGGCCGCTGAAATCCGCCATGGCCGGCGCGAACAGCAGGTTCTGATGCTTGCCTTCAGGATCGAGCGTGCACTTAATCTGATCGAGAGACTTCACGCGAACGAATTCGCCGGGTCGAAGGTTTAGAGGTTGAGCGACGAACCTTGCTGTGCCCGAGCCGGCGACAGCTTTCCAGCTGCCCATTCCCAGGCGTGGGCCTATCTTGTTGTAAATCGCTATGAATAAGCTCTGGGCGAACTGGAGCAGCGGAATGCGATTGTATTTGAGGTCCCAAAGATATTGCTTCGCGTGCCACCACGGTAGAGGCTTTGACGCGTTGACTATTTCGCTCGATTGGCAGAAAAACTGTCCGTCGTGCGTCGCCAGCGAGACGAGGTCCGCCGCGCTGAGTTCCGCCTTCGAATCGCTAGTCAACGATGCGGAACCCGCTCGCTTCAGCCACGCCGTCTTCCAAAACACCAAGCAAGCTCGTGCGCACCCGCCGTGGCTCGCGCCATCGCATCGCACGTCTTCCAGAAACACCGTGTCTTCCAACCGTCGCATCTCTCGATCGTCGACGCACGTCTTGAACGCTTGCCGCGAAACACGAAATTGACGGCCGCAGAAGGCGAGCATTTCCGGCATGAAAGGCAAACTCTCGAGCGTGCCTTTCTCGTCAAGTGTCGAGAGGACGTCGGACGCAGAGCGCACTTCAACCAGGTCACCCGGCAGGAACATTTCTCGGGCAGAGTTGCCATTGGAGCGATGAAACATAAGTGACACTATCTCAGCTCGCGCCTCGCGCCGTCATGATGGCGGGTATGGTGCGAAGCAGAATCGAAGCATCGAGTCCCAGCGACCAACGGTCGATGTATTCGAGATCGAGTTGCATCCATTGTTCGAACGAGAGATTGCTGCGACCGGAAACTTGCCACAGACAAGTTATGCCCGGCTTCACGCTAAAGCGCCGCTTCTGCCACGCTTCTTCCATTCGCACCGCGTCGCGAACCGACAACGGCCGCGGCCCGACAATGCTCATATCGCCGAGCAGCACGTTAACGAGTTGCGGCAGCTCGTCGACGCTCGTTTTGCGCAACCAACGACCGACGCGAGTGATGCGCGGATCGTTACGAATCTTGAAAATCGGGCCCGTCTTTTCGTTCAGGTGCTCAATCTCTTTCATGCTTGTCTCGGCATCGCGGCACATGGTGCGAAACTTCAGCATGCGAAACCGGCGCTTGTTAAGACCGACGCGTTCCTGCACAAACAGGATCGGGCCTTCTGAATCAAGCTTGATCACGATCGCTGCCATTACGAGCAGCGGTCCAACGACGAGGAGCAGAAGAGTTGCGGAAACTAAATCGAAAATGCGCTTGGCTTCGGTGCGCCAGCTAAACAACGGAGCACTATGCATAGACACGATAGGCACGCCGTCAAAATCGATCGGTTGCGAACGCGCCAGCTTTTGCGGAAACAGATCGGACAACAGGTGCGTGGTAATTCCCTGCTCTTCCAGCAACAGCACGGCGGTTTCGATTTGCGTGTATTGAGACTTGATGGGCAGCGCGATCGCGACTTCGTCGATGACTTCGTTCGCCACGATCCGCGGCAAATCATCGATGCCGCCGAGCCACGGCGCGTCCTCGATCTCTCCGAAAGCAAAAGCAGGATCGCTATCGACGTAACCCAGCAGTTTGTATCCCAGGTCTTGCCGCTGCTTCAGTTGGGCAGCGAATCGGCGCCCGCGCGCTCCGGCGCCGACAATCACCAGCGTCTTTACGTTGTGACCCCGCGCGCGCAACCTGCGCAGATTGAGTCGCAGTGCGATGCGCATTGCTGCGATTAGGGCAAAGCTCAGCGCGCAGAAGATCGCCGCGGTCGAGGCGTTGATCGTCGGCCATCTGCCAAGATTCGCCGCGGCCAGCAAAGCCAGGAATGAAATCACTACCGCGCGCGCGATCTCCTTTAACTCATTGCGGAGCGGGCTCAAACGATGCGAGACGTACAGACTCTGCGCGGCAAACGCGGCATGCCAGGAAATGATCAGCGCGAACCCGAGGATTGCGTTCGTGACTTTGATTCGCTGGGAAAGATAGTCGATGACAAAGCCGGGATCGTGCGAGGGCGAATAACGAAACACGATCGTCGCGCCGAGCGCGACCAGCAAGAGCGAGAGGTCGCTCAGCTTGAGAAAGAAATTCGAGAGTGATCCAGTACGCGCAGTCATCTGAATGTTCGGTCGCTATGGTTAAATGCTGCTTTTTCCCTCTCCCCTTGGGAGAGGGTTAGGGAGAGGGCGCTAGTGTGGAAAACTGGGGACCGCGGCGCATCAACCTTTAGAGACTCCCGCCGTGTCATTCCCTCTCCCCAGCCCTCTCCCAAAGGGAGAGGGAGTTTTTCTCTATAACTTCGGTGCGATAAACGCGGCCACGCTTGCCAGCCTCATGAAGCGCTCGATCTTGGTAATCTTGTCGCGTGGCACGTAAACCATGTCGCCCGGTTGCAGAGTCAGATCGTTTTCCAGATCGGCAGTGCGTCGAATGTTCTTGAGATTCAAGACCTTGACTTCGGCGAGATCGGAGTTGATTTTGCGAAAGACGACAATCTGCGAAGCCTTGGCGCTTTCTTTCAGGCCGCCCGCAAGCATGATTGCCTGAATCGCAGTCACGCGTTCGCGCATTTCGATCTTGCCGGGCTGAGACACTTCGCCCGCCACGACGAAGTATGGTTTCTGAAACTCTTTCAGGATCACGGTGGCAACCGGATCCTGCAGTCGCGTGCTCGCCTTTCTCAGAATTGCTTGTCGCGTTTGCTCCACAGTCATGCCTGCGACCTTGACATCGCCGCCAATCTCCAGCGAAACGTATCCATCCGGCTGCACTGTTACCGTTTGATTGAACTCAGGCGAATAATGAAACTGCACTTCGAGCACATCGCCCGGCTGCAGGCGATAGCGCTCTTCAGTAACCGTTGTGAGTCGCGGAGGTCTCTGCTGCTGCGCGTTTGCGGAGACCGCCGCTGCGATGACCAAAATGTTGACGAGGAGTATGACGTTGAGTTTGGATAGCACCTTATTCCCCCGATTGAAAGCCTACTCAATGAGCCATCGAAGATGGCGGTAGAATTTAGCCAGAGGCAAGCGCGAAGCGCGCCGCCCCTGATACGGTAACGGAAATGACCCAGCCCCGAAGGGGCGACAGAAATCTTGACTCCGTGATCTCATAATGAATGGCCGAATGATCGCCGCGCCCCTAAACGGGGCGCGCTAGATCTTCTGGTTGATTGTTTTTCCAGGGGCGCCGCGCTTCGCGCTTGCCCCTGGCTACCTTCTGCTGCGCCTCCGGCGCTACTTAACTAGAGTCTGCGATAAAGCCACTCGGGCACCGGATACCGACGCTTGTTCAAAACAAAGCCGAGAAATTTCCCGCCGGCTTTCTCAATCGTTCGTTGCGCATTCAAGATCTCGTCACGCCTGGTCTGGCCGGCTGCGACTACGACGGCGACACCATCCACGCTAGAACCAAGCACGGCAGCTTCCGACGAGACTCTGAGCGAGCGGCAATCGATCAGGATGTTGTCGAAACTCACCCGCAACGCATCGACTGAATTCAGCCCGGTATCGATCTCTTCGCCTTGTTTGGCGATGCGCATTAGATAGGATCGCTTCGGCAGCTCCTGAGCATCTTCATCGTCGGCCGCTGCGGCGCCATTCTTTCGCCCCGCTTTCTTCGCGGGCAGCATCCAGAGGTTTTCGATATTCGTCGGGTGACAGTTCCAGGGCATCTGCAAATAGTCCTCAACGCCCAGGCTCGCCAGTCTCTCGGCGCTGACAATCAAGGTGCGCCGTCCGGTGTAGCGCGCCAGCTCAACCGCAAACAACTGGGTCACGTGGCTGACGCCTTCACCCAGCGAGGCGGATGTGAAAGCGATCACCGCGCCTTCACGCAGTCTTTGCGCGCCGTTCTGCAAACTGGCCAAGAGCAATTGCAGGTTGTGCGGATGTTGGCCGTTGCTGCGCACTCGCGCCGCGGTCATCCGCCTCTCAAGAATTTCCGTTTGTTTTTGCACGTTTGTCGTCAAACTGCTTCAGGCTTCCAATTGCGCCACCGGCGTGCCTTCGATTTCATTTACCTTCGCGCTGCGCCGGCTAATCATCTTGCGGCTGCTCGCCGGGACCGTAGCGAGCACCGTCGCGCCAGTCAGGGCCTCGAGCTGTCGTGGCGTGTGCACGGTGTCGTTTAAGAGTTCGGCCGAAAACACGCTGCCGAAAGTAAGCAGAGCGGCGAGACAAATTCCCAACACGAGATTCAAAGGGCGATTGGGCGACGACGGAAGTTGCGCAACCGCGGGCGCTTCGGCGACCGAAACGTTCGTAATCTTTTGCCGATCGAGTTCGTCAGCGATCCGCGCTTCCTCACGCTTTTTCGCGTAGAGCTGATAGTTGTCTTCGGCTTCTTTGACTTCGCGCTGCAGGTCGTTGTGCTTCGTCGTATCGCCCTCCAATTTCTTGAGCGAGTCCTGGTACTGCTGCAACTGACCAGTGAGCGTATCGCGTCGCGCTTGCGCTCCCGTCTGGTCTAATCTCGCGCGCGACAACTCCGTCTCCAGCATCTGTCGCAAGGGATTCAGATCGGTGGCCTCTTCGACGGCGGTTTTCTGTTCGGCTTTCGTCAGCGCTGCTCTGGTTGTGCGAATTTGCTCGTCGACCTCGCGCACCAGACGATCTTCGGGCCGAAACTTGGTGAGCAATTGCGTCCGCTTATTCTGCAGTTCGACCATCATCGTGTTCAGACGCTCGGCCGAATACTGGTTGGGGAGCTGCCGGCTCTGCGTGGTCACGCGCGGCGCCGTGGCTGTGAGTTGCTGCTCGACGCGCTTGATGCGATTGGTCGCTTCGTTGAGTGCTGCCTCGCTCTCCAGCAGCTTAGACTTTGCTTCGGCGGTCTTCTGCAGCGTCAAATCTTTTTGCTGACTGAGCACGACCAGATTGTTGCTCTGCTGAAAGTCGGCCAGACGATTCTCGGCTTGCTTTAACTGCGACTCGTATTCGTCCGCTTTCTCTTTGAAAAAATCAGACGCGCCGGTTGGATGATGAAGCTTTAAGTGTTTTTCGAAATACAGATCGCCAAGCCGCTTCAGTACCGACGCCGCAAGCTCCGGCGAGTTGGCCGAGTAGCTGATCGAAATAATGTTTGCCTTCTTGACCGGCGCGATGACCAGGTCTTTCGAAAGACGGGTGGCCGCCGTTTCGACGCGAGCTGCCTCGGGCGATTCTCTTCCGAACCAGTTCTTCTCAAACTTCGCCAGGCCGCATTCAGTCACGACTTGCGTCAGAAGGTCGCGGCTGGTCAGCAACTCGATTTCAGAATTGATTTGGCTCTCGCTGACTTCGCTTTCAACAGAGGGAGCGCCGGCCGTGGCTTCGGGCGTGATCGCGACGTCGACCCTCTGGTTCTTCACCAGAATCTTCATGCGCGATTCGTACTTGTTCGGAAGCAGAAAAGTGACGATGGCCGTGCCCAGCACCACCGTGAGAAACACGAACAGGACGAGAGCCTTGCAGCGGAACATCGCGCCGGCCCCGTCGCGTAGACTTATCGAATTACTGCCGAATCCTGTCGTCAGCTCGCCCTTCATAACTAATCTTTCCGAAGGGTTTAAAGGCTGAATTGGCGGGAAATTCCAACGAACGAAGCCTTACCTGAGAGGTTATAAGAGACGAGCGAAGCGTAAGAGAAGTTGACCCTCTGCGGAATCGGACCGACGCTGCGTAATGCTCGCCCGGGGAAACACAGGTTAAGCTGATCCCGATGCGGTTTGTCTCTTCTGCGCTCCGGGAACCACCTTGCGACCTACTTCGGTATCTCGATCTCCGGGAGACCCGCGGCGCGCAGACGCTCGTTGAGCGCGGGAATGTCCTGCGAGGTGATCGCCTGCCAGCTTTCCTGAAGCGAGCGCGAATCCTTTAGGACCTCAGTTTTCGCCGCCACGGCCTGCGGCGTCGGAGCAGCATCGAACTCTTCGACAAGATTGAAAAGCGTCCTCACTCGTGCCGTCGCGGAGGCGACCGTCAATCTGCCCGCTGCTCCTGCTGCTCCGGCTGGCCCGCCAGGGCCGGGGCCGCCTGCGCCGGCTAATGCCTGAAGTTTCTCGCTCAGCGCGTTGAGCTGCGTCTTCACATCTCCCTCCGGTGCGCGCGTACGCAGATCAGTCAATCGGCCGCGGATCGCTCTGACGCTTTCCGTGATTGAGGCGAGCGCCAACCACTGATCGTAGAGCTGCTTCGACAATCTGAATTGGTCGGCCAGCACAGCCGTTGGAGTCTTGAGGCGCGGATCCATCTGGACGACCATTGGCTGCGAATATTTCTTTCCGTTCACGGTAAGCACGACGGTGTATTTGCCGGGCATCGCCCAAGGTGAAGTGGCTGCCGGCGCCGTGTTGCGATAGACGGCGGCGATCGGGTAGTCGGGCTTCACTCCCGGCACTGGCGCGTAATGGACGTCCCAAAGAAAGCGATGCATGCCCGGCTCGCCCGCAAGCCTCTGCGGCGGCCTGACCCAGTAAGATGGAATCGCGAGCATCGGATCGGGAGTCGGCATCAGATCGGCGCTTGAATAGCGGCGCACAAGTCCACCTGTGTTGTCGTTGATCTCGATCGTCACGGGTTCCGACGTGGCCGAACCGATGTAGTAATCAATCATCGCGCCATCCGGCGGATTTTCGCCTGCCGCCTCATCGGGGGGAATAGGCGTGTCGCTGTTTGTGTTCCAACGAACCCGCAGCGCCGTCTGCGGTCGGAAGAGCCAAGCCGGCGCAGAGCTGATCGACGCCTGGATTTGTCTCAACGGAGTGATGTTATCGAGAATCCAGAAACCACGCCCATGAGTCGCCGCGCAAAGATCGTCGCCCTTGATGATTAGATCGCGAACCGAGCTGGCGCCCATGTTGAGCCGCAAAGATTGCCAGTGATCGCCGTCGTCGAACGAAACGTAAACGGCTCGCTCAGTCCCGGCAAACAGCAACCCTTTTCTTTCCGGATCCTCGCGGACAACATCCGTGTTTTCGTTTTGCGGAATGCCGTTCGTAACCTCAATCCACGTCGCGCCCGCATCACGTGTTCGATAAATGTGTGGCCGCAGGTCATCGAGCCGCAGCGTATTGACGGCGGCATAGGCCGTGTTCTTGTCGAAGTGACTGGCTTCGAGGATCGAAATTTTCTGCCACGGCTTGAGTTGCTTTGGCGTTACTTCGTTCCAATGTCCGCCGCCGTCAGTCGTCAGGTGAATCAAGCCGTCGTCAGTTCCCGCCCAAATGCGATTGATGTCCAGCGGCGAGGGCGCGACGGCATAGATCACGCCGCGTTGCGTCGGCTGGGCGGTCGGTTGCGAGCGATACTTGCCGACGCTCTCAGGGACTTCGAACGTTTTGCGCGTCAGGTCAGGACTAATCTGATCCCAGTTTCGCCCACCGTCTTTAGTCTTCCACAAAGTGTTAGTCGCAAAGTACAGCACATGGGGATCGACCGGCGAAAAGATCACCGGTTCAGTACGCACTACACGAAAATCCGCCGAGCGAAAAGGCTTCGGCATAATATTCTGCACTTGCGCCGTGCGGCGATCGTAACGAGTCAGCTTGCCGCCGTACACGATGTCCGGGTCCAGTGGATCGGGAACCACGTAACCATATTCTTCCGCGGAGACAGGATGCCATTCACGGAAAGTGATCTCGCCATCGTTGCCGCGACTCGAAACACACGCCGAGCCGCTCTCCTGCTGGCCGCTGCACAAGCGATAGGGGAACGCGTTGTCGGCGTTCACGTGATACATCTGGGCGGTGGGTTGGTTGTACCAACTGCTCCACGACTTGCCGCCGTTGACGGTAATGATGGCGCCTTGATCGCTGCCCAGCATGATCACTTCAGAATTGTTCGGATTGATCCAGACGTTTTGATAGTCATCCCCGCCAGGCGCATATCTACAGGTCAAGGGTTCAGCGACCCTGCATCCCTATGGCATGTTTGAGGTGAACGTGACTTATCCGAAGGGCAAGGTTATGTCCGACCCGCGTCTCGTCTA
>DASZZL010000136.1:0-18713 GCA_035545035.1 Pyrinomonadaceae bacterium
CTGGAAGAACAGCCCGGGTTCAAGGTTAAAGTGCTTGAGGTGAAACCCGGCGCCCGCCTCAGTCTGCAGCGCCACGCGCGGCGCGAGGAACACTGGGTCGTGGTCAAAGGCGTAGCAGACGTCGTGTGTGGCGAAGAGGAACTCCAACTGCGTCAGGGCGAGCACGTTCATATCCCGCGCCAGACGAATCACCGCTTAGGCAATAGCGGTGATGGTCCACTCGAAATTATTGAAGTACAGCTTGGCGATTATCTAGGTGAGGATGACATCGTGAGGCTGGAAGACGACTACCGAAGAATTGAGTAAGGGATCAGCCCGGTAAGTTAGGGAGGTAATCGAGCCCCCGAGTGTCATGATCCAGGTCGCACTGCTTGAGCCTGAAATCCCGCAGAACACGGGAAACATCGCGCGGCTTTGTGCGGCAACGCGGACGCCTTTGCATATCGTCGGGGTGACAGGATTTCGTCTGGATGAACGTGCCGTCCGACGTGCGGGGTTGGATTATTGGCCAGAGGTTTCACTCCAGCGCCACCGCGACCTTGATGAGCTTTATGGATTCTTGCCCGACGCTCGTTTCATATACTTCTCGACAAAGGCTGAGAAACCATTCTTCGAATGGCAGTTCGATCACAGCGATTGTCTGGTATTCGGCCGCGAGACGCGTGGGCTGCCAGAGAGTCTTTTGCGCCAGAATTGGGAACGGTCTCTTACTATCCCAATGCTGAACCCGAATGTGCGAAGTCTAAACCTGGCAAACTCAGTGGCAATCATTCTCTATGAAGCGCTCCGGCAGACCGGGGCTTTTCATGACGTCCATCGAGAGGCGTAAGTCAGCTCTCAGCATGGTGCGATTCGTCTTCGGAACCTTCTTCTTCGTCTCCATCGTCTCCATCGTCTTCATCGTCGTACGACTCATAGCCCGTTGAGTCGTCGTAGTAGTAGCTTTTCGCCTCATCGTTATTCGAATCGGCGTCCTCGTCCGGCGGTTTGATTTCTTTCAAGGTTTGCCTATCGCTCATCTTGATCAATCATAGGGCGCGTGGTGTTCCATCTGCCAAAAGTATATCCGATCACCGACACTAATCTGTCAGGATTGTCGCACGCGGAACAAGTCGATCGCCTCATCAGCGGCGGCGCGACGCTGATCCAGCTTCGCGACAAACATGCTGCTCCTCGGGATTTCTATCACCAAGCCGAGGCCGCATTGCAAATCGCGCGCAAGCATAACGTGCGGTTGATTATCAATGATCGCGTGGACGTCGCGCTTGCGCTCGGAGCGGATGGCGTCCACCTGGGCCAGTCAGATCTTCCGGTCGCGGCTGCGCGCCGCCTGCTCGGCAACAGCGCGATCGTCGGTATCTCAACTCATGATCTCGCACAGGCCGAAGTGGCTGCAAACATGCCCGTGGACTATGTCGCCTTTGGTCCTGTTTTCAAGACTTCAACCAAAGAGAATCCGGAGCCGATCACCGGCCTTGATGCGCTGCGAGCCGTTCGCGCAATCGTGGGCGCCTTACCCCTGGTGGCGATCGGCGGGGTTTCCCTTGCTAACACCCACCAAGCCTGGGACGCAGGCGCTGATGCTGTGTCATCGATGGCTGCGCTGGTCTCTGACCCGTCCAGAATCCCGGAAAACCTGCGTCAAATGCTTGCCAAAGCTCGGCACTGAGGCCGCGAGTAGCAGGCGGTTTTACATTTTTTGCTTGCGTTTTACTGCCGGTTTCAGCGAGAATGGATCCGCCGCCGAACCTATGCGGCCTTACTGTTGCTTCCTCGCCAAAGCCGAAGCCCTCTAAATCTTATTTCAATGGAGCGTTGCTCGGGATGAGCTTCTTCGATCTGCCGCCTATCATCGAACGCATGCTGCTGGTCTCTGACAAGATCAGCGATCTCAATTTCTCGGTCGGTCAGCTGCCGCAAGTTGAGATCAACGGCAAGCTGACGCCGGTGCAACCGCTTGGTTTGCAAAAGCTCACGCCTTATCAAACTGAGATCATCGCGATGACTCTGCTGCAGGAGAATTCCGACGCGGCCGAACGCCTGGTAAGCACAGGCACTGCCGATCTCAGCTACTCGCTTCCTTCGCGTGCTCGTTTTCGTGTCAACATCTTCCAGCAACGCGGCGTCTATTCGATTGTGATGCGCGTTATCCCTACCGACATCCCGACGCTCGGCTCTCTCAGTTTGCCGGAGCAGCTTGCCGAGATCGCCGAACTCCGCAACGGCCTGGTGCTGATCACAGGTCCGACGGGATCAGGCAAGAGCTCGACGCTGGCGGCAATCGTCGACATCATCAACGAGTCGAAGCACTATCACGTAGTGGCGATCGAGGATCCGATCGAATATCTGCACACCCACAAGAACTCAACAATCAATCAGCGCGAGGTGGGTAACGACACGAAGGACTTTCCGTCAGCTCTGCGCGCCGCGTTGCGTCAGGCGCCGAAGGTGATTCTGATCGGTGAAATGCGCGACTATGAAACGACCGAAATCGCGCTCGAAGCTGCCGAGACGGGTCATCTTGTGCTTTCGACGCTTCACACCATCGATGCGTCAAAAACAGTTGACCGCATCATCGGACTCTATCCCAAGAACGAAGAGCCGGTGATTCGTACCCGCTTCGCGCAAACATTTCGTTACATCGTTTCTCAGCGTTTGATTCCGCGGGCCGACTTGCGCGGACGCATTGCCGCAGTCGAGATCCTGAGATCGACTCCGCGCACCCGCGAGTACGTCGAGAGTGGCGAGATGGAAGGCAAGTCGCTGCTGGACGCAATGCGCGACGGCAAGCTGGACGGCATGCAGGACTTTGACTCGGTAATCAAAGATTTAGTGGAGCGAAACGTAATCTCGATTGAAGACGGTCTCGGTTTCGCCACCAACCAGAACAACTTGCTTCTGTCGCTCAAGGGTTTGACTTCTTCAGAGGACTTTATTCGAACCCAGTCCGAAAACATGGCTCCAAATCAAGCATCGCGTCCCCCCTCGGGATTTACTCTGAACGACTGAGCGACCGAAACCAGACCTAACTTGAAAACATCATGGTTCTCATCTGTTCGAAATGCGAAGCCCGATTGCAACTGGATGAAGCGAAGGCTCCGTCCCGGCCATTCACGGTTCGTTGTCCCAAGTGTCAGGGCGCCATTAACGTGCAACCGCCGGCATCGTCTGACGCAACCATTGCCGAAGAAGGGCAGTTGAAGCAGGTGTCTTCGGTCATTGCGGATCGAGCTGCATTTGAGAGGCCGGTGTCTGCACCACCTTTCAAAGTTCAGATAGAAGATCCGAGCGTCACTTCCTCGAACGCCGCTTCGACGACTGGCCTGAACGACGTGGCGAAACTCCTGGCCGCGGCGCTCAGTCACGCTGACACCGGGTCAAGCCGCAGCCGGGGCCGCAAGCGTCCCGTTTGGGATCGTCGCAAGGTCTTGGTTTGCGCCAGTCCAGCGTATCGCGAAGCGATCGCCCAGTCGATTGCCGATCGCAACTACGAAGTGTTTGTCGCCGAGAACGCAGCGCAGGCTTTGGCGCGCATGCGCGAAGAGAGAATGGATATCGTGATACTTGACGCGAACTTCGATCCCGTCGAGCAAGGCGTGGCCTTTGTCACGCGTGAAGTCAAATTACTGCGACCGTCTGAGCGCCGCCGCCTGTTCTTTGTCTATGTAACTTCCGGCGTGCGCACGATGGATTTGCACGCGGCTTTTCTGCACAACGTCAACCTCGTCGTAAACCCTTCGGATCTGGAACAACTGCCGGACGCGCTTGAAGTCTCAGTGCGCCACTACAACGAACTTTATCGCGACTTCAACCTCGCGCTCGATGTAGCCCCCATCTAGAGTTAATCACGAGCCAAATCCAATCAACGCCGTGCGCATGGGCGCGTGCTTTTGCATCAGTCTGAGATAAAGCGCTTCGTCGCCGCCGGCTTTGGCCAGGATGATGCGAGCCGCGAGTTCCTTCTCGCTGGCATTCCAGCGCGCAATGTCGGGGATCATTGCCAGGACTAGTGCGAAGTTTTCGAATATTCGTAGTTCGGGCTCACGCCACCGACGCGTGTCGAGATCGAGAACGCGCTTGATGAAGTTAGCCGAATCGGCACGAATAGTTTGCGCGTCTCCGCCGAAGTTACGCGCCATTCGTTGTTGCACGGCAAGTCCGACGTTGCGGACTTCGAACTGATTCCATTCGCTAACATTGGCGTGACGCTCGGTCTGCGGGATTTCATATAGCATGTGGCCGGCGGCGAGTTTTCTCAGCGTGCGCGCGGGTGTTCGGTAGCCGCGACTCGCAGCGATCTTTTGCCCTTCGGCCAGTGCTAACTTCATCAACTCTGCCCGGACGGGGCGAAAGCCCAGCTTGCGATAAAACCAAAACGCGCCCGATTCGATCCCTTCTTCGTTTTCGTGACCAGCCTGATATGGATCGATCGAGAAGACCGTCACGCCCAAAAGCTGCCGCATCAAACGCAATATGCGGCCGAAGAGCCAGGCCGTCTCGCCTTCGCGAAATGTGTAATAGAGATTGAAGCCGCTCTCCAGGCGCTCAAAGATCGACAGTCCCTCGAAGTACGCGACCGGCACGCCATTCTTCAAAATCAATGCGGCGTGATAAGCGCGCAGCGGTAGGCGATGTTCCGGCGGCACACCGAGCACGAAAGCTTCGGTGCCGCGTCCGAGGTCAGCCTTGAGCACGCGACGAGAGTCGCCGCAGGTGAAACCGTGTAGCTCGCGATAGCGCACGGCGGAAGTTTCGCGCGCCAGATCCAGAATCTTTTCGCCCGCTGCGCGAGAAAGTCTCTCTATCGGGATCGGTGGCGAGGCAAGCTCCTTAATCAGCGATACATCGCGACGTTGAATCAGCGGGACCCAGTGGAAAAAGATTTTGCGCGCCGGCAATTTCATTCCCGTGCGCGACGCGCGGACGCTGAACTTCCAAATCACGTGCAGCTTGAGCGAGTCGTAAAGTTCGGCCTTCGCCTTGTTCGAAATACTCAACGATTCGAATCGCTTGATTATCCAGCCGAGTTCGTTCCGGCTACCCTTTGCCGCACGCAACCAGTCGCGATACGGCACGTTCGCTTCTACCATCGCGTCTTCTTCCAACAGCGGCAGAAATCGCGGCATGGTTGAGCCGAATCGATCTTCTTCTTCAAACCAATTCCAATCGATGGATACCTGCCGCGGATATTTCGCGACAAGCCAGCGAACAATCTCGTAACTGAAATTGCTTGTGACAGTCGTTCCGGCGATACCGGAGACTTCCACCTCGTCGAGCGGCGCAAGCTCTTCTCCCGATTCGCGAAGTTGGGAGACGCGCTGTCCGAATGACTTCAGGATCTTTTCGACTTGATTTAAGACTCGCGCACTCGGCGGATAAGCGCGGAGGAAGAGCAGTGACTCGTGAAACCGAATCAACGCCTCGGCATCGAATCCTGATTTCGAAAGAAAGCTTAATGCGCGCTGAATCTTCGCATCGCCATTGCCGGAGCGTCGCTTCAATTCTTCCAATTCGGCAAGAACGCTGATCGGATTCTTGGTTACCATTCGTGTTGCAGGTGCGCCCTCCCTATCGACCACCCCACGCGGGCTGCCCGCGCGGGGACCCCGGTTGTTCGGGCTTCTGACACGCTTCGCGGTTGGCCCTTACAGATGTTTCCGAAAGAACGTCGCGATCTTCCACGCGTCAATCGCCTTCCACGGCAGTTCCGCGGTCGTGTAGTGACCGCACGGCAGCCACACCACATCGAGATCGATTCCCAGCGATTTCACTTCGGCGATCACCTGGCGCGTTAGTTCGACCGGGAAGGTTAAGTCGTAGCGCGCAGCGATGAAGCGCATCGGTCTCGGCTTCATGTTCAGCAGACGCGGGATAAAAGGCAACGGACTGATCGGCTTCCAGAATTCGCGCAACTCCTCGAGCGTCAAGTCGGTTTCGATTGCTGCGCGCACGTGCTTCGTCGAAATTCCATTCCACGCAACGTCGGCAAAGTAGCCTGAGACATGATTGAAAACCCCAACGTCGATCGCGTCGTCGTGTGTAAAAGTCAGAAACGCCGTGCACGAACCAATGCTGGTGCCCAGGATTCCGATACGTTCGAAGCCTTGCTGCTTTAGCCAGCGCACGGCGGCGCGCGAGTCGAGCACTGCCTGCCGCATCGATTGAATCGTGCGACCGATGTTTGAACTGACCAGATGCTCGGCGCGTTCGAGGTCCGGTGGCCGCCGTTCTTCGTGGTAAGGCAAAGTCAGACGCAACGCCGTCATGCCGAGGCCGTTGAAGATGCGACATGCTTCGACGTGGCTGTCGGGTTGCGCGTTCCACTGCGGTAGGACGAGGACGGCCGCGCGCGGTTTTCGTTTGCGTTCGCGGCGCGGCGGAAACAGGCGCGCGCTGGCTATGTTGTTTTCGGCCGAAGGAGTTTCGACGGCGCTGGTCCAGGTGAGCCGATTGTCTGACAGACGATAATCAGAAATCTCCGGCAGCGCGTAAAAGTCCTCGCTGTCAGCCATCACGCGCACAGAGTGCTCGCCGAAAACCACGCGCGGGTCCACACCGTTGACGTGCTTCGCAATGAATTCAGTGCCCCACGCAAACGGGCGCACGATTCGATTGTCATCGCGCTGCGAATGCTTGATTTCGCGGGCGCGCATCCATCTTCCGAACAAATTGACCTCACCCGTTTCAAAACGGCGGACAAATCTTGCACATTTCCTGTCAGTCATCCTAAAGTTGAGCCCACAGCAAAATCAAGCAAGCAGACTGTGTTAGAGAGATCAGGCGCGGTTGCTCAGGCGGAAGCAGATTCTATTTCGGGGGCGATCCCGTGTTCATTCGCCGGATCGGAAACGGTTACTAGTCAGATTTTATGTCGATGATTACTCACAACGTCATATCTGTCTTCTTCTCTCCCTTGCTGGCCAACGGGGGCCAGCTCCCGCACGTCGATCGGACGACGACCGTTTTTGTCGCTGAAATCCTGCTGATGCTGCTGGTGGGCAGGTTGCTGGGAGAGTTGATGCAACGCGTCGGCCAGCCGGCCGTCCTGGGTCAGTTGCTTGCCGGCATTCTGCTTGGCCCAACGGTGCTGGGAAGTCTCTGGCCTGCGGCGCATCAGGCGATCTTTCCGAACACACCGGAACAGAAGAAGATGATCGAGGCCATCTCGCAGTTAGGCATCTTGATGCTGCTTTTGATTGCCGGCATGGAGACGGATTTCGCGATCGTCAAGCGGATGCGCCGCGCGGCATTATCTTCATCACTCTCGGGGATTATCTTTCCGTTCGCCTGCGGTTTGTTTCTCGGAGAAATGCTGCCGGATTCGATGCTGCCCGCGCCTGAGAAGCGGATCGTCACGGCGCTGTTTATGGCCACCGCCCTCTCAATCTCGTCGGTGAAGGTCGTAGCAATGGTGATCATGGAAGTGGACTTCATGCGCCGGAATATCGGCCAGTTGATCCTGGCCTCGGCGATCATCGACGACACTATCGGGTGGATCATCCTCGCGATGATCTCCGGCATCGCGGCCGCGGGCACACTTAATGTGAAAGGCGTGAGTTTCACTGTCGGCGGCACGTTAATTTTCCTCGGGCTGAGTTTCACCTTCGGCAGGAGAATAGTGGCCCATGTGATTCGGTGGACCAATGACAATCTGCGCATCGAGTTCGCGGTGCTCTCGGCCATTCTCGTGCTCATGTGCCTGATGTCCATCATCACGGAATTGATTGGCGTTCACACGGTGCTCGGGGCCTTCGTGGTCGGCATACTGGTCGGCCAATCGCCGATTCTGACAAAACAGATTCATGAGCAAATACGCGGCTTGATCATCGCTCTCTTCGCGCCGATCTTCTTCGCCGTGGCTGGTCTCAGCGTTGATTTGACCATCCTGAAGCATTTGTACCTTGTTGAGTTGGCAATCGGACTGATCTTGATCGCGAGTCTTGGCAAGCTGGTTGGCTGTTACATCGGGGGCAGACTGGGCCAATTAAGTTCTCGCGAAGCAACCGCGCTAGCCATCGGCATGAATGCGCGCGGGACAACAGAAATTATTGTCGCTTCTATAGGACTCTCGATCGGCGTGGTTTCGCAAGACATCTATACGCTGATTGTAGTGATGGCCGTGACTACAACGATGGTCATGCCGCCGATGCTGCGCTGGGCCCTGGCGCGCATCCCGCCTACAGGGGAAGAGAAGCAACGATTGGAACGGGAACAAGCGGAAAAAAAGGATTTCGTTCCCAAGGTCGAAAGGCTCTTAATCACGGCGGATCAAAGCGAGGACGGCAAACTGGCTTCCATTCTCGGTGGCCTATTTGCGGGGTCGCGCAAGATCATGGCGACGGTGCTCGATCTGGGATTGAAAGAGCCCGCAACTCACTCGGTAGTCAAAGAGAAGGTCGAAGACTGGGTCAAGCTGTCAATCGAATTTGCCGCTCGCAAAGAAGAGAAGTGGAACGGTGGGGACGCGAAGGCCGCCGCCCCTCCGGCTCAACTGAATACCCAATCATCAGCGGAAGAACCCTCCGCGGCAGTTTTGAAGGAAGTGAAAAAGGGCTACGACATGCTCTTTATCGGGCTCGAGCAGTCGTTGTCTAATAACGGTGACGAGGCTGATGCGTTCAACACCTCCATTGAGAAGATCGTGAGCGACTTCAAAGGGGTACTAGCGATCGTCGTGGCAAAAGACAAAATGCCTGCCAAGCTGCGTATGCGTTCAATGGATATTCTCGTGCTCACTTCGGGAGCCGAGTACTCGCGACGCGCCGGCGAGGTGGCGATTGCCATTGCCAAAGCCTGCCGCTGCGGCGTGACTGCCTTGCACGTCTACCCGCCGCAAGAGGAGGGTTTGTTCATGCGCCGAGTTCGTGAGCACCTGGAGCCCGCGCGTGCGCTGGTGCGCGGCCTGCAGGAACTCGGTGAACGCGAAGGTGTGCCGGTGAAAACAGTGGTGAAGGTTCGCCGAACGCCTGAGCAGGTGATCCTCAGACAGATCAAGAAAGGCAAGCACAACCTTGTAGTTCTGGGCGTTAACGTTCGTCCGGGAGAAGGAGTGTTCTTCGGCCATAAGGCAAAAGTGCTACTCAAGCGCGTGCCCTGTTCGCTGTTGGTGGTGAGTTCGTAGGAGCCAGCATGACCGGGTGCGTAACGGGGTCGCCGTGGGCGCGAGCAATGCCTTCAAGAAGCATTTCACGTTCGATCTTTACTTCATGAGGCAGAACGATGGACGCATGCTCGGGCGAAATCAACATTATCGGGACGGTCATGAGGTTTCGACTGTAAATGCCAAAACACCGAAACCTCAGAAACCGCACATGACGAGCCGCGCTTGGCGATGGTTCGTTGTCGCACCTAAGATGGCCGATTCCGGCGATGCATGCATGCCTTTCAGAAATCACGCCAACGTTACCTACATTTTCTGAGTTTGGGTTCACCGCCATAAACCAGCGTGAAAATTCCGACCAGCCTTCTTGTGACGCTGTTTCTAACGCTTAGCTTCATTCTCTTGCCGTTGACTTGACCTGCGAACCGGACAGGATAGCTAGTAAGTTGCTCGTTTTGACGGACCGGTCCACCGTGTTCTGCAACCTGCATTCCGGAAACATCGAACCGACCTCGTCGATCGAGAGCGATTCTTTGGTCTATCGTTCCATGAGCGCAGTCGTATTCGACCGTGGTGCGCAGCTCAGTAACCTGCATGCTAATGTGTTCTCCTCCCCAGAGACCCACTAGCAATCCCTTCGTTCGGACTTCGCCATTGATCGGTAAACCACCCACCATCCCACGCTCGCGTTCAGTCCGGATCTTCTTCGAATGATCGTTGTGCCAGGCTACCAGGCCAGCCAAGTTGTCGCCCTGGTCGGCGTGGCTGATGAGAAGAAAAGCAGTGCCGACAAGAAACAAGAAAGCAATGATCAAGCTTTTCCAAAGACGGTTCATAGCGGACCTGACTAATCTTATTTTGTCTTATTTTGTCTCTATACTCCAACGTCCGAACCCCCAATCGGGTAGGAGGCTGAGTCACCGCCACCGTCCTCCCACAACACCGCGATTTCTGTTCGTCGGGCCAGCGCTTTGCCTGCGGCTTCCTTCAGATTCCACCTCGCGATGGACACCCTTGCCGTCCGGCTAACAATTCCCCCTGTCGGGTTCGTAGGAGAGCTTCACTCCCAAGTAAGAGCGCCTTGCCGGGCGCACCAATAGAAAACGGCCCGCCGGAATAACTAGCAGGCCGTCGTCCAAATCGTGGAGTCCGAGGGGTTGAGGCACTCGGTCGAGAGAGTCCTTCAACCCGATCTTGATCAATCATCTAAACGTTCTGGCCCCGGCAGTATTGGAGTAAGCCGAGTTCCCTCCAGTGTTGAAGGCGCGCACACGATAGCGGTACCTCGTGTTGCGGGAAAGTCCAGTGTTGGAAAAACTGGTCGTGTTTATTGCTACTTGAGCAATCTCCACAAAGTTTGTGCAACCACTGCCTTGGCAGCGCTCGATCTTAAAACCGCTCTCGTTGTTTGAGTTATCCGTCCACGACAAGTTGATTTGACTCGTGGAAACTGCCGTCGCCGTCAAGTTGCTCGGAGCATTCGGAGCCGGCGTTGGTGTCGGAGTCGGAGTCGGTGTCGGAGTCGGCGTTGGTGTCGGAGTCGGCGTTGGTGTCGGAGTTGCCGTCGGCGTTGGAGTTGGCGTCGGCGTTGGAGTTGGCGTCGGCGTTGGCGACCCGCCACAACCTGGGAACTTGAACGAGCCGATGCGCGTGCGCCAATTGAAGCTACCGTTCGAGGGAATGTATTCCTGTGTGTACCAGAAAGTACAGTCGTCCACCGGGTCGACGGTCAGATCACTGTAATCCCCCCAACGATTGAGCGAGCCCGTTTGGCTGCCCGCGCCGGCAAAGAGAGTTGTTTCACTCTGAGTCAGCATATTGAGCGGGTCGGTAAAGAGCCGCCCGGCGTAGCGGATCTGCGGGTTGATCGAGGCGCTCGAAGCGCTGTAGCCGACAGCGAGATTTCCCTGTTGGTCCATCGCCACGCTACCCATCCAGCGCCAGGTCGTGTCCGGTTGGTAGGTGCTCTCCTGGAAGACCGTCACCGGTCCGGAGGTCACGTTGCGCAACTCGAACCAACGTACGCCGGCCACGCCACCAGAACTCACGGTGTAATTCCCCACCACTGCTTCGTGGTCGCCGAAATTGCGATATGCCAGGCGGAACATCAAGCGGTCGCCAATGCCGTCCACCTTGTTGGTCGTGCCGAGTTGGGGTACACAACTGCGTGTAGTAGCGCACAGCAGCGAAAAGCCTGCGGCGGCCGGGCTGGAGAAGAGCGTAAAAGTCGAGTTCGCCGGCGTGGCGAAGTCGACGTGGAAATGAAAGACCCTGTAGGCGCCGGTGCTGGGAAATTCCACGAACGATGCTGGGGCGCCAGCCGGTGGAGGAATGGAGCCGTCGAGGTCACTGGGAAGGTAGACATCCTCGTTTGCTCCTCCAGTGACTCCGGTGCTAATGAAGGTGGCCGGGAGACCAGCGAGCATCTTCGCTCGATCGAATGCAAACGGTTGCGGGCCGAGGAAGGCCGTTCCCCCCGAGTTGAACACGTTCATGCTCATATAATAGGCATCAGGCCACACGCTCAAGTGTGGATAGTCGAAGAAGTTGGAACCCAGATGAAAGTCATAGCGGTTATAGCTGCCCGTGGCATCGCTGGTGGTTGACACTGCGATGCATTCGTCCGTTGGGACGCCTATGCCTGCGAACTGTGTAATGACCCAGCGGTTGGCGAGTTGATCATAGAGTACGACCGGGTCGCCACTACCATTGTTTTGACAAACACCGCCAAAGCCACTCCAGAGCGTGGTGATGCCTGAAGGACCTAACAACGACGCGCCCGTGGTCTTGTTGAAAACCTGAAAGCCTTCGTTGACTATTTGGACGTATTGCGTCGCACCCACCTCGCCATTGGTGTCGGGCGGCGCGCAGTTGCACGCGACACCGGGGAAGGCGACGCCGTCAAAGTTGAGGACAGGACTCGGCATACTGGGTGCCAGCAAGCTAAACAGGAGGCTATATCCCTGGACGACGGTGTCGGGACTGTCCCTATGTTTGAGTGAGGCGGGCACCTTTGGGTTTTCGTTAGCCTCGCGCTCGACCTTTTTGCCCACTTTCTCCTGCTTGATATCGCGCAGCGGCGGAGACGTATCGTTGTGAACCGAGGCGCCGCTTATGACGTTGCTCTTTTGATCCTGGTTAGAAGTGCTTGTGAGCACAGGTGCTACTGACAGGCTCTTCTCGGCGGTCAACTCTGTGGATCGCTTGGCCCCAATAATTCGGGGAAGCACTATTACCGTGGTGAGCAGCAAAGCTGCCGTAATTACTATCATCCATCGTTGTCGCGTTTTCATTTCTTGTTCTCCAAATTCGTTGAGTATCGGTTAAGGGCGCGGGAGCAAACGTTACGTTGGGAACGATCCGTATTTTGAGCGATCGGATAATAAGTCGACCGCCGCGTAAAGGCAAGACATTTCTCAGGTCCGGAGGGAACTTACTTGAGCTTTAGTCGCGCCGCTCGAAGAGACGCCGAATCATTTGCGGCAGCATGAGCGAGGCTTGCAGGATCGAACCCGACGCGAATCGTCGCGCCAGGCCGCGAAAGAGCCGGCCCGCTTCCGGCGTATAGTTGAACCACCAAAGATCGGGCATGAACGAAATCCAATTCACGTGGATATGCTGGTGGTTGACGAGTTCCATCAAGCCGGCGCGGCCGTGCGTGCGGCCAAAGCCGCTCTGCTTGACGCCGCCCCACGGCGTTTGCGCAACGGCGTGCGTGTAGAGAACTTCGTTGACCGTAACAGTGCCGGCGTCGATGCGCTCGGCCAGTCGCTTTCCGCGCGCGATGTCGCGCGTCCAAACGCTCGCCGTCAGACCGTAGATGCTGTCATTCGCCAGCCGCACCGCTTCGTCGTCTGTCTTAAAAGTCATAATCGGAAGCACCGGGCCGAATGTTTCTTCGCGCATCACGTCCATCTCATGATTGACGTTTGTCAGCACGGTTGGTTCGAAGAAGGGTCCCGGGGCATTGGCTACGCGCTGGCCGCCGGTGAGCGCCACGGCGCCTCTCGCGGTGGCCTCGTACACGTGTCTCTCGACGATTCTTAACTGCCGCTCACTGGTCATCGATCCGATATCCGAATTCTTGATTGTCGGGTCGCCCTGACGCAGACGATTCGTTTCCTCGACAACTGCTTTGATGAACTGCGGCGCGATGCTCTCGTGAACGTAACAACGCTCAACCGCAGCGCAACATTGTCCAGAGTTTGCGAACGCGCCCCAGATGGCGCCGCGCGCCGCATTCTCGATATTGGCGTCGTCCAAAACGATCATCGGATCCTTGCCGCCGAGTTCCAGCACGACCGGCGTCAAATATTTTGCCGCGGCTTCGGCGACGCGCTTGCCGGTCGCCACGCTGCCGGTGAACATGATCTTGTCCACGCCCGCGCCTACCAACGCCGCGCCCGTCGAGCCGTCGCCGGTCACCACCTGCAACAACCCGTCAGCCAGCCCGGCGCGCGCGAACACGTCTTTGATCTTCAAACCTGTTAGCGGCGTCAACTCGCTCGGCTTCAGCACGACCGCGTTGCCCGCCATCAGGGCCATCACGACTTCATCGAGCGGCGTCGCCCAGGGAAAGTTCCACGGCGAGATGATGCCGACCACGCCGAGTGGTTTGCAAACCGTGTAAGACGAGCGGCCCATCCACCCGTACAAGCCCACGCCGATTCGCTCGCGTCGCAGCAAAGTGCCCGTGTGCCGGGCGAAGTACTGCATCAGGTCGAGCGTCGGCACGATTTCCATCGCGATCGCTTCCGGTATGGGTTTCCCGGTTTCGCGCGTGATGAGCAGAGCGATCTCGTCAAGTTCCTTCAGAATTATCCGGCGGGCTTTCATAATCACGCGCCCACGCTCGCGGAACGACGCGCGCGCCCATTCGCTCTGAGCTTCACGCGCGCGACCAACGGCGCGGGCGACGTCCTCAGGCATTGTTAGTGGCGCGCTTCCGATCTCTTCGCCGGTTGCAGGATCGCGGGCGATGAGTTCAGCGCTCTCTAGCTTGGCGGGAATGCTCTGGGCCATCGCGGGAGATTATCGCGCAGAAGCAAGAGCAACGGAAGCCTGAAGAATCCTCTGCGTTCCTCTGCGACAACCTTTGCGCCCTCTGCGTTCAAAGCTTTTTCCATTGCCTGGAGTCTCAAACGCCAGACGACACCTTAAACGCAGAGAACGCAGAGGGATTCGCAGAGGAACGCGGAGACGCTATAACGCATGGCGCGCCCCGCCGTTTCCGCCGTGCGTTCAGTGTCGGCTACAATACGACTCCCAATTCGAACGTATTGAGGAGAGACAATGCTCAAACCGCAGCTTACCGAGTTCATGCGCCGCATGGACCCCAAATCCGTCGCCATCATTCCCGCGGCGCGCGAAGCCGTGCGCTCGCACGATACGAACTATCGCTATCGCCAGAATTCAGATTTTTTCTACCTGACTGGATTTGAAGAGCCCGACGCGATCGCGGTAATTGCGCCTTCGCAGGAAAAGAAGTTTACCCTGTTCGTGCGCCCGCGCGATCCGGAGCGCGCGATTTGGGACGGCTATCGCGCCGGCGTCGAAGGCGCAGTGCAAGACTACAGCGCCGACGAGGCCTTTCCGATCGCCGATTTCGACGCCAGGCTGCCGGAGATTCTCGACGGACCGGCGAGTCTCTACTACGCTTTTGGTCACGCCAACTCTGAACTCGACGAAAAGATCATTCGCCAGCTTACGCTGATGCGCGAGACGAATCGGAGACCTTTAGAGCCGCCGCAAACGATCGTCGATCCGACTTCAATACTTCACGAGATGCGCGTCTTGAAGAGCGCAACCGAAGTCGAAATCATGCAGCGCGCCGCCGACATCGCCGCCGCAGCGCACGTCGAAGCGATGAAGACCGCACGCCCGGGCATGAAAGAATACGAAGTCGAGGCTCTGCTCGAAGCGAGTTTTCGGCGCCAGGGCGCGGCCGGGTCTTCTTACACTTCAATCGTCGGTTCGGGCGCGAACGCGACCGTACTTCATTACATCACCAACATGGGTACTTTGGGTGATGGCGACCTACTCCTGGTCGATGCGGGAGCAGAGTACCAGGGCTACGCTTCGGACATAACGCGCACGTTTCCCATCAACGGGAAATTCAGCGATGCGCAACGCGACATCTACGATCTCGTTTTGAAAACGCAGATGTCGTGCATCGACATGGTTCGTCCCGGCGTGCGGCTTGAGGATCTGAAAACTCACTCGGTTGAAATGCTCACGGAGGGCATGGTGAAGCTGGGTTTGTTGAAAGGTGACCCGGCAAAGCTGATCGAAGAAAAGAAGTACATGCAGTTCTACATGCACAACCTCGGCCACTTTCTCGGCATCGATGTGCACGACGCCGGGCGTTACTACTTCAACGGCGAATCGCGCCCGGCTGAACCCGGGATGGTGATGACGATCGAACCCGGACTCTACATCTCGCCTGATACGAAAAACATTCCGGAAGGATTCAATCAGGACGTGCCCGCAAGATATCTCGGTATCGGCGTGCGCATCGAGGACGACGTGCTGGTAACGGAAAACGGCGCGCGCGTGCTGACTAACAAAGTTCCGAAAGATCCAAAAGAGATTGAAGCGCTGATGGCGAAGTAAACCTGCGATGAAAAATACCTTCGCGGTCCTGAACAGGATGGTCAGAGACGGCGCGATCGAGAACTACGCTGTCGCCGGGGCCGTGGGGGCGATGTTCTACATCGAACCGTTTTCTACGCAGGACATCGACGTCTTAGTGGTAACGCCCGACACCGAAAACAAATTCATTCTCGAGTTGCCCGGGTTGGAGTATCTGAAAGCACAGGGATATACGGAGATTCGTGGAGCAGGGGTCATGGTTGAAGGTTGGCCTCTACAATTCCTTCCGGTCAGTAATCCTCTCGAAGAAGAGGCTTATCTCAAAGCGCAGGACTTAGCCTTCGAAGATATAACAGTTCGAGTTGTTCTGGCCGAGCATCTGGTTGCTATGATGTTGAATGTTGGCAGGCTCAAAGATTTGGCGCGCATACAAACATTCCTGTCGCAGGACGCAGTTAATCTTGAGGCTTTGGAAGACATACTCCAGCGCCATGGGCTAATAGGCAAATGGAATGAATTTCGAAACAGGTTTCTTTCATGAAAAAGTATCCGGACGTTACTGAACTCTATCGACGCAAGGAAGCACATCGCAAAAGCGCAGCTAAGCGGCCGGTTCCTGAAAAGATGGCCATCGCTTCCAGATTGCGTGAAGCTCAAGAGCGATTAGCTCCGACTCGCGCGGTCAATAAGGCAAAGCGGTCCGCCAGCAAAACCACTAAGACTTCATAAACTTCAGGGGCTTCACCTCCTCGATTTGCTGGTGCTTCCGCGCTAGATCGAAATAGAGCTGTAAGCCCTGCTTCATATCTTCATCCATCCGGAAAGCGATGTTTCGAGTCAGGTAATCCTTGATCTCGTCGCGCGATAACGCAATCTGATTGGCGTGGCGCGCAGCGATTTCATCCAGATTAGCGAGTCCTTCATCGCGGGCGGCTGCGAAATCAATCGCCCGCATGTGGTCCGCTTCACTCGCTCGTGCCATCCACATCGCGAACACAAAGCCAAAGCCCGTGTGCTCGTGCCACAGCGTGGCTAGATCAAAGACACGGAATTGATCGCGCGGAATTTTCATCGCCGGATCGCCAATGATCAGCGCCGCGTCGTTCTCTTTCAGCATCACGTCGAGATCAGGGGGCGATGATTGCCATTCGGGCTCAAAGCCCAGGAACTCGCGGAAGATTATTTTGACGAGCGCGACCGACGTGCGTGATGAATCATCGAGGGCAACACGCTTCACCTTCTTCAGGTTGTTGCGCCTGGTAGCAATCACCACGCTGCGCACGGCCGAGCGCGACCCAACACAAACGTCCGGAACGATCACAACGTCTGCCATGCGCTGATACTCGATCACCGGAACCAGTGCGGCGTCGACTTCGCCGAGCGTAAGCATCTCCGCACAGCGCGCGGGTGCTTCATCGGTGAATAGTTCGACGTTGTGGCGTTTCGAGCCGTGAATGAAACTCCAGATCAGCGGCGCGGTGTTGAGATAACTCGACGCGGCGATGCGCGGCAGTCGGTCATTGAGGCTTTCGTTCATCGGGTAGACCAAATCCTAGCGCAGTAGTGTAGGCGTCGCAAAAACCGGCGCGTTACGTGCGGCGGCTTTTCTGGCTCTCGCTTTCCGTCTATATTTATCCGCGTCAGAGAATCGCGATGCCAATTTACGATGTAACAGTTCCAGTTCGATCCGGGATGCCCGTCTATGAAGGCGATCCCAGTGTAGACATCGGAGCCTGGTCGGCGCTGGCGAAAGGCGATTCGGCGAATGTCTCGTTTCTGCATTTCGGCGCGCACACGGGCACGCATGTCGACGCGCCGGCGCATTTCATCGAAGGCGCGCGCAAGATCGACGCCTTGCCGCTCGATGTGCTGATGGGCCCTGCGCGTGTCGTGCGCGTGCCCGACGATGTCGAAGAGATCGATCCCGACTTTATTTCAGGCGCGGATCTTGGCGGAGTCGAACGCGTCTTGTTTCACACCCGCAACTCAAACTTCTGGAGCGAAGTCTTTCGCAAGGACTTCGCCCACCTCTTGCCAGAAGCGGCGCAAAAGTTGGTTGAAATGGGAGTCAGACTTGTTGGCACTGATTATCTCTCGATCGAAAAGTTTCATTCCGGCCACCATCGCACGCATCTGGCATTGCTCTCGCGCAACGTAGTCATCGTGGAAGGGTTGAATCTCAGCGCCGTGCCGGCAGGTGATTACGAGTTGATTTGTCTGCCTTTGAAGATAGCCGACGGCGCCGGCGATGGCGCGCCGGCGCGGGTAGTCTTGCGAACCTTGAAGTTATGACAAAATCGGTCCGGAAGAAGGTAAGCACGCGAGATCGCACTCGCAAGACTTCAGGGGGCGCGGATTACCGTGAGCGTGTTTACACGCTGGTGCGTCAGATTCCGCGTGGTCGTGTGATGACGTACGGCCAGCTTGCTTACATCCTTGGCGAAGGCTATACGCCGCGCACCGTTGGCTTTGTGATGCACGGCTCTGATGAAAGAAAGACGCCGTGGTACCGCGTGATCAATTCGCAAGGTCGCTGCTCGACAGCCCGCGTGGTTTTGCCCTCTGACAAGCAGCAGCGAATGCTGGAAAGGGAAGGCGTGAAGTTCGACGCCAGCGGATGCTGCGATCTCGAGACTTATTTGTGGCATCCTGATGAAGAAAAGATCGACAAGGCCGAAGCCGCCAAAGCTCGCTCAGCCTTGTATCGACGCTAACGAAGGAACAAATCAATGAACATAGATCCGCTTCCGCAGCGCACTCCATACGAAGTCAGTCCGAGACGCTACTCAGTGTCTCATCAAATGGCGACGACGGCGTTTGAGTTGCCGAATTTCCGCGTCTTGCAAACACTCGGCGTAGTGCGCGGTATCGTGGTGCGCTCGCGCAATGTGTTCGCGACACTCGGCGCGACGTTCCAACAACTGGCTGGCGGGAATATTACGATCTGGACAAAGATGTGCGAAGAAACGCGATCTGACGCGTTTGAGATTATGATCCAGCACGCTTCGGAAATCGGCGCCAA
>DASZZL010000137.1:0-22527 GCA_035545035.1 Pyrinomonadaceae bacterium
ACCGCCTTCGTCCACGCGCGCAATCGATCCGCCGCCCGCGCCCACCGTGTGGATATCCATCATCGGGACAGCGACCGGAACGCCGGCAACGATCGCTTCGTTGGTCAGACGCATTCCGTCGCGATCACAGAGGGCCACGTCAGTTGAGGTCCCGCCCATGTCAAACGTGATGATGTTGGCAAGACTGACCGATCGCGCCGCGCTCAGTGCGCCTACCACACCGCCGGCCGGACCGGACAGAATCGTCCGCACCGGTTCTTCAGCAGCAGCGTCCGCGGAGATGCTGCCGCCCGATGATTGCATCACTCGTAACTTGAGACTTGAAACTTGAGACTTGAGATCAGGTCGTGTCTCGATCAGACGTTTGAGATACTTGCCCATCAAGGGTTGCAGATAAGCATTAACCGCGACAGTCGAAGTGCGCTCGTACTCTCGGTATTCGGGCAGAATCTCGTGAGAAACTGAAAGCGGAACGTTGAGTCCTTTCAACGCGTCAGCAATTCGCTGTTCGTGCTCGGGGTGAGCGAAAGAAAAGAGCAGCGAGATGGCGATCGATTCTGCCTGGGCCTTTCTCAGTTTCTCGACGAGCGCTTCAATCTCATCGTCGACTAACGGCTCAAGCACTTCGCCTGAAGCCGCGACGCGCTCGTTAACTCCGAATCTCAATTCGCTCGCGACCAACGGCGGCGGCTTGACGGCATTCAGATTGTAGAGCTCAGGCCGCGCCTGTCGCCCGATTTCGATCACGTCTTCAAAACCCGAAGTGGTCACCAGCGCCGTGCGCGCTCCGCGTCGTTGCAGCAACGCATTGGTCCCCACGGTTGTGCCGTGCACGACTTCAATCTGAGCGAGACGCGCGCCTGTTTCTTCAGCGACTCGCTTCAGACCTTCCGTAATCGCGCGCGAAGGATCGTCTGGCGTCGAGGCAAGTTTGAAAATGCGCCACTGACCGCCGGCTTCGAAGACAAAATCCGTGAACGTGCCTCCAGTGTCCACGCCGACGCGCACGCTGACCATTTGTCTGTTCGTTCTTGGGTTCACAATCGGTGATGTCGATTGTCGAAACGTCAACCACCCGCTACCGCAGGTGGTTCCGACAAGAGCAGCCAACTATAGACACTGACAGTATCGTTGACAAGAAGCTCGGAACTGGCCTATATAACCGGCGCTCGCTAAATAAATCGACACGAGGAGACGATGATGAAACTTTTTTCCCGGCATAACACCGCGCTGGTTTTCGCGTTATTCGTTGCGTGCGTGATTGGGTGCAAGTCCAGCGGCACTTCAACATCCAAAACAAACGAAACCTCCAGCACAACCAAGACGACGAGCAGCACGACCAGCTCCACGAAGACCGCGCCGCCCGACATCGCCGGCAAGTACAGCGTAGTCGGCACTAACGCCAATGGCAGCGCCTATAAAGGCGACCTCGAAGTGATCAAGCACGGCGATGTCTATCAATTTCGCTGGAGCGGAGGCGCGTCATACGACGGTGTTGGTGTGCAACTCGGAGACGTGATCGCGGTGGCATTTACGACCGGCGAAAACGGCAAAGGCTGCGGCGTGGTGGACTACAACATCACGGATGACGGCGCCACGCTCGACGGCAAATGGGGATACTGGGGCACTGACGAGAGTGGAACAGAAAAGGCGAAGCGCACCATCGGCACCGGACTGATTGGCGAATATGACGCCACCGGCACCAATCCCGATGGTAAACAATACAAGGTGCAGATTGCCGTCCTGCCCGCGGGCAGCGGTTACAAATTCGCGTGGAGCAATAACACCGAAGGCTTCGGAATAAGACGCGGCGACAACATCGCCGTCGGTATCGGAGGCACGCGCTGCGGATTTGTATCTTACGAAGTTAAGTCCGACGGAACGCTCGACGGAGTGTGGGGTGGCTACGGGAGCGAAAAGACCGGGACTGAGAAAGCTACGAAGCAGTAACGAATTGGTCAGAACCCCGACCTGTCGGGGTAGCGGGCGGTTAATGTTTGAGATCTTCAATTACCAGAGATCAACCGCCCGCTACCGCAGGCGGTTCTGACTTCGCCCAGCAGCCGCTCTCGTATGATCTTCGCGCGGCGTCCAGCACAAGCTGAGTACGATATCCATCCTCAAACGTCGCCGCGCCTTCCACCGTCGTGCGGCCTGCGCGCAAAGCTTCGACGATTTTGCGTGAGAACACAGTGAACCCGCGCGCCCAGCCACCGTCGCGCATTCCCAGGGCAAGCTCGCCGCGTTCAGTCTCCACCCTCTTCCATTCGCCGTCGCCAACTTTTGCTTGCCATAGCTCGCCGCTCTCTTCGATCATCAATGCGCCGAGCGTGCCGAAGATCTCCAGACGATGTTCCGGCCTGCCGGATTCCACCATCGAGAGCGAGACATTGCCAGTTGCGCTCTCAGTCAAGTCGCTTTCCGCAAAGCGCAAAAGCAGATTCGCTTCATCGTCGGTGGTTACTTCACGAAGCTGGCCGGATTCGTCCTTGCGTTCGCGAATGTGCGTGGCAAGATTGCAGCAGACTTCCGAAACTTCCGCCCCCAGCAACCAGCGAAAGCCGTCAATCACGTGTGACCCGATTGCTCCCAACGCGCCGCCGCCTTGCGTCTTGTCCGACCACCAGTTCCAGGGGCGATCCACATCAGCCCGCGAATCAGAACGAAAAGTCAGCTTCGCGTTTCGCAACTTGCCGACCTCGCCGCGATGAAGCAGCTCGCGCAGCTTAACTCGGCCTGGAAGAAAGCGCAGCTCGTGATCGATTAGCGCGAGCACGCCGGCTTCACGCGCACGCTCAGTCATCCGTCGCGCTTCGCCGGCATTCATCGCCATAGGCTTTTCGCAGAGCACTGCTTTGCCGGCGTCAAGCGCGGCGAGTGTCATCTCGTAATGGGTGACGACCGGCGTGACGATGCTGACGAGATCGATATCATCGCGAGCGACGAGCGCGCGCCAATCATCTTCAACGTGATCGATGCCGAACTCGCGCGCAACTTCTTCGGCATTTTCACGGTGGGCGCTGGCAATCGCCACCACGCGCGCATCCTTGCAGTTTCGGAACCCGGGAATCTGCGTCGTGCGCGCGAACCCCGCGCCGATGATGCCGATGCGAACTGCCTTTGCGATAATCAGCCCTTCCGATTTTCCTGCTTCCTGCTTCCTGCTTCCTGCCTCCTGCTTCCTGCTTCCTGCCTCCTGCCTCCTGCCTCCTGCCTACTGCCTACTGCTTCCTGCCTCCTGCCTACTGTTTGTGGTGCCCCCGCAGGGATTCGAACCCCGAACCAACAGATTATGAGTCTGCTGCTCTAACCGTTGAGCTACAGGGGCACAATTTGCTTGATTGCCGCAGCGATTATATGAACAGGATGGAAAGCTCGCAACCGCACCGCTCTTATACGCTAATCGTCGAGATTGCTATCATCAGATCATTGCGTTGACAACCGACGAATCAGCAATCAAGAATCGGCGGACAGTAATTTTCTGATGTATCCGGCAGGAAACCTTTTCATTCCCGCTCCGCATGGGCGCCTGGAAGCGATTCTCAAAGAGCCACGCGACGGTTCGGGTGATGGCGCCGCGTTGGTGCTGCATCCGCATCCGCTCTTTGGCGGCACGATGCATAACAAAGTCGTCTTTCGCGCCGCCGCCGCGCTGAACGATGCGGGGTTGGTAACACTGCGTCTTAACTTTCGCGGTGTCGGCCAAAGCACGGGCGAACATGATGAAGGCCGTGGCGAGCACGAAGACGTGCGCGCCGGGCTGGATTATCTGACGGCGAACTATTCAAGTAGGGAGATCACGCTGTGTGGTTTTTCCTTCGGCGCCCGCGTCGGATTGGAAGTGGGACTCAGTGATGCGCGTGTCGCGCGCCTCATCAGCATTGGCACGCCGGTGGACAAATACGACTTCGACTTCCTTGTCGAATGTCGTAAGCCAATTCTTTTCGTTCAAGGCGATCGAGATGAATATGGGAACGTCGAGCGTCTGCGGGAACTCGCTGCGAAGATTGAAGCGCCGGTTCAGTTGACGGTCATCAAAGGCGCGGGCCACTTCTTTGACGATCAGCTCGACGAGTTGAAAGCGGCGATTAGTGAGTGGGCTTCGCGCGCGTAGGGGCGGACCTATGTGTCCGCCCTGCGGGCGCACACGCAGGTGCGCCCCTACATATCAAGATACCCCCGCGCCACCAACAACTCAGCATTTAGAATCGCCGCGCCCGCCGCACCGCGAATTGTGTTGTGCCCAAGCGCAATGAACCGATAATCGAGCACGTTGTCCTGCGCGATGCGCCCGACCGTGACGCTCATGCCGTTTCCCGCGTCACGATCCAGACGCGGCTGCGGGCGATCGGCTTCATCGCGTACGATGATTGGACGCGCCGGCGCCGAGTGCAACTTCAATTGCTGTGGCAACGAAGTGAACGAAGCGAGCGCGTCGCGAACTTCATCGAGTGACGCCGGCCCTGAAAGCTGCACGCGCACGGAAGCCATGTGGCCGTCAGTCACGTTCACACGATTGCATTGCGCACTCACCAGCATCTCCGCGTCATTGATTCTTCTATCGCCGACGCGCCCGAGAAGCTTCAAGGTCTCGGCTTGAATCTTCTCTTCTTCACCACCGATGAACGGCACGACGTTATCGGCGGCATCGAGCGACGCGACGCCCGGGTAGCCAGCTCCCGAAAGCGCCTGCATGGTTGTCACAACGCACGAAACGACGCCGAAGCGCGCATGCAACGGCGCCAGCGCCATGACGATCACGATAACTGAACAGTTTGGATTCGTCACAATGAATCCGCGCCCGTAACCATGGGCCGCGCGCTGCGCATCGATCAGCGCGATGTGTTCGTGATTAACTTCTGGAATCAGCAACGGCACGTCCGCGTCCATGCGATGCGATGAGGAATTACTGATCACTGGACAACCGGCGCGCGCGAAACTCTCTTCGGCATCCTCTGCAACTTCGCCCGGCAAACTGGAAAAAACAAAATCACAATCGAGCGGCGGCGCCGGCGGCTGCACGACGATCTGCTTTACGCGTTCCGGCATTTCGCCCGGCAGACGCCACGCGCAAGCTTCCGCGTAGGTCTTGCCCTGCGATCGATCGGAAGCCGCCAGCGCGGTGACTTCAAACTGCGGGTGCGCTTCCAGCAGTTGAATGAACCGCTGGCCGACGACGCCGGTGGCGCCTAGAATGCCAACGCGAAATTTGCTGTTCATTAGTTTTTTCAGTGGCACAGACTTTAGTCTGTGTTTGTTTCTCCCGGCGTGATGAAGTCAGTACCACCTGCGTAAGCAGGTGGATCCAGCGGTCAACGGGCGCGTTGAGTGTTTGACCCACCCGCTAACGCGGGTGGTACTGACAATCACAGACTGAAGTCTGTGCCACCATCTTCTAACCGAGTGACTTCAACGCTTCACCCAGACGCCGCACGCCCTCCGACAGCTTCGCCTCATCAGCACAGAAAGAGATGCGTAAGAAGCCTTCGCTTTCGCTACCGAAAGCAGACGCCGGGATCGTTACGACACCCTGTTCCAATCCGGCTTCGGCGACCCGCAGTTCATCGCCATAAACACTTACATCAACCATCGTGTAGAACGCGCCGTCTGGCGTCACGCACCGCAGACCAAGCTCGTTGCGCAGCAAGCCGAGCAAGTGATCGCGCCGGCGATGGAAAATTTCGCGCATCTCTGCGCGCGACACTGCCGCTTCATCCGTCCACGCGGCCAGCGCGGTCTTTTGCGAAACGCTCGAAGCGCACGTAACCACGTACCCGTGCAGCACCAGCGCTGCGCGCATCACCGCTTCGTCGCCCGCAAGCCAGCCAATGCGCCAGCCGGTCATGCGCATCGATTTTGAAAGTCCGCTGACAATGATCGTGCGCGGATAGAACTCAGAGATCGACGCCGGTCGTTCGGCGGTGAAATACAGCTCGCGATAAATTTCATCGCTGATGATGAACGCGTTTGACCCGCTGGCGGCAACCGCTTCAGCCATGCCGCTTAGATCGTCGTTCGACAAAGCTCGACCCGTCGGATTCGACGGACTGATGCAGATGACAACTTTCGTTCTCGGCGACAGCCGGCTCTTGAAATCTTCGAGATCGAAACGGAAATCATCTTTCGCCGGCAGTCGATAAGTCACCGCGCGCGCTCCGACCATCCGCGCAATCATCGGATACGCAATGAAGCCGGGATTGGGCATCAGCACTTCATCGCCCTCTTCGACCAACGTTCTCAGGATCAGGTAAAGCGATTCCTGCGAACCTGCCGTCACGATGACCTGCTCCGGAGTCAGGTTCATTTGCGGATAATCTCCGGCGATGCGTTCGCGCAAAGCGAGCAAACCGGCTTGCAGCGTGTAGCCGTTCTGCTCTTCCTGGATTACCCGCACCGCTTCCCGGCGAATCACTTCCGGAGTCGGCAGATCGGGTTCGCCCAGACCGAGACTGATGCTGCCGGGCTTTGCCCGATCCGAGATCTTGCGGATCATGCTCTTTTCGATCCCGCGCAGGAATGGTGGTGGTTGGAAGTCCTTCAACGTAGCAAATCCTCCAGTTGCGTCGCCGCATCAGTCTTCTCATCGCGGTATTTCACAATTACCGGCGCGTAGAGTGACAGGCCCCACTCGCGACCCTTCTCGCTTTGCACCGCGCGCGCGCCGGGCACGACTACTGCGCCAGCGGGAATTTCGAGCGGCGATTTGCCCCTGCGCCGGTAAGTCAGTTCGCGCACCAGATCAAACACCGGCGTCGAGCCGGTAATGATCACGCCCGAAGCCAGCACCGCACGTTCACGCACAATCGTGCCTTCGTAAACGCCGCAATTGCCACCGACGATCACGTCGTCTTCGATGATCACCGGCATCGCGCCGGCCGGTTCCAACACGCCGCCAATTTGAGCAGCAGCCGAAAGATGCACGCGCTTGCCAATTTGAGCACAAGAGCCCACCAGCGCGTGGCTGTCGATCATCGTGCCTTCATCAACGTAGGCGCCGGCGTTGACGAACATCGGCGGCATGCAGACGACGCCGGGCGCGACGTACGCGCCGTCGCGTATGCTCGATCCACCCGGCACAATGCGCACGCGATCGTCCGGAGAAAATTTTCTGATTGGATAAGTGTGCTTGTCGAGGAATTGCAGGCCCGCGTCCGCCGGCGACATTTCAACAATCGTGCCCATGCGAAAGCCGAGCAGGATGCCGCGCTTGACCCAGGCGTTCGTTTGCCACTTGCCATCCGGGTCGCGCTCCGCCGCGCGCACCTCGCCGCGATTGAGCGCCTGTTTGAACTCAGTGAATAGCGCGAAGTCTTCGTCTGAATACTTTTGAGTTTCGCGCGCAGCCAAGTGCTCGATTTGTTCACGCAGATGCATAAGTCAGAACCGCCTGCGGTAGCGGGCGGTTGAACTCTGATATTCATCAACTTTCAATGAGCCGGATCAACCGCCCGCTACCGCAGGCGGTTCTGACTCCTCATGCCATGGCATGTGCACTCTCCAATAGCCCAAGTTCGGCGATCACCTCGCGAATGCGCGCGCGACTCTTTTCCTGAATCGGCACCAGCGGCAAGCGAAAGTTTTCTTCCAGCAAGCCCATCATCGCCATCGCAGCTTTAACCGGGCCCGGACTTGATTCGATGAAGTTCACTTCCATCAGCGGCAAGATGCGGTAATGCAGCGCGCGCGATTCACTCCAATTTCCGGCGAGCGCGAGTTCGGTCATGCGGGACATCAGATCGGGAATCTCGTTCGAAGCGACTGAGACGATTCCTTCCGCGCCCAAAGCGATCAGCGGCAGCGTCACGGCGTCGTCGCCCGAAAGCACACTGAAGTCTGCCGGCCGCTCGCGCAAAAGCTCCATAATCTGACTCAGGTTTCCGGAGGCTTCTTTGATAGCAACGATGTTTCCGCAATCGCGCGCCAGGCGCAGTACAGTTTGCGCCGCGATGTTCGACGAAGTGCGACCCGGCACGTTGTAAAGCATGATCGGCGTTTCCGGAATCGCTTCGGCAACGGCGCGAAAGTGCGCGTAAAGGCCTTCCTGCGTCGGCTTGTTGTACCAGGGAGCAACTTGCAGCACGGCGTCAGCGCCGAGATCGCGCGCGCGTTGCGAATACTCGATCGCCGCCGCCGTGGAGTTGCTGCCCGTGCCGGCGATCACCTTCGCTCGCCCGCGTGCGACTTCGATCGTCAGCGCAATTACGCGTTGGTCTTCTGCTTCCGTCATCGTGGCGCTCTCGCCCGTCGTGCCGCACGGAACCAGCAGACGCACGCCGCCATTGATCTGCCGGTCGACAAGTGCGCGCATGCGCCCTTCATCAATCCCGCCACTCGCAGTGAACGGCGTCACCAGCGCCGTAGCGCAGCCGCGCATCCAGTCAACCTTCATCGTCATCTTCGTACCTCCATGGAACAGGGCAAAGCCAGATCATTTTGAATGAACTCATCACTCGTCCATCTTCACTTCTTTAATATTTCATCAAACACTTCGGAAAATTCATAGACGCCCTTGCGCCCGAGGATCCATTGCGCAGCCATCAACGCGCCGGCAGCGAAACCTTCGCGGCTGCGGGCGACATGCGAGATCGATATCTGATCGGCTGCCGAATCAAAGCCGAGCCGATGCGTTCCCGGAATGTAACCCGCGCGGGTCGACGTAACCGGAACTTCGCGGCCCAGCTTTTCGGCGACGACTTTGTGAAGCTGGACCGCTGTGCCCGAGGGCGCGTCGCGTTTGCGTTTGTGATGCGCCTCTTCGATGAAGGCATCGTACGAATCAAGATCCCGGAACAATTCGGCCGCGTGTGCGGCGATGCGATAGAACACCTGCACGCCGACCGAGAAGTTTGCGCCATAGACTAAAGCACCATCGTGATCGGTCACCATGCGTTGAACATCCGCGAGGTGCGCCAGCCAACCCGTAGTGCCTACGACGATCGGGACTCCGGCGCGAGCGCAAGCCTCGGCGTTCTTCGGCACGGTGTCGGCGACGGAAAAGTCGATGGCGACATCGCACCCGCGCAGCGCATTCGCAAGATCTTCGACGCTGCGATCGGCGTCGTCAACATCCAGCGTCAGCGCGATTTCATGGCCCTGCTCAATAGCCAGCTTGCCGACCAATTGACCCATAGCGCCGTATCCGATGAGAGCGATTTTCATTTGAGAGTTCCTGGCGTTGCCTAAAGAGATCTAATCGATAGCCACGCAACGAGCCTGCGAAGCAGGCGGCAGAGTGTAGCCCCGGGTGGAGCGAAGCGGAACCCGGGGTTACTCGCCCCTGATGATTACCAAGCCCGCTGTAGCGGGCGACAGAACGTCACCTTTCGCCCGCTAAAGCGGGCTCTGAGAAATAATTGGGCCTAGACCCAGGGTTCCGTTCGCTCCGCTCACTGCACCCTGGGCTATACTCTGCCGTCCGCTTTGCGGACTCGTTGAATAGTTCTCTTCGGCATTGAATTGCTGAACGACACTCACATAGCGTAAGGCCCGCGCCGCATCAAGCGAAGACATGAGTTCGCTACCCGCGATTTCTTGAAGTAACCATTTGAATTTTCAATTCTCGTGATCAAGCAATCTTCTTGAGAGATCCGCATACAGATCGACAGCTTTCAGCAACTCACTCTTCGCCACCCGCTCGTGCGCAGTGTGCGCGTCGAGAATCGAGCCCGGCCCAATCAGCAACGGCTGACCCCAGTTCGTCAAATACGGAATGTCAGTCGTGAAGCGCACAATCGTTTGTTCGGAACCGTCGAGCGCGAGCAACCGCACCGGATCGTGAATCGACTTGTAATCCAACGCCGCACGGTTGGCAATTGCAGTTTCGAGAAGTCCTTTCGTGGTATTGGCGTCGGTCGCCAGTCGAATCTGCAAAACCGTTTGCGCCTGGCCCGGGATCACGTTCGCGCGCGTGCCGCCTGAGATTACACCGATGTTGCACGTCGTGTCGCCGAATACATCGTCCGCAGGCCATCCGACCTTTCGAATATCGGTAAGCACGTCGAGTAACTTCTCGATCGCCGAGTCACCCTGCTCGGGATAAGCCGAGTGTGCCGCGCGCCCTTCGGTTGTGATCGTTACTTGCAGCGAGCCCTTCGTGCCGATTGCCAAACGGTTGTCAGTCGGCTCGCCGTTGATCAGATAACGACACGACGACGCCAGCGGGTGCGCGTTGGCTGCTTTCGCTCCGGCGCTGGTTACTTCTTCATCGACGGTGAAGAGCAAACCAATCTCGTTCACGCCGTCGGTCCGCAGTTTTTCGGCAGCAGCAATTTGGGTCGCGATGATTCCCTTGGCATCGCACGCGCCGCGACCGTGAATGAATTCGCTATCTTCGCTGGATGCGATGTGCGGCGGCACCGTATCCATGTGTGTCGAAAGCACAACGTGGGGTGGCGCGCCGGTCGTGGCGATCACGTTCGCGCGACGCGCCGTGACTTCCTGGAGCTCAACTTTATAGCCCAGTCTTTGCAAGAACTCGGCGAGAAAACTCCCGACCTCGGCTTCTTCACCAGTAACCGACGGAATGTCGATCAGTTCGCGCGTAAGCTGGAAAACATCAATCAGATCGGGGCGGTAGCCCGACCGTGAGGGAGGGCTCATTACGTTCACGCCAAGACCTCCTCGGTAAGCTTCCGCAGGCTGGTTCGAACTCTCGTCTTCAAAGTAAGCGCGATGCAGGCGCACGATCGTTTCCCGCGCTCGAGCGTCATCAACCATGAAAGTCAGATTCACGCTCGAGGCCCCGACTGAGATCATCGACACGTTGATGTCGCTAATGGTCGAAAAAACGCGCGCGGCGATTCCCGGAGTGCCGCGCAGACCTTCGCCGACAACGGAAACGATGGTGCGGTGCTCTTCGACCTCCACCGCGCCCAGCTTTTCAAGGTCGGGAATAACTTCCGGCAGAGCGCTCGGATTATCGAGCGAAAGCGAAACGCTCACTTCCGAAGTCGTCACTACGTCAACCGCCGTCCGATGACGATCGAAGACTTCGAACAGCGCGCGCAGAAAACCATACGCGCCGAGCATGCGCGCGGAAGTTATCTGCACGGTCGTAATGCCGCTCTTGTGCGCGATGGCCTTGATAGTTTGCGGCGCCGCTTCGGATTCCGTCACGATCAGCGTGCCCGCTTCCCGAGGCAAGCGCGAGTTGCAAACACGCACGGGAATCTTGCGGTCCATCGCCGGCTGAATCGTCTTTGGGTGCAGGACCTTTGCGCCGAAGTAAGCCAGCTCGGCCGCTTCCTGATACGACAGCACGGGAATCGTTCGCGCCGCCGGGACGACGCGTGGGTCGGCGGTGAGCACGCCGCTGACGTCGGTCCAGATCTGAATCTCGCGCGCGTCGAGCGCGGCGCCAACGATGGCCGCCGAGTAATCTGAACCTCCGCGTCCGAGCGTAGTTGTGGCGCCCTTCGCGGTGCTGGCTATGAATCCGCCGACAACCGGAATCTCGCCGGCTTCGATCAGCGGGATCAACTCGGCTTGCGTCGCTGTCGCCGTTTCTGCGAGAGGCACAACCCCGCCGTAGCTCTCGTCGGTCTTGATCAGGCGGCGCCCGTCGACGTAGCGCGTAGCGAGGCCGTTTTCACGCAACACAGCCGCGAGCAATTGCGACGAAAGCAATTCACCGAAGGCAACAATCTCATCCCGAAGCGGCGCATGCGTGGATGGATGCGCCGCGACGATCTTATGTAGTTCGCCAATCTGACCGCGGGCGTCGGCAATCTCTGATTCAAAATGCGCCCGACCATCTTCCCAAAGTAACTGTTGTGCGATGGCGAGGTGCCGTTCGAAACCCTGATCGAGCGACCTGGTGGCGGCGCGGGCGTCTCCATCAATTGCTTTTTCGACGCTGGCCAACAACGCGTTAGTAAATCCGCCGATAGCCGACACAACCACCACCATGCGCTGACGCGACGCCGACTTCACGATGCTCGTGACGTTGCGAAAGGCTTCGCTGTCTTCGACGGACGTGCCGCCGAATTTCATGATAATTGGTTTCGTTGTCACTGGTTGATTGCTCTCTGTGCGATCTGAGAGAAAACAAAAAAAGCCCAGCCTTGTCAAGACGAATCAGGCTCGGCTTGATTGGCAACTCTGCGCTCTCGTACAATCTCAAATTGCCCGAGCGGTAACGTCAACCATTATCAAGCATCAGGAATAAGCAGAAGCCATCATGAATTTCGATAAAGCATTAACCAAAGTTTTCGGCAGCAGCAACGAACGCTTTCTGAAAAGCATTCGTCCGACCATTGCGCTAATCAATGAATTCGAGCCGCAGGTTCAGAAGCTTTCCGACGAACAGTTGCGCGAGCGCACCGCTTTCTTTAAGGAGCAGATCGCCGACGCAGTCAAAGACGCGCGCGACAAGGACGATCGCAAGTATCGCGAGCAGGAAGCGCTGGCACAGATTCTGCCGGAGGCTTTCGCCATCGTGCGCGAGGCCAGCGTGCGCACGACGGGCATGCGTCACTTCGACGTGCAAATGATCGGCGGAATCGTTTTGCACCAGGGCAAGATCGCTGAGATGCGCACCGGCGAAGGCAAGACGCTGGTCGCGACACTGCCTGCCTATCTCAACGCGCTGACTGGTCGCGGCGTGAACGTCATCACGGTGAACGACTACCTCGCTTCACGCGACGCTGAGTGGATGGGCCAGATTTATCGCTTCCTCGGACTCACGGTCGGCTGCATCCAGAACGACATGGACGATTTCGAGCGACAGACCGCGTATGCCGCCGACATCACCTACGGCACGAACAACGAGTTCGGCTTTGATTATCTGCGCGACAACATGAAGTTCGATCTGGCGACTTGCGTGCAGCGCGATCATTATTACGCGATCGTGGACGAGGTCGACTCGATCCTGATCGACGAAGCGCGCACGCCGCTGATTATTTCCGGCCCTTCCGAAGAATCCACTGACAAGTATTATCAGGCGAACGCGATTATCCCGCAGCTTCAGCGGGGTGAAGAATTGGCCGAAGGCCGGAAGACGGGCGAGTACATCGTCGATGAAAAGAACCATTCAGCCGTACTCACGGAAGATGGCGTGGACAAAGCTGAAAAGCTGCTGGGTGTCGGCAATCTTTACGATCCTGCGAACATGGAATTGCTGCACTGCGTCGAGCAGGCGTTGAAGGCGCACACGCTTTACCGGCTGGATCATCAATACGTCGTGCAGAACGGCGAAGTGATCATCGTCGATGACTTTACCGGACGCTTGATGAAAGGCCGGCGTTGGTCTGACGGACTTCATCAGGCCGTCGAAGCCAAGGAAGAAGTAAAGATCGAGCGCGAGAACCAGACGCTGGCGACAATCACTTTGCAGAATTATTTTCGACTTTACGAAAAACTTTCGGGCATGACCGGCACCGCGGAAACGGAAGCCGGCGAGTTTCATTCGACTTACAAACTGGAAGTCATCGTGATTCCGACGCATATGCCGATGGTGCGCAAGGACAATCCCGACATGATCTATCGCACGCTGCCGGAGAAGTGGGACGCCGTCGTCGAAGAGATCCAGGAGCGATACGAACATGGCCAGCCGGTGCTGGTGGGTACGGTTTCCGTGGAAAACTCGGAATTGATCGCGCGCCGTCTGCAGCGTGTAGGCGTCCCGCACAACGTGCTCAACGCGAAATATCACGAGCGCGAAGCTGAGATTGTCGCGCAAGCGGGCCGCAAAGGCGCGATCACGATCGCGACGAACATGGCGGGCCGCGGCACGGACATTCTGCTTGGCGGCAATCCCGATTTCATGGCCCGCGAGTTTTTGAAAGAACAGGAAATCGACCCGGACGAAGCCACTGACGATCAGTGGAAGGAAGTGTTCGCGCGCGCGAAGCGCATAGTCGAATCAGAGCACAAAGAAGTCTTAGAGCGCGGCGGTCTGCACATCCTCGGCACGGAACGGCACGAGTCGCGCCGCATCGATAACCAGCTTCGGGGGCGCTCTGGCCGCCAGGGCGATCCGGGATCGTCGCGTTTCTACCTTTCGCTCGAAGACGATCTGATGCGCATCTTTGCCGGCGACAAAGTGAAGGCGTTGATGCAGCGCCTCGGCATGGAGAAGGGCGTTGCGATTGAATCGAAGATGGTTTCCAAGCGCATCGCTGCCGCCCAGAAGTCGGTCGAAGGCCGCAACTTTGAAACGCGCAAGCACCTTTTGGAATACGACGACGTGATGAACAAGCAGCGCGAGACCATCTATGGTCTGCGCCGCCAGTTGATGGAAGAACCCAATCAGCGCGAGTACCTGGTGGGTGAAAAGGGCGTCGCGCGTGACCTGCTCGGGGACCTTACGAAGCAATACCTCAATCCGGATCTTTCGCCCGACGATTGGGACGTCGAGAATTACAAAGTTCAGATTCATTCGATCTATGGAATTAATTGCGACGCTGAGGCGATCGACTTCAGAGACTCCACGTCCCTGGAAATCGATGAAGCGCTCTGGGAGAAACTGAAGATCAGGTACGCTGACAAGGAAAAGCAGATCGGCGACGAGGCGATGCGCACCTACGAGCGCATCATCATGCTCAACATCATCGATGCGCAGTGGAAGGATCACCTTTTGGCGCTCGATCACTTGAAGCAAGGCATCGGCCTGGTCGGCTACGGTCAGAAGGATCCGCTGGTCGAGTACAAGAAAGAAAGCTTTGATATGTTTCAGGCGATGCTCGATCGCATCGACACCTTCACGATCCGCTCGCTCTTCAATCTGCAAATCGTCGAAGAGCAGCCACCGGAAGCCCTGCGTCAGAGACGACGGCCGCGTCGTCCGCTGACTTTCACCGGCCCGAATCAGGGCGCAGCCCCTGCCGGCGAAGAAGGCGGCAAGGTGAAAACCGTAGTACGCAGCGCGCCCAAGGTCGGCCGCAACGATCCGTGTCCGTGCGGTTCGGGAAAGAAATACAAGAAGTGCCACGGCGCGGTGGTGTAGCGTGTAGCGTAAGATGTTATCTTGCGCCGTAGTTTCTCGATCACGCACTTCGCAAGGAGAGACTGAAAATGCAAAGCTCTCACAGAATAGTTACTCTGCATTTCGGAATTGCGCTGTTTCTATCGCTCGCTCTCATCATCCTGGGCACGAGCACCAGCACAAACGCGCAGCAACCTGCGAGCAACCCATCCGAAGATCGCGAACGCGGCATACAGCTCTACAAACAGGGCGACACGAAGGGGGCTATCGAAGTTCTGCGGGCAACCGTAAACCGGGACAAAGAGGACGGGGACGCCTGGCACTACCTGGGACTCGCCCTTTTGGGCGTCGGGGACAAAAGCGGAGCCCGCAAAGCTTTTGAGAAAGCAGCGACGTTGCGAATCGATGATCTCTATCGTTTCAACTACACCGGCCCGCCTAAAACGGATGAGGAGCGAAAGGCTCGGCGGCAGGCGACCCTCGCCCGTCTTGATAGTGCGCTCGACAGCGTCGAACACTACGTGGCGCTAACGCCAAAACCTAGCAGCGAGTGGCGCACGCGACTCGATAATCTTCGCAAGGACAAAGAATATTATGAGAAGGCGCCGAACACAGGGATCTTTTCGGCGAAAGACGTCACCACCAAAGCGCGCATAGTCAGCAAACCCGAGCCGACTTATACAGAGGAAGCGCGCCAGCATGACGAAGTCGGCACCGTGATATTACGCGCAGTTTTCGCTTTCGACGGAACTGTGCGCAACATCGTGGTTTTTCGCGGATTGAAGTACGGCTTAAACGAAAGAGCCGTACAAGCCGCCAGGAAGATCAAGTTCGTTCCCGCCACCAAAGACGGCCGCCCCGTTTCGATGTACATGCAGCTCGAATACAACTTCAATCTGTATTAGTCCAAAAGGATTCTCCCTCTCAAGTTTACATTTAAGCTAAACTGTCTTCGGTGAGCACTGAAGTCACATCAACCAATCCCGTCGTTCAATCGATCATCTCCGGCAACGCTCCACCGGCAGCGCGCATGGCTGCAGCGCGCGGACTGTTACCGCTTCCGCAAGCCGATCTGCTCGAAGCGCTCGTTCATTTGAGCGCGGACGGCGAGGCGGAAGTTGCCCGCGCAGCGCAGGCGACACTCGACGCGCAACAGCCGAACGATCTGTTGAGTGTCGTGACGGCGGATGACGTAGCGCCAGCCGTCCTGGGCTATCTGGCCTCGCTTGCTAATGCGAGCCGTGAAATTCATGAAGCAGTTGCGACCAATCACAACACCCCTGACGAAGCCATCGCCTTGCTGGCTCGCGTAACTTCGGACGCCTCGCTGCTGGAACTCATCACGCTGAACCAACAGCGTCTGATTCGCGCTCCGGAAATCATCGACGCTATCCTGCTCAACCCCGCCCGCACGGCTGAAGCCGAACGCCGCGCAAAGGAAACGCGACGCGAGTTCTTTGAAAAGGAGCGTGGCGCGCGTCAGATTGCGCAGGAACTGCGCGCTCGAGGAAACAGCGCCGCGGCGGAGTTTTTCGAATCCGCCGAACTCGCCACCACCACCGGCGCAATGTCGGTTGACGATGCGTGGGTAATTGCGCAGCACATCGAAGTCTCAGACGCGGACGTCGACGATTCGTGGCTGGCTCGCGAACTCATCGAAGAGATGCTGGTCGAAACTCCCGAGCAGGCGGCGGCCAACCTGCAGGCAGTCATCAACGCCGAGCGTTTGGAAGGCGACGCTTCGCCGGAGCGCATCTCGCTGATTCGGCACATCATGTTCATGACCGTCAAGGATCGCGTCAAGCTTGCTTTGAAGGGCGACCGCGAGGCACGCGGCATTCTGATTCGCGATTCAAACAAGATCGTGGCGTCCGCGGTTATGCACAATCCGCGCGTCACCGACCACGAAGTTGAGAACATCGCCGCCATGCGTACCGTTGCAGATGAAGTGCTTCGGATGATCGGCATGAGTCACGCGTGGGCTCGTTCGTATCCGATCATTCACAACCTGGTGCGCAACCCGCGTACGCCGATGGGCACCGCGGTTCATATTCTTCCGCGCATTCGCACGAAGGATCTGAAAGCGATCTCCCTGAATCGCAACGTCTCCGAAGCGGTCCGGCGTCAGGCTTATCGACTCGCTGAAATGAGAGGACCGACGGGGTAGCAGCATGCGCGAGGAGCGCAAGAATCGGCGGGGCGCATCTCTCTTGAGTTTCAAGTTCCAAGTTTCAGGTTTCGAGTTGTTGCCGCGAACTTGAAACTTGAAACCTGAAACCTGAAACTAAGTCTCACATCGCCAACCCGCCATCAACCTGAATCACCTGGCCGGTGATGTAGCGCGCGTCTTCCGACAACAGGAAACAAGCGATGCGCGCAACCTCATCGGTTTCAGCGAAGCGACCCAGCGGAATCTGTTCCAACAACTTCGCGCGATAACTTTCGTCAAGGGCTGTGGCCATGTCGGTCGCCACCATGCCGAGCGCGAGCGCGTTGACGGTGACTTTGCGGCTCGCGACTTCGCGCGCCAGAGCTTTAGTCAAACCGATCATTCCCGCTTTAGACGCCGAGTAATTTGATTGTCCCGCCATGCCTACGACGCCGCTGATCGAAGTAATGTTCAGAATCGATCCGCCTTCCTCCTGCCGCAACATCACGCGCACCGCGGCCTTCGAGAAATTCCACGCGCCCTTCAGGTTCGTATCGATAACCGCGTCCCAATCTTCTTCTTTCATCCGCAGAATCAACGTGTCGCGCACGATGCCGGCGTTGTTCACCAGAAAATCAATCCGCCCGAAAGCATCCTTGACCTGCTTCACCATTTCGGCGGCGGCTTCAGTATTGGCAACATCAACTTGCGACGCCAACGCCCGCACGCCGAGCGTTTCGATCTCTGCTTTCAAAGTTTCGGCGGCCTCGGCGCTCCTCGCGTAGTTGAACGCGACGTCCGCGCCGCGTCGCGCGAGTTCGAGCGCGATCGCGCGCCCAATGCCGCGGGTGGCGCCGGTGACGATTGCGGTCCGTCCGGTAAATTGTTTCTCGGCTTCGCTCACGCTCTTAGGTCCTCGCAAATTGATTAGTTCGTCTTGAGACTGGCGAGATACTCGCGAAATCCCGGCGCCAGTTCCGGATGCTTCAGCGCAAGCTCGATTGTAGCAATCAAGAAACCGAGCTTGTCGCCGGCATCGTAGCGCGTGCCTTCGAAACGTACCGCATAGAAATCGCGTTTCTTCAAGAGCGCGCGCATCGCGTCGGTGATCTGAATTTCGCCGATCGCACCCGGCGTTGTGCGTTCTATTTCGTCAAAGATGTCCGGTGTCAAAACATAACGGCCGATTATTGCCAGGTCTGACGGCGCTTCGGAGGCGGAAGGTTTTTCCACCATGTCCTTGATTCGATAGATGCCGTCTTCGACTTCGTCCACGTCAAGCACGCCGAATCGCGAGATGGCCTCGCCCTTGACGTGCATCGCGGCGACCACCGGCGCGTCGTACTTTTCGTAAACGTCGAGCAATTGCTTGAGCGCCGGCGTTACGGAATCGATGATGTCGTCGCTCAGCATCACCGCGAATGGTTCATCGCCGACGAGTTCGCGCGCCTGCAAAATCGCGTGACCCAAACCGAGCGCCTCACTCTGTCGCACATAGCTCACTTGAGCCAGATCGGAAATGGCCCGCGCCTCTTTCAGTTCCTGTTCCTTGCCACGCTCGCGCAGCAAAGATTCCAGTTCGAATGAAATGTCGAAGTGATCTTCGATGGCGCTCTTGCCGCGGCCGGTGACGATGATTACCGACTCGATGCCCGACGCGACCGCTTCTTCGACGACGTATTGAATCAGAGGCTTGTCGACCAGCGGCAGCATTTCTTTCGGCGACGCCTTGGTCGCGGGCAGGAAACGTGTGCCGAGACCGGCGGCGGGAAAGACTGCTTTGCGAACTCGCTGTGGCATAATCGAAGTGTTTCTCATACCATAACCCGAAGGTAGCAGCAAATGCTCGATCTCAACTACGTGCGGGAAAATCTTGCCAGCGTGCGCGCGGCGATCGAGAAGCGCGGCATGCCCGGCACATCTCTGGATGATTTTGCGCAAGCTGACGCCGATCGCCGGCAGGTCATTGCCGAATCGGACCAACTTAACGCAGATCGCAACACTGCCAGCCGCGAGATTGGCGCCCTGATGAAAGACGGCAAGCGCGAAGAGGCCGACGCTCGCCGCAAAGCAGTTAATGAGTTGAAAGACCGGATCGCCGAACTGGATCAGAAGCGTGAGCAGGCCGAAGCGCGCATCCACGAGCTGCTTTCGACTCTGCCCAATATTCCGCACGAAAGTGTGCCCGTCGGCAAAGACGAAACGGCAAATGTGGAGGTCCGCCGCTGGGGCACGAAGCCCGAATTTGATTTCACCCCAAAAGATCACGTCGATCTGGGCACGGCGCTCGGCATTCTCGATCTCGAGCGCGCCACGAAGATTGCCGGCGCGCGTTTCGCGATTCTGAACGGCGCGGGGGCGCGTCTCGAACGCGCGCTGATCGATTTCATGCTCGACCTGCACACGCGCGAGCACGGCTATCTGGAGACTCTGCCGCCGTTCATCGTCAATCGCGACTCGCTTTTCGGCACCGGCCAGCTTCCAAAATTCGAAGAGGATCTTTTCAAGCTCGAAGACGAACGCGGGCTCTATCTTGTGCCCACGGCCGAAGTGCCGGTGACAAATTATTATCGCGAAGAGATTCTAGACGCTTCACAGTTGCCGATGAAATGGGTCGCTTATACGCCGTGCTTTCGATCTGAAGCGGGCAGCTATGGCAAGGACACGCGCGGCGTGATCCGCCAGCATCAGTTCGAGAAAGTTGAGCTGGTGAAATATTCTTTGCCGGAGAATTCTTACGACGAACTCGAATCGTTGACGCGCAACGCCGAAACAGTTTTGCAGCGGCTCGGAATTCACTATCGCGTCGTGGTGCTTTCAACCGGCGATCTCGGTTTCAGCAATGCCAAGACTTATGACATCGAAGTGTGGCTGCCTTCGCAGAACGCTTTTCGCGAGATCTCTTCCTGCTCGAACTACGAAAGCTTTCAAGCGCGCCGTGCCCAAATTCGTTTTCGCCGTGCGGGCAATGCCAAGCCCGAGTTTGTGCACACGCTGAACGGCTCAGGCCTGGCCATCGGCCGCACGTGGCTCGCTATCCTGGAAAACTTTCAGCAAGCCGATGGTTCGGTGATGATTCCGGAAGTGCTGCGGCCGTATATGGGTGGGCTTGAAACGATAGTCGCCCCGAGTTAATCGTAACCATCACGACTTTTGGGACCGAGGAGGTCATGGGAAGATGAGCCAGAAGTTTTTCGGCAAGTATCGCGGAGTCGTCACAAACAATATCGATCCACAGCAGATGGGCCGCATCAGCGCACAGGTCCCGGCGGTGCTCGGCCCGGGTCAAACCGCTCGGGCGCTGCCCTGCGTGCCCGTGGGCGTCTCGAAGACTGCCGGCAGTTCTTTGCCAAAAGTGGGAGCAAATGTTTGGATCGAATTCGAGAACGGCGATCCGGACTTGCCCATTTGGTCGGGCTGCTTTTTTGCCAATTCCGGGGAAACGCCCGCTTCGTTAAAGTTCAAATAGCCCACTGCCGCTAAGGTGGACCATGCCAGACAAAGACGAATTCAATGAAATCTTTCGCCGGCTGAAAGCGATTTTCCAACCGCACCTAAAGAAGATGGATGTCGCCCAGGACAGCCAGACCTACTATCTTCTGAACACGCGTCACATCATGAAGAACAAGCAGCCGCTTTGCTTTGGCGGCGTACGGCTGGGCAAGAATTATGTGAGCTTCTATCTGATGTCGGTTTACACCTGCCCAGAGTTGCTCAAAGGCATGTCACCCGAATTGAAGAAGCGGATGCAGGGAAAGTCTTGTTTCAACTTCAAAGAAGTCGATGAAAAACTTTTCAAGGAATTGGACAAACTGACGAAGGCCGGCGCCGCGCGCTTCAATGACGCAAAGTTCATTGAGGACCTGCGGAACGTACAGGGATGATAAGTACCGGGCGTTGAGGTTCCCGAACTCAGAAGCTCCAGGCGAGCGCCACGCCATAATCACGCGCACGCCGATTGTACTGCGGCGCGATCAAAGGAAAGAGTTTCGAGCGGCTACGTGATTCGTCCTCATCACCTGAATCCGTCTTTGCACGGTGATGCGTGTGATAAACATAACGGCCAATGCCGTACCCCACTGCGCTGCCGACCAGCACGTCAGAAAGATAATGTTTGCTACCAGTGAACCGCGCGAGACTGACGGCACTGGCAATTCCGTAAGCGCCCACTTGCACCCAGCGATGATCGTGGTATTCGTAGGCAATCACCGCGGCCAGCGACCACGCCTCAATGCTATGGCCTGAAGGAAAAGAAGATCCGCCGTCAAAAAAATCGCCGCGGTCGGTGGCCGCGAGTGGGCGCCGCCGCTGCGTGATCTCTTTCAGCGCCGTTACGACAATCGCGCTGTCGATCAGTGCTTCCGCGCCGAGCAAACCAGTTTCTCGAGCCCGCGCGTTGTGCTTTGCGCGCCCGAAAAGATAGAAGGTTGCCGCGATGCCGCCAACGCCATAAGCGGAGCCGGCGTAACTCGCAATGCGGCTCGCGTTCAACTGGCCGCGGGACTCGGCAACTTCATCGCCAGTGCTTCGATCGGTAGCGATCAACGCCGCCGTTCCCAGACCCAGCGGCGCCAGCCAGCGCGCATCGCGGCCGTGCAGACGAAACGGAGACGTCCAGATCGCTTCCTGATCACGCAGGACGTTCTTCAGGAATTGACTCTCGAGTGTTGGAGTCTTTGACGCTTGCGGTGTCGGTGAAGGACTCGCCAAAGGTGTTTGCGCGTGCGCGTCGAACCCAGTCGAGGCGATGATCGAGCAAAGGATCATGCCAAACAGATAATTAGTTATCCTCCTACGTTTCATGTTTGTACTCCCCTCTTGTAGTAAGTCCACCTGGCAAAAAATTGTCGCGAGCCGAGCTTTTCCAGTTCCAGCGCCAGCGCCGGCATGACCAGTAGCGTGATGAAAGTTGAAAGCGTCAGTCCGCCGATCACGGCAATGGCCAAAGGCCTTTGCAACTCCGCGCCGGCGCCGAGGCCGACGGCGAGCGGCGCCAGTCCAAAGATCGTGCAGAGCGTCGTCATCAGAATTGGCCGCAGACGCACGCGGCCAGCTTCGCGCAGTGCCGACGCGAGCGGCACATCGCGTTCGGCGCGCAGCCGGTCGGTGTAATCCAAAAGAATGATGCCGTTCTTGACGACTAATCCGATCAGCATGATTAGTCCCATGAACGAAGAAATGTTCAGCGGCGTGCGCGTGACCCAGAGCGCCAGCAGCGCGCCGACCAGCGACACGGGCGCGGCAAAAAGAATGATCAGCGGCTTTGCATAAGAACGAAACTGCACGACCAGCACGATGAAGACGAGCGCCAGCGCCAATCCGAATACCATTAGCAATCCACGAAACGCTGTCTGTTGGCTTTCGTACTGTCCGCCGAGTTGGTAAGTGACGCCGGGCGGCAGGTTCGTTTTGTTCAGCAGGGCGCGCACATCTTTGATCGCAGAGCCGAGGCCGC
>DASZZL010000138.1:0-29994 GCA_035545035.1 Pyrinomonadaceae bacterium
CCTCGACCACCACCGGCATTGCCGGCACCAGCTTCGGCACCCTGAACGTCGGCGACGTCATTCTCAACACCTCCACTGGTCAGGCGCTCGTGCTCAGCACCGGCACCGTCAGCACACCCGCCAACTACGCTGGCTTCACTTCAACCACATCAACAGGCGGGACAAACAACGTCTCTCTGACTACGATTGCCGGCACAGTCAACCTCGGCAGCGGCGCGCTGAGCGGAGCGGGCGGCAACGGCTTTCATGTTAACGGCGGAGCCGCCGGCATCAACTTTTCCGGCACGATCTCGAATTCGACCCTTCGCCAGGTCAACATAATAAATAAGACTGGCGGCACAGTAGCGCTTTCCGGAGCCATAAGTGGCACGGGCACGGGCATCTTTCTCAACTCTAATACGCCCGCTACGATTAATTTCACGGGCGGGGTCGTTCTCAGCACAAGCACTAACGACGCGTTCACAGCCACGGGTGGCGGCACGGTAAGTGTCACAGGCGCAGCTAACACCTTAACGAGCACAACCGGCATAGCGCTCAACGTCGCCAACACAACTATCGGCGCGAGCGGGCTAACGTTCCGTAGCATCTCTTCTAACGGATCTTCGAGCGGCATCGTTCTCAACAACACTGGTTCCAGCGCCGGTCTCACCATATCCGGGAATGGCGGCTCATGCACCTCCGCGGGAACCTGCACTGGTGGAGCTATTCAGAATACGAGTGGACGAGGTATAAGCTTGACGAACACTCAGAAGGTCTCAATCGATCGGATCTTTGTGTTTACCACGGTGAATAGCGGCATCGGCGGAACGCAGGTCGTAGATTTCACGCTGACTAATTCAAAGCTTGATAACAACGGCAACACCACCGGCAATGACTTCTCGAACGTCGGCTTTGGCATCGATAACCTAACCACTGAGAACAATCTTTCAGGCGTGGTAGTCATAACCGGAAACACTCTATCGAATTCCTTCGAACACGGGATCGACATTCAGAACTTCTCCGGCACGATCTCGAACGCCACGATCTCGAACAACACCATTACCAGCTCGACATCGGCCGCCGTTTCGAAGGGCTCTGGCATTCGTCTGCTCGGCTTCGGCAACGCGGGTAGCACATCAAACATTACGAAAGCGACGATCTCCGGGAATACGATAATGAACTTTCCGGGCGGCGCGGGCATCACGGCGCAGTATGGCAATAACACCTCCGGTCCTGCGGGGGCGTGGGGGACGACCGGCAGTGCAGTGAACCGCATTTTCATCCAGAACAACATCATCCAGGGTCAAAGCGCCGCGAACCCGATGAACACAAACGCAATCCTGATGACCCTGACCGGCAAGGGACAGGCAAACTGGCTGGCTGACAGCAATGGCACCGTAGGCCAACCAATCACGAATATTGGCGGCGCCGAGATCGGCGTCACGATTCGAGGTGTCAACCCCACCGCCACCTGCGACATAACCAACAACCGGATTGTGGGTATCACCGCCAGCGCCGCACAGGGTATAGCGTTCGCGGCGGACTTTCTAACTTTGACGACTGACGCGCCGCAGCTCTCCGGCACGATCATTGGCAACAACATCAGCGGCCAGGACGGTGAGGCCATTCAAGTGTTGGCGACTCCGGGCAGCTCGGCCCACATAGATGTTTCGGTTAAAAACAACACAACCACCGCCCCAAACTGCGGCGGCTGCAATCGGTTTGGCATCACTGCGGAGGTTGGCTCGTCCAGTGGAACCACGACCGGCGCTCCTTCGATGTGTCTCAACATGTCGGGTAATACAGCGGGCGGCAGCGGCGTGAATCCTGGTATCGGTATTCGCAAGAAAACTGCCGCATACGTTTTCAATATCGAGAATTTCGTGGGCGGCGGAGATCCGACCGCGTTTCTCACCGGCTTGAACCCAGCCGGCGGCGGCGTGTTGATGATCAGCCAGACCACCGGCTTCGGTAATTGTGCCACTGCGCCAATCGCCCCGCCTGATGACGGAGGCATAGCCAAAAACGCGCCTATCGGGCCAGTCAATGCCGATAGCTCCGAACAAACTCAAGCAAGCAACACCACTTTGACTAACGGCGGGAGCAACGCTTCACCAACGACGTTTGGGTGGCTGAAGGAAGTGCTACATCCAGTCGCAGCCTTCGCCACGAAGTTGAACTTCCTGCAAAGGAGTGAAGTTCCGGTGACACCGACGCTAACTCCTGCGGAGAAATCGGCGGCGATCGCGGGGGTTAATGGAATCAGCGCAAGTCAAACGACCGAGGACAAGAAGGTAACTCCGCAAAGCGGCGGCACGGTGACGGTCAACGGCAGCGGCACGGGCTTTACTCTTCCTGCCGGAAAGACCATCACGATCACATACGACGCGACGGTTAACACTCCACCGCTCGCCAAGTCCGTGAGCACGCAAGGCACGGTGACCGGGAGTAATTTCACCTTTGTCAACGGCATCAACACGACACCAAACACCGACGACCCAGAGACTGTCGGTGGTCCTCCTGACGCCACCGTGACCAACATCAACACGACGATCACCTGGACGGGCGCGTCCACCACGGATTGGGACACCGCCGGCAATTGGAACCCGAGTTATATCCCGGGGTCGGGCAACGACGTGGTAATTCCGAACGTGGTTAATCAACCGACATTGGCCAATTCGAGTCCGACCATCAACAGCTTGAACATAGCGAACAGCGCCACTCTTACGATCAGCGGCCAAACGTTGACTATCAGCGGGAACAGCGGCAGCGACTTAACGCTCAACGGCGTCATCAGTGGTGGAGCGCTGAATTTTGCCGGCGGCGGTCCACATTTGATCAAGAATGCCGGAGGCACTGGAAGTATTTCGTCAACGAACACAACTACCGTGCTCAGTCCTGCAGTGGTTACGCTCAGCAACAGCCTGCAGATGGGCGCGCTGGCCATCAACGCCGGTGGTTCGATGACTATTAGCGGCAATACGCTTTCACTGAATGGACCGGGCGCGGCCCTGAGCGTGGCGGGCACGTTTACGCCTGCGGCCCGTGGGGACGATGGCAGTCCGGGAACGCCTCCGGGCGATGGTCTGCAAGCTATCGGCAGCACGGTGGTCTTTAACTCAACCACGGGCGCGCAGACAGGCGCGGGCATCACGTACAGCAGCCTGACGATCAATAACTCCGCTGGCGTTACTTTCACCAGCGACGCCACAGTCAATGGGACGCTGGCTCTGACTTCCGGCGATCTGAACATGGGCGCCAGCGGCCAGTTCACACTGACGCAGCCGAACACGACTGCTTCAACCGGCACGGGCGATGTCACCGGCAGCGTCAAACGTAGTGGTTCACCGTTGCCTCCAGCCGTGGCACTGACGTTTGGCAATCCCGACAACCGCATCACCTTTACCACTACGACCGGCTTTACTGACATCACCGTGAAGCTGACGAAGGCGACGCCGTCGGGAACCTTCGGCCCTGACCCCATCGGCTGGCCGGGTGCGATCCTGCGCACTTACCTGATCACGCCGGGCAACACTGGAACGTTTACTTCGCCGACGTTGCGTCTGCATTACAACGATCCGGCTGACTTGAACGGCAACAGCGAAGGCGGCAGCGGTCTGAAGCTGTACCACTACGTCACTTCTCCAAGTCACGGCTGGCAGATACAGTCGACTTCGGTGATGAACGCCGCGCTCAACTTCGTCGAGCAGACCAACGTGCCCGGCTTCTCGCCGTGGACGATTGCCAACTTCTCGACGACCGCGGCAACCAGCACGGTCAGCGGACGCATCCTCGACGATAACGGCAATCCAGTCGAAGGCGCCGTGATTCGCTTAAACGGGACCCAGAACCGCAAGACGATCACTGACGCATCTGGCAACTACAACTTCTTCGAAGTCGAGACCAACGGCTTCTATACCGTCACGCCTTCAAGGGTGAACTACAACTTCGCCCCGGGCACGCGCGGCTTCAGCGCTCTGGGCGCGCACACGGAAGCATCGTTTGCGGGAACGTTCAACGGCAACCATCAGAATCCGCTGGATACGACGGAGTACTTTGTACGCCAGCAATACGTCGACTTCCTCGGCCGCGAGCCTGAAGAGAAAGGCTTCAACGACTGGACGGACACGATCAATAACTGCGGCGCGGGCGATACGAGCTGCGACCGCGTGCACGTGTCCGAGATGTTCTTCCGCTCAGAGGAGTTCCAGCAACGCGGATACTTCGTCTATCGCTTCTACTCGACGGCGCTGGGCCGCAAGCCTGACTTTGCGGAGTTCACGCCTGACATGGCACGCGTAAGCGGCTTCCTGACAAACGATCAATTGGAAGCAGCGAAGACAGCGTTTGCGAATGACTTCGTAACCCGGCCGGCATTCGCTCAATACGCCACGATGACAAACGCGCAGTACGTTGACGCGTTGTCACAGACGGCGGGCGTGACTCTCGGGAACCGGCAAGTGCTGGTTGCTTCACTGGAGGCGGGGACGTTAACAAGAGCGCAGGCGCTCAGACAGATTGCTGAGAGCGGCGAAGTCTACGCGAAGTACTACAACCAGGCGTTTGTGGTGATGGAGTACTTTGGCTATCTCAGGCGTGATCCGGACATTTTGTACTTGAACTGGATCGACGTGCTCAACCAGGGCGGCGACTCGCGTCACATGGTCGAGGGCTTCGTTGACGCGACCGAGTATCGGAATCGGTTCAAGCAATGAAGATGTAGTCTGCGGCTCTGCCGCCTGATGTGCGGTAAGGCTTTGCCTTACCGTTCAGTTCATCTTCTAATTCATTCGGGGCTGTGCCCTAATTCTGGGGCGTAGCCCCGATTAGTTTTATGGCGCTTCCCGGAAGGTCATAGACCTTCCGCACATCGGGCGGCACAGCCGCAGACGTGCTCACTACGAAAACTCTTTGACCAGGTCGAGATATTCGTGCAATTCCAGCGCGCGGTGTTTGACGACTTCCATGCGCGCCGCGATCCGCATCGAAATGTACATCGTCCCTTCCAACGCGTCATAGACACTGTCGATGAACTTGAATTCCAGATCACGTTGCTTGATCCATTCAAGCTGCGCTGCTTTCAACGCGTCCTTCTGCTGGGCCTTCAGATTCTGCATCAGCAGGCCGTAGTTCTTGTTCAACTCCTTGTCCCAGGCCGCGTACGCCTGGTCCGTGCACTGAACCATTCCGGCCGTCGAGCCATTCTTGTCAGTGCAGGCGTCCAGCGCTTTGTCGATCGGATGCTTGCTTTGCTCCTGCGTTAGAGAAGGGGAAGCGATAGCGGCCGGGTGGCCCGGTACAGAACCCCGACTCGTCGGGGTAGCGAGCGGGTAAGAAAAGGATGTAAGCGCGAGCATCACGGCCGCGAATAGTTTTGTCATCAACAAACTCCTTCGGTCTAAGGTTGGGGCTAGCCCCGAGCACGCGCTCGCTACTGCGAGCGATTCTGTAACGACCCACCCGCTAAACGCAGGTGGTAGCGGACAATCAATTCACGAAGCGCCGCAGTTGCACGCTGATCGCAAAGCCGATGGCGATGAACGTAGCGAGCACTGAAGACAAGCCTGCGCTCATTAAGGGCAGCGGCACGCCGATCACCGGCAGCAGTCCGATGGCCATGCCGACGTTGATGAAGATCTGAAAGATGAGTCCGCCGACAATCGCCATGATCACCAGCATGCCGGTGCGGTCGCGGGCGCGACGCGCGTCGGTAATCAAGCGCGTGAGCAGCACCGCGTACGATGCCAGCAGCAACAGACAGCCGACGAACCCGGTCGTCTCGGCCGTAACGGCAAAAATGAAATCCGAGTGCGGCTCAGGCAAAAATTTCAGACTGCTCTGCGAATACTCGGGATCGCGCGAGCCCATCAAGCCGCCTGCGCCCACGGTGACGATCGACTGCCACGTGTGATAACCGAATCCGCGCTTGTCGGCGTTCTCGGGATCGAGGATGACGTTGATGCGCTCTTGCTGATAGTTTTTCACCAGGTGCGTCTTCACTCCCACCCAATACGCGGCGGGCACCACGACGATACTCAGCACCAGCGCGGCAATCACCGTGCGCATCCTGATTGCCGAAAGAAAAAGAACCACCAGCAGGATGGGAATGTAGGTGAGCACCGAACCCGCATCGTGTTCAAGCAGAATTAGCGCGATCGGCAAGCCCAGAATCAGGCCGCCCATGGCCATCTCTTTCAAAGTGAGTACCGCAAATCGATGCTTGCCGAAATAGCGCGCCAACATTATCGCGGTCGTCACCTTCACAAATTCAGACGGCTGAAACTGTCCCAGACCCGGTACGCGGAGCCACGCTCGGTGCCCATTGATTTTCAAACTGATTCCGGGAATCGGGATCAGCACCAACACCAGCAGCAATAAACCGAAAACATAAAATGCCGGCGCCAGTTCAATGACGCGGCGATAGTCAGTAAAGGCAATTAACAGCATCGCTACCAGCGCAATGCCCAGCCCGATCAGTTGTTTTTGCCAGAACGTTTCCGTGGGCTGCGCGTTATGAATCTCCCACGCGCCAAAACAGACGATCGCGATCGCCAGCGCGGCGACCAGCCAATCGAAGTCGCGTAGCTTCCGGTTTCTTAGAATGGCAAGCATCTTGAGTCAGTTATGAGTCTTCTTATCGTATTCTCAAAGCGACGTTATTCGCCGGCGTCTCTTTCGCGGGTCGCGTCTTGGCGTAATAGACATCATAGATGGCGCGCACTGACGGCGCGCCGAAGTGCGAGCCCAGGCCCGCGTTTTCGATCATTGCGACGCAGGAAATCTCAGGCTTGAAAGCTGGCGCGTACGAGACGAACCACGAATGATCTTTGTGCTCCTTACCTTCTTTGCCCAGACCCACTACCTGCGCGGTGCCGGTCTTGCCGGCGATGTCGAAACCGGCCATCTTGATGTTGGTGGCCGTGCCGGCGACGTTAACGACCGACCACATGGCGTGGACTATTAATTCGTTTTGATCCCTGGGAATCGGCAGAACTTTTGGTTGCGGGCGATCGAAAGTTCGCTCCGGACGCGCGGGCCGATAATCAGAGCGAGCCGGATCGTTGCCGACGGCCGCAATGGCGCGCACTTCTTTCAAGAGATGCGGGACATACATCTTGCCCCCCATGCCGATGGCCGAATGCGCGCGCAACAAAGCCATCGGTGTCAGCACGTCTTCGCCCTGCCCGAACGAAGAATAAACCGTATCGATGTCTTTCCATTCAGGATCGTTGGGATAAAGGCGCGCTTTCAACTCGCGTGAAGGCGTGGTGCTGATTATTTCGTGCGGCAGATCGATCCCGGTGCGCTTGTCGAGATCGAACATGTCAACCATCGCCTGAATCCCTTCCAGCTTCATCTTCAAACCGAGGCGATAGAAGTAACCGTCGCACGATTTCATGATCGCAAAGTGAAGGTCCGGCGAGCCGTGATTGCCGCCCATGCAACGCGTGAATTTATTGCCGACAGTGATGCCGCCGCCACAGACAAGGTTTGAACTCTGAATCGAGATCGCGCCCTGTTGCAGGCCGGCGGTAGCCATCAAAGGCTTCCACGTCGAGCCCGGCGGATAGCGTCCCTGGATCGCGCGATCGATCAGCGGCTTGTCCGGGTCGTTCAGCAACTTCTGATACTCCAAACGGCCTGCTTTGGTTGTAATGCGCTGCGAAAAGAGATTCGGATCAAAGGTGGGCGCTGACGCCAGCGCGAAAATTTCGCCGTTATTCGGATCCATCGCGATGATCACGCCGCGACCCTGCGGTGATTTGAGCAATTGCTCTTCGGCCGCTTCCTGCAGATCGAGATCGATTGTCGTCACGATATCCTGGCCCGACTGTGGCTCGATTCTTTCAACTTCGTTTTGAATATGGCCGCGACTATCGACGATCACTTTGCGGTAACCGTCACGCCCGCGCAGGTACTCGTCATAGACGGCTTCCAGCCCATCCTGCCCGATGATGTCGCCGGGCTTGTAGCCTTTGAACTCCGGTTGCTTCAACTGTTCCGGGCTAATCTCACCGACATAACCAAGCGCGTGCGCCAGCATTCCGTTCGGCGGATAACGACGTTGCGGAGTCTGGTCGACGCGCAGCGCGGGATACTCCAACTGGTGCGCATCAACCCACGCAATGTCGGCGGGCCCGGCGTCTGCCTTGATCAGGATCGATTCGAAAGCAGGCTGGGACTTCACCTGATCGAAGCGCTCGCGCAGAATTCCCGGGTCGATGTTCAAGCCATCCGAAAGCGGCTTGATCAGCGAAGTTCGATCGATGCTCCTGGTGTCTTCGCGCGAAAGGATGACCGTGTAGATTGGTCGCGAGTCAACAAGCACCTGCCGTCCGGTGCGATCGAAAATCACGCCGCGCGGCGCGGGGATCGGCAACAGACGGATGCGTTGGTTCTCGGCAATCTCGGCATAGCGCGCGCCATTGATAATCTGGAGCAGGTAAAGCCGGACCCCGAGCACTGCGAGCAACACCAGCACTAGCACCTGGATGATGCGCAACCGAACCCGCAAGTTTTGTGAACCGTCAACAAATTTCATTTTCTAGTGAATCGCCTCCGCGTTAATCCGGGCGGGCGACGCGCAACGCGACGGCGAACTGAAAATTGCCGGCGCTGTCGGGCCCGCTCGCTGAGATACGAATCATAGACGTAGAGCAGGATCGTGCCGGCCACGGTCGTCGCGATCAGCTTGAAAGAAAGCGACTGAACAAAAGGCATCGGCGGTCTTTGACCCAGCAGTCGATGCGCTCCCACGTAGATAAGATTGTCGATCAAGGCAGCGCCTGCCAGAACCGGAATGCGTAGCAGCGTCGTGTCCAGCATCACGCGAGATGCCACGAAGTAAACGGCGTAAGCAGTCAGCGTCTTTGAAAAGCCGCCCGCGCCTAACAATGCCGGCGGTCCGCTGATCACGTCCGTGGCCAACCCTGCGGCTGCGGCTACGACCAGGGCTTGCAACGGCTCACGCTGCAAAGCGAAATAGACGACCAGAATCAGGGCCAGGTCAACATAGGCCAGCGGCTGCCAGATGGCTCGCAGCGCGGATTGTAAAGCGATGGCGACAACCAGCAGCGCTGCAATTTTCAGTTGACGCATGGCAGGTTAGTGAGCAGTCAGGTCATTTTGGATTCGTTGTACTGCTCACTGCTCACCGCTCACTGCTTACTCTTCTTCTTTTCCACGTTGGGGAGCGCCTGATCGGATTCCGTTCGTTGTGGGGGGCGATACAGCAACACCGCGACTTCTTTCAGTCGGTCGAGCCCGGCAGTTGGCCGGATGCGTATTGCCTGCGTCTGAGTGGCTGAGCCTGAACCAGCCTCGACGACCGCGCCGACATCGTAGCCCGGTGGATAAATTCCGTCCTGACCAGTTGTCACCACTGTGTCGCCCACCTGGACTTTTTCGAGACCTGAAACGTAGCGCATCTCCAGCAAGCCACTTTCACCCAAGCCTTTGATCGATCCGAGCGTGTTCGTTTGGCCCAACTGGCCCACGACCGCGCCGGCTCCGGATTTCTCGTTCGTGATGAGCATGACTTGCGCGCCCCACGGGCTGGTTGCCACAACGCGGCCGACAATTCCTCCGGGCGCGACGACCGCCATATTAAGTTCGACGCCGGACCAACGACCTTTATCGATCACGATATTATCGAACCACATCGATGGGTCTCTGGCGATGACGCGCGCGGCCAGGGTTTCGTAGCTGCTCTTCGCTTTCAGATCGAGGAGCTTCTCCAGCCGCTCGGCTTCTGCAACTTGTTGCCGCGTGTCGCGCAACTCGTCTTGCATCTGCCTGAGCTGGTCGCGCAGTTGTTGGTTTTCAACCGAGGCGCGGCGCAGTTCGCCGATGTTTCCAAAAAAACCGATCACGCCGTTGCCCACGCTCGACGCGCCTCGCTGAAAAGGATAGACGACAGTTTGGACAATCGAACGAATCTTCCGCTGCTTGGTGGCCTCGTCCCGCGCGTCGTAAGTCATCAACGCAAAATTCAGCGCCAGCAGCCCAAACAGCCACCAGGGAGCGCGCTGGCGAATTTCTCTTTGAGTGCGAGTCGCGGCCATTGCAAGACTGGAGGTCAGTGGTCATTGTCGGAGGTTAGAGATTAGTTTCTGATCCCCGACCTCTAACCTCTAACCTCTGACCTCTGCTAATAGGTTCCGCTCGTCAAGCTATTGTCCCACTTTACGCGCTTCAGCAGGTCAAAATCCGAGAGCATCTTGCCGGTGCCGAGCACGACCGAAGCCAGCGGATCTTCCGCCAGAGAAACCGGCAAGCCAGTCTCGATTGACAGCCTTTTATCGAAGTTTTTCAACAATGCGCCGCCGCCGGTCAGCACGATGCCGCGCTCGACAATGTCGGCCGAAAGCTCGGGCGGCGTTCGTTCCAGGGCCACGCGCACCGCATTGATAATCGTCGAAACTGAATCGCCCAGCGCTTCACGGATTTCTTCATCAGTGATCGTGATCGTTTTCGGAATACCTTCAATCAAATTGCGGCCGCGCACTTCGAATGACAGCTCTTCGTCGAGCGGAAACGCCGAACCCAATTCAATCTTGATCGCTTCCGCGGTGCGTTCGCCGATCAGCAGATTGTATTTTCGTTTGATGTACTGCGTGATCGCTTCATCCATCTCGTTGCCGGCGACGCGCACCGATTTCGAATAGACGATGCCGCTTAAACTGATCACCGCGATGTCCGTCGTGCCGCCGCCGATGTCCACGATCATGTTGCCGAACGCTTCAGTGATCGGCAGCCCGGCGCCAATCGCGGCCGCCATTGCTTCTTCGACGAGATAAACTTCCGACGCTTTGGCGCGGTACGCGGAATCTTCAACGGCGCGTCGTTCGACTTGCGTAATCTCTGACGGGATGCCGATGACCACGCGCGGGCTGACCCAGGTCTTGCCGTTGTGCGCTTTGCGAATGAAGTGCTGCAACATTTTCTCGGTCACTTCGAAATTCGCAATCACGCCGTCCTTCATCGGCCGAATCGCGACGATGTTGCCGGGCGTGCGGCCTAACATCTCTTTCGCGTCGCGGCCGACAGCTTCGACTGCGTTCGTCACTTTGTTAATCGCAACGATCGACGGTTCAGAGACGACAATGCCGCGGCCCTTGGCATAAACCAAAGTGTTCGCGGTGCCTAGGTCGATTGCTAAGTCGCTGGAGAAGAGGCTAAAGATCGATTTGAAAAAAGCCATCTGAGAAAGGTTTCCCTGACTGTAAAATGAATGGGCCTGAAAGAGGTGAGCGATTAATTCGGCGCGGGCTTTGAAGCCGTGAAGCTTCTCGAGTCCCTGGCAAATGGAAAATAACTCACCGACGCAGAACCGCACTACCAAGATACAACGATTCTGCTGCTAACGCTATCATGAAATTAGTTTCTCGTCGGGAATTCTTTGAAATTGCGAAATCCCAACCGGGGCGGGGTTCGGGACTTCGTCCGGAGCGGCGACTGACGGTCCGGCAATGACCCGAACACAGTTTTTATCCGCGGCCTTAGCCTCGTACATCGCCGTGTCGGCGCAAGCGATCAGTTGCTGCGGCGACAGAGCGTGTTGCGGTAACACGGCGATCCCAAAACTGGCGGTCAGCGACATCTTTAGCCGGCGCCCTCCGGTAAACCGATGTTGCTCGATCGTGGCGCGAATGCGGTCTGCCACTTGCACCGCTTCGTCGATTCCCGTCTCCGGCAGGATCACGACGAACTCGTCACCCCCGTAGCGTACGACGCAATCCGTGTCACGAACGGACGGCAGGATCACGGCCGCAACTTCCATCAACGCGTGCGAACCGACCAGATGTCCGTGCACGTCATTGACTCGTTTGAAGTCGTCCAGGTCGAGAAACAACGCCGCGACATTCGATTTGTAACGCCGGGCACGCTTGATTTCGTTCACCAGGAACTGGCGCAGATAACGCGCGTTGTGCAACTTGGTCAGATCGTCCGTCAGCGACAGGCGCTCGGCTTCGGCGATGCGAACCGAGTGGGCCAGAGCTGAAGCGATCGGAATTGCCAGCGCCGCCAGCAAGGAAGTTTCCGTCGCGGAAAATTGTCGCGCACCCGCGCCGGCGCGAACACCTTCCAGCACGCCGAGAACTCTTTCGCCGCTGACCAGTGGCAAAGCGATCACGCGTCGGCCGCGCTCGATCTTTCGAATCGTTTCGATCCGCGTCGCGGCGGCGCGCGCACTTTTTGATTCCGGCTCGTTTGGAATCTCCGGATCGCTTAGCAGTTCGCGCCGCCAATCTTCATCGAAGCGCAAAGAAGCTCCGTCGGAAATACTTCGACCGACCAGCGACTCGAAGTTCAATGAATCAACGCCGCCGGTTTGCGCCGTGACAAATATCGCCCAGCGGCTGGCCGCGACCAGGCGCGCGATGCCCGCGAGCGCCGCTTGTCCAGCTTCCTTCTGATTCGATGCCAGGTGAAGCGACGATAGCAACGCCAGAGCGCCACGCAAATGCTCGCCGCGCACCGAAGCGGGAAGCGAAAACGCGCGACTGTCCAGCGGGCTCTTGAATTCTGGCGGTAGTTTGAGTTCACCCGTGCCCGGGCCCTCTTCAACCTGCCGCAAGAGCGCCGCTAATTGTGCAGGCCGATCGGCAACCGCGCGGAACCCCAGGCGCTTTAACGCTGCATCTCGCGGGGCTGAATTGAGCGCTCCAGTTCTTTCTGACGAACGACGGGAGGCGACTACGGGCACGCCGGGCCATTTCGCTCTGGAAAGTTCGATGACCGCGTGCAGCTCTTCAACGCGCGCCTCGGGTGCAACTTCGTAAAGAATGGCGGTGGGATCGGTGAGCGGGAAGTTTTCGGCCGCCGAGAAGAATTCCTCCTCAAGGAGTTCTGCATTCTGCAGGCCTTCGATCCGGACAGCGATGCCGGAGGAGCTGAGACTCTCGATGAGTTCTAATGTCGGCGCTGCTTCAGCGCTCGAAAGCAATACGACTTGCTTCTTCATTCGGCCGCCCCTTATCCGTCGACGCTTGCGCCTGATCTCCTCAAAAGAAGCTGTTCGGTTGCCGAGTAAACCGTTCAGCTCGCGTGCAAATTTCCGTTAACAATCACCCACTTGATCCGGGGCTGATCAGAGGAACACGGTACTGGCTGCTGTTACCCTGCGAATCCGAAGCTTGAATCGTCACTTCTCGCGTGCCGGACGGAGCAGTGATTTGAACTTGAAAATTGCCATCGCTGGCAGCCGCGGCCTCGCGACCTGAGACGCGCACGCTGGTTCCCGGCGCGGTCGTTCCGCGAATGATGTAAACGTTTCCGCCCAGGTACACTGATGTAAGGTTGGACACGGGAACGGCAGATGCGCCGGCGCCTTGCGTCGTGATAAGAAACTTAAGCGGTTCGCTCCAGTCGCTAATCTGTCCCGATGTATCGGTGGCGCGGATGCGCCAGAAGTAAGCTCCCTGACGCAAATCACTGGCATTGAATTGAGTCGCAACCAACTGATCGCGCTCGATGACTTTGCCTTCGGCAACGAAGAAAGGTGAAGTCGCGACCTCGACGCGGTAATAAGACGGAACGCCCGATTGTGGTTTTTGCCAACGAAGCGCGACCGTTGCCGAGCCGTTGCCGCTCACGAATACTTTTTCAAGATTACGCGGCTGAAGCGGTTGCGGTACCTCCAGCAAACGCTGCGGCTTCGACATCGTTCCGGATTGGTTCACGGAAATATACTGGCCGCCTTGTAATGAAGTTCGCTCGCCGGTGCGGTTGACGCTTTCCACGGAGCCGGCGTTTACGCGAATCTCTTCAGTGCCCTCGGGGTTGACACCAAAGCTGGCTTGGGTTTGTCCGCCAACTTGGTTCCGCGTCTTCGGCGTCTCGATCACATTCTGGCCCTCGCCCTGCTGCTGGGTCCGCACCAGCATCTGGCCGCTGTCGACTACAACGTGCACGTTGCTGCGCTTGCCGTCTTCCGCGCTGGCATTATCGCGAATGATGATCGTGCTGTTCGGCCTCAGGACTACCGTTGAGCCGTCGGCCATGTTGATGCGGGCGCGGCCGTCAGCCCGAGTTTGCACCGTGTCGCCAGGATAAAGCTGCGTGTCATTGCTCGCGACAATCACTTCGCGCGTGGCCGAGCGAATCACTCGCACGTCTCCCTCGAACGCCATGAAGCGCGCGCCCGCCGGCAAATCAGTCCGCAGGGCGACATTCTTTAGCGGGTTGCCATACTTCCAAACGTACAGCGATGCACTCGCGACCAGCGCGCACGAGATGAGCACGAGCGCCGCGATGTATATCGCGCGCTTTTGAATTACCCACCACTCGATTTCGAAATGGCCGACCTTGGTTATCATCAGTCTCTATTAAAGTTAAGGTGAAGGCGGAGCGTCGGGGAGGTTGCCTAACTAAGCCAAACACAGATTAACACATGGTCGTATGGGCGTACAAGAATCCTGTTTTTATTGGCCTTCTGCGATAGCGAGCAGCCCGAGCGCGTTCGGGCCAATTACTTAATGTAGATCGGATTCGACAGAATCCACGGCTCGCCCTTAGCTGGCGCGGGCAGCGAGTCGAGATACACTTCGACCCGATAGACGCCTCTTGAGTTGATCGAGAACTCTGCTTTCGAGCCAGACTCCTGATCGATCACGCTTCCATCTTTGAAGAGCACGAATCGAGCAGCAAGCGGCGCGCTTGCTGTCAAACGCAATCCGTCTGCAAAGGCGATCTCGTCTCCCATAATCTTTTGCTCGGTGCCCACCGCCGCGAAGCTGAATCCTCTTCCGTTGCTGAACAGATCAAACGACACATAACAATGGCCACGGGAAATTGCTTCGAGCAATGACTCGCGCGTCAGACCAATGTCTTTCCTAATGAGCACGTGAGTGCGCACGACACGAAAACTTCGTTCATAAGGATCGAGCTTCACGCCCAGCCACTGTTTGCCGGAAGCATCATTCACGCTGAGGCCGATGTTCGAATGCGCATCGTTGCCGGCAATTGCCACCAGTCTGCGATTGCCGACAGAGAGCGCTTCATCCCATCGCTTCAAGTTTGCCGCCGGCCGGGCAAAGAAGTTAGAGAACATCAAATCGGCAGAGCCGTGATAAGACCACAACGAGTCGAACACGGCTACGAACGCGTTGTACTGTCGCGCGTTTGTGAACAAGTTGTAAGCTTCGACGCCATCCACGCGAGTCGATCGCCAGTTTCCAGATTCTTCCGGGTAAGCGACGAACGCGAGGCCGCCGCTCGATTTCTGCTGATCGACTATTTCCGCCGTTGATTGCGAACTTGCCGAAGTTGCGCCAGAGTTCCCGGGAATCAGCAGCAGTCGGTCACCACTAGCGGTCGCCACTTCGTTGCCGTTAATGAACACGATGCCCGCGTGCACGCCGCTCAGAGTCATCGCCGACGTATCGAACTCAGTCTGCGGATGCTCGGTCATTATTACAAAATCGAGTTGGTTCGCTTTGGCGGCCGCGATCAGTTCGGCAAACGTGCCGGTGCTGTGTCCGCCGAGAGAAGAGTGAACATGAATCACGCCCTGGTAATCAACGAAATCACTTTCACCTTGCGGCGCGGCTCTCAGCGATTCAAGTTGCTGAATTGCTTTCTGCAGGCGGGCGAGGCGATAGCGTCGGTAAACAAAAGGAAGCTGGGACAAGACTACTAGTCCCAGCATCACGATCAGAATCTTTCTGCGTCTCATCAAACGGATCTAATTCAGCTTTGCATGCCGCTAAGAAGTTCTCAGCTTTCGAAATCAACCGAAGCAACGTGGTCGCTGAGGCTGCGGCCAAAGTCAGCGACCTGCACGTGTTCGGGATGAACAGTGTAGGCGTCCAGCGCCGCGCGATCGCGAAAGACAGCAACCAGGCCGGTGTCGTACGAGCGTGCCAGGTGCAGCGTGTCGAATCCTACTGAGAAATTTTCGATTCCCGGAACGACGCTGCTGATGCTTCTTAGCCGGGCGACGTGGTCGTCGCGAGTAGCTTGGGCAATGTCAGCACGATATTTCCAAACGACAATATGTGTCAGCATCTTTAAGAATCCTGAGTCTTCATTTTTGAGTTGTCTGCAGCTTTAACTGCTCGTTCAATAATTCCCAGACTCGCCGGATGTGGCGCTCGGCCGTGCGAATGTTTCCGATCGAAAGCCGCAGAGTAAGTTTGTCGTTCAGCTTGGTGTGCGACAGAAAAGCTTCGCCGGTGGCGTTCACGCCATGCATGAGCGTTTCATTGAGGGCGTCCAGTCGTTTCGCTTTAACTTCTTCAGTTTCACCTTCGACCGCCGGACGCGCGCGAAAGCAAACGAGGGCAAACGGCACCGGCGCCATAATCTCCCAGTCCGGCGATCGTTCGACCCACGACGCGAACAGCTTTGCCAGACGGCAGTGCTCGCGGATGCGCTCGGCGAGTCCTTCGTGGCCGAAATAGCGAATGATCATCCATAGCTTCAGCGCGCGAAAGCGGCGGCCAAGCTGGACGCCGTAATCCGATCCGCTGCGCACCTGGTCCTGTTCCGGTGTCCGCAGATATTCCGGCACGAGCGAAAAAGCCCGGCGCAGCAAATCCATGTGCCGGCAATAAAGCACCGAAAGATCGAACGGCGTGAAGAGCCATTTGTGAGGATTGAGCACGAGCGAATCCGCCCGTTCGCATCCTTCGAGGATGTGCCGCATCTCAGGAACGATTGCCGCCGGACCCGCATACGCGGCATCAACGTGCAGCCACATCGTGTGCTTTTCGCAGATCTCGACAATCGCGGGCACGGGATCGACGCTCGAAGTTGAAGTGGTTCCCACAGTCGCGACGACGCAGAATGGAAGGATGCCGTTGCGCTTGTCTTCCTCGATCGCTTCGGCGAGCGCCTTCGGGTTCATACGAAATTCCGAGTCAGTCGCAATCTTCCGAAGCGCACGCTGACCTAACCCCAGCGTGATGATTCCCTTGTCGATCGAAGAGTGCGCTTGTTCCGAAGCATAGACGCGCAGCAGCGGCAGGTCTGGGCGCCCGCTCATCCCTTCTTCACGAATGCGCATCTCAATGCCTTCGCGAGCAGCCGCGATCGCGTGCATGCTGGAAACCGATGCGGTGTCATAAATAATGCCGCTGAATCCAGCGTCGAGACCCATCATCTGCCGCAGCCAATCGAGCACAACTTCCTCGAGTTCAGTCGATGCCGGAGACGTGCGCCACAGCATCGATTTCACATCGAACGCTGCGCTCAGCAACTCGCCGAAAATCCCCGGCGCGGAAGTTGACGTGGCGAAGTACGCGAAGAACGACGGATGACTCCAATGCGTCAGGGCGGGGACGATCAGTCGATCGACGTCGGCGAGAATCGCTTCCATTGGCTCGCCTTTTTCCGGCGGCGAAGACGGCAGTTGCGCCTTCAATTCGCCGGGCTCAACCTGCGCGAGCACGGGCAGGTCTTCGATGCGCTCGAAATAATTCGCGATCCAGTCGACGATCTCATGGCCGAAGCGGCGAAACTCTTCGGCGGGCATGTCGCCAGTCGGCGGCGATGTTAGCTCGGATCTCGCTTTGCTCATTTATCCTTAAGACTGAAATCTTAATCAGCGCTAAAACCCCAGAGGCTGCAGCGGCCGTGGCGCGGTGCCTTCAAAGAACCAGCTCGCCCCCACGCGCAGACGATGATGCCAGGTCGGCAGACGCGACGTGTACATCGCGAACCGCGCCTGTCGCGCCAGCGGACCGCTAATCACTTTTCCGGCTGAGAGTACCGCAGCCCGCTCGGTGCCGAGACTTACCGCTTCGCCAAGTTCGACAAAATGTTTCGACTTGAGTTCGCGGCCTTCGACAAATCGGCGGACATTGGAAGCCAGCAGGGTCGATTGCTGAAACGCAAGCTGAGCAGTGCCCGCGAGCGTAGGCACGACATCTTTATAGAAGGCGATATCCCCAAGCGCGAAAACATTTTCGTGACCACGAACTTGCAGCGTTGGTTCGACTACAATCAAGCCGCGTCGATCTTTCTCGATGTCCAATTGTTCCACGAGCGGATTGACGCGCACGCCCGCGACCCAAACGACCGCGGCAGTTTCCACGTCAGTCTGCTCGTGGTTGTGTTCGAGCGTAATACTGTTTGCGGTAACGCGCACGACGCGTGTCTGGGTATGCACTTCAACGCGAGATTCGAACAGCGCTTGCTCGACAAACTTGCGAATCTCTTCGCCCATACCCGGAACGACGTGGTCGGTCATTTCGATCACCAGCACGCGCGGCTCGCCTTGCAACGCTCGCCGCCGAATGGCGTCCTGCAGCAGATCGGCCATCTTCGTCGACAGCTCGACGCCGCTGGCGCCGCCGCCCACGATTGCAAACGTCAAAGCGCTGCGCGCATCCTGCGGCGCAGCATCAGGCTGAACCCGGTCCAGCGCTTCGGTCATGCGGCGCCGCAAACGATTGGCGTCAACGAGCGTCCGGAAAGGAAACGCGAATTGTTCGGCGCCTTCGACGCCCGCATAGTTGGTTACGCCTCCAGGCGCGAGCACCAGCACATCGAACGAAATTGGCTCTGCGCGTTTCGCTACCGTCACGGCGCGGGTCTTTAGATCGATCTTCGTAACTACGCCTCGAACGAAGCGCACTCTTTCATCGAGCAGCTCTTTGTAGTCGGGCGCGATGTGCCAGGCTTCGACCTCGCCGCTCAGATATTCATAGAGCATCGGCTTGAACAGAAAGTGGTCTTCGTCGCTGACCAGCGTCACTTCACCTGTTCCGGCCAGCTCGAGCGCGCTGAACACCCCGCCGAATCCACCGCCGATGATCAGAATTTTGGGCGCCGCTTGTGCCATCAACCTCGCACTATTGTTAAGGAATCGAGCGGCAAATCTTATCAGACAAGCAGGTCACGCGCACGAGCCCGGCGAAGACGCATTCGCTCGTCGCTGGACAGTCGAGCAAACGAGATGTTAGTTTTACAGCTGTAATTTGAAGTTTTCGCGGTTTGGCCGTCGTTCACACCCGGGTTTACTGCGATTTAGGAGGGCCATCGATAGCAGTGACATTAGCAAGGGAAGCAAAAGAACAGATTGTTAGCGACTATCGCGCGCATGCGACGGACACGGGTTCAACCTCCGTGCAGATCGCACTACTAAGCCGGCGCATCAACGAACTCACCGAGCACTTCAAGACACATAAGAAAGACAACCACTCGCGGCGCGGCCTGCTAAAGATGGTCTCGCAGCGACGCAGTTTGCTCGACTACTTGAAGCAGACGGATATACTGCGTTACCACGAAGTCGTGGGTCGACTGGGACTGCGCCGATAGTCGGACGCGCCGGTCGGATTTCTGGAAAAGATTAAGACAAAAAACGAACGAGAGAATCTTCGAATCTCGGCACTGAAAAAGCCCGCGTCAATCGAAGAGCTTGTGCCCGAGCCGAACGTGACGGCGATACCGGGAGCCAAGCGGCGCGTGTGGCCTAAAAAATAGGGAAGGCGGCGAGAGCTTCACGGCTAGGCTCTGCCGCCTTCTTTTTTGAAGTGCGCTGACTTGTCAGCGCTTTTGAAAAGCGGCGACTAGTCGCCGCATTCCATAAATTCAACCAAAGCGCAGCGGATGAGACGTTGCGTGCCTGCCCCGGGCAGGTATTGTCAAAGGAGACAATGAAAAAATGACAGTTAAGAAATACCTCAAAGAATCAATCAGAGTTGGCGATCACGATCTCAGCGTCGAAGTTGGTCGCGTCGCCAAGCAGGCCGACGGCTCTTGCGTTATTAGCTACGGCGACACCATGGTTTTGTGCGCCGCGATCGGCGCCAACTCGCCGCGCGAAGGCATTGACTTTTTTCCGCTCACGATCGAATACCGCGAATCGAACTACGCGGCCGGGCGCATTCCCGGAAACTATTTTCGGCGCGAAGGCCGGCCTAATGAAAAAGAAGTGCTGACCTGTCGCATGATCGACCGGCCCTGCCGGCCCTTGTTCACCGATGGTTACCGCAACGAGACGCAGGTTGTGATGACGGTAATCTCGGCAGACATGGACAACAATCCCGACGTAATCGCGATCACCGGCGCGTCGTGCGCCCTTTATCTTTCGGACATTCCGTTTCCGAATCCCATTGCCGGCGTGCGCATCGGCTTGATCGACGGCCGTTACATCGTCAATCCGACTTACGACGAAGTGCGCGAATCTCGTCTCAACCTAATCGTGGCCGGCACGGAAGAAGCTATCAACATGGTCGAGGCCGGCGCGCAGGAAGTGTCGGAAGAGATCATGGTCGAAGCGCTCATGCTGGCACACAAGGAAATCAACCGGCTGTGCCGGTGGCAGAAAGAGCTTTACAAAGCGCTGGCAATCGAGAAGCGGCCGGTCGAACCGCGGCCGCTGAACGAAGAAATGATCGGTGAGATCGAACGCAACTATGCCGAGCGGCTGCGCGCGGCGCTTGACACTACCAATCAGGAAAAACGAGCGAGCTACGCCGCCGTCGATGCGCTGAAGAAGGAAGTGGTCGAGTCTTATCCCGAAGATCAAATTGAAAGCCGGATGATGGCCAAGAAGTGCTTCGACCATTTGAAAGAAAAGATTTTCCGCGACGACATCCTGAACCATCGCCGCCGGCCTGACGGGCGGCGCTTTTCGGAGATTCGCCCGATCACCTGCGAGGTCGGATGGCTGCCGCGCGCGCACGGATCGGCGCTGTTTACGCGTGGTGAAACACAGGCCCTGGTTACGACGACGCTCGGCACGAAAGAAGACGAGCAGTTCATAGACGATTTGGAAAAGGGCGAGCTTAAGCGCCGCTTCCTTTTGCACTACAACTTCCCCCACTACTCCGTGGGCGAAGTCGGACGCTTCGGCTCGTCTTCGCGTCGCGAGATCGGACACGGTGTTTTGGCGCGCCGCGCGCTTGAAGGCGTGTTGCCCGACGACACGACGTTCCCGTACACGCTTCGCATCGTCTCTGACATTACTGAATCGAATGGTTCTTCATCGATGGCTACCGTGTGCGGCGGAGTGCTGTCAATGCTGGATGCCGGCGTGCCTTTGAAGGCTCCGGTGGCCGGAGTCGCGATGGGTTTGGTGATGGAAGGCAACAAGTACGCAATCCTATCCGACATTGCGGGCGCCGAAGATCACTACGGCGACATGGACTTTAAAGTCGCGGGCACCAGCGAAGGCATTACCGCCTTGCAGATGGACATCAAGATCGCCGGCGTCAATGCCCAGATCATGGCCGAGGCTTTGGCCCAGGCAAAGAAGGGGCGCCTGCACATCCTGGACGCGATGGGCCAGACGCTGGCCGAAGCGCGGGCTGAGATTTCACCGTTCGCGCCCAGAATCATCAAGATCAAGATCAATCCCGATAAGATTCGCGACGTCATCGGACCAGGCGGGAAAGTAATTCGCGCGCTGGTCGAAGAGACGGGCGCGAAGATTGACGTCGAAGACGACGGCACGGTTTCGATCGCCACGGCCGACAGCGCCGCGGCCGAGGCTGCGGTCGCTCGCATTCGAGGCCTGACTGCGGAAGCTGAAATCGGCGCGACCTACGTTGGCACCGTGTCGAGGATTGTTGATTTTGGCGCCTTCGTGGAAATCTTTCCTGGCACCGACGGCCTATTGCACATTTCCGAAATCGCCGACCGTCGGATCCGTGACGTGCGCGATGAGTTGAAGGAAGGCCAGCAGATCATGGTCAAGTGCATCGGCAAGGACGGCAACAAGATAAAGCTGTCGCGGAAGGCCATTTTGAAAGACGAGCAGCGTGAGGCCGGCGCCACCAGCGGCGGCCACGACGAAGGCTGATGGTTATCGGACGGCGGGCGACGGCGCACCGTTATCGCTCGCCCCGAGTTCTTGAAAATCCTCCCTAAACCCTTTCCTGAAATTGGAATCCCCCTCTAATTAGGCGTCTTTCACAAGCAGGTAAATCAAGCCGTAATGGGTTTTGCAGGCTTGTAGCTACGGCAGGCTTTCTCGCCGTCTCTTTTCAAAGAATCAGTTTTCCGAGTGCCAAATGCGAAAAGAGCCGTCAAAGCACCGGCCCGAAAGTCTTGAGGAGGGAGTTTCCTAACCAGATGAAGACCCGTTTTTTCCGGCCACTTGCGACGATGACCAGCTTGCTGCTGTTGCTAGCCGTACCGACGCAAGCTAGTCCAATCAAGTTTGCCGATGTCGTGAATGTCATGGGTGACTTGCAAAAGAGCACTCAGATTGAACAGCTCAGACTGCGCGCAGTCGCACAGGATCCAACTGGGCAGTCGCCATCGAGTGCTTCAAAGTCTTTAGCCGGCCCGACCGCTCCTGCCATTGATACCGACGTCCAGACGGCCGCGCCTTCGCTCATTGCCGGAGCCGAGGTCGCGCCCCAGCAGCCACAGGGCGAGGTCCAGGTCTTCGAGCAGGACAACGTCGATGGCACGATCTGCGATTGCGGCGAGATACCTGCGGTGGGCGGCGGATTTCCGAAGTGGCCATTCCTGGCACTGATTCCGCTGATTTGCTTCACCGGCATTTGCACTCACCACCACAAGACGACACCGCCACCCGAGTGTCCGACGTGCCCGACTCCGACGCCGACGCCGCCACCGCAAGTTCCTGAGCCGGCTTCGCTGTTGCTCTTCGGTTCCGGAATCGTGGCTCTTACCGCCGGCGCGCGTCGTCGTTACGCGAAGATGCGCGCGAGCAAGCAGGCCGCAGCCATGACGGAGGTGTAGTATGATGAATCAGAAAAATTTCATGGCCACTCGGATGAACTCTTCAACGATCAAAACTGCGTTCGCAATCTTCATCGCGCTGACTTTCGCACTCGCCTGCACTTCGACGACGGCTTACGCCAAGAAGAAGCACAAGGTGAAATACGGCCAAGTCGAGCTGACTACAAATCCCGGCGGGTTTCCCTTGCACATTGACGGCAAGCCCCAGGGCGATACGTCAACGACGGTTCGCGTAATCGAGTTGGAGCCGGGCCATCACAACGTTGAGATCTTGCTGCCCAACGGCGGACGTTGGGTGCGCGACTTTGACATCGAAGCGGGCCGCAAGGTCTGCGTCAATGTTAACTATCATCCGAAGAAGTACACGGTCAACAAGCCGCCGCCGAATCCGTGCCCATATCCGGTTAACATCTCGGCGCCTGTCAGCGTCAACGACGGCGACCTGATCACGTTCACATCGGATGTGGCCTACACCGGCACGTCGCCACTCAACTACGCCTGGACGGTCACGCCTTCTGACGCGCGAATCGTAAGCGGCGCCGGCACTGCGACTATCACTGTCGATTCCACTGGTCTCGGCAGCCAGAAAGTCACAGCGACTCTAGTGGTGGACGACGGCTCGGGCGAGGCAATGTGTCGCCAGCGGGTGATGGCTTCGACGAACATCGTGCCGAAGAAACCGCCTGTGGTTGAGTGCAAGCCATTCGACCAGTTTCAGTCGGTGGCCTTCGATGATGACAAGGCGCGCTTTGACAACCTGGCCATCGAGTTGCAGAACGCTCCTGACTCGCAGGCTTACATCATCGTCTATGCCGGAAGAACCAGCCGCGCGGGCCAGGCCGATATGCTGAGCAAGCGCACGACGGACTATCTGGTGAATCAGCGCGGAGTCGATGCGGGACGCATCACCATTGTAAATGGCGGCTATCGCGACACCGACTTCATCGAGATTTGGATCTGTCCGCCGGGCGCGCAACGCCCCCAGCCGACACCAACCGTCCAACCGGGCGACGTTCAGCCGGCCAGGGAACGTACTCGGCCGCGGCGTCCGCGCCGGGCGGGCAACGACTAAACCATAAGCCCAAGCCAGGGCCTTTTAAGAGCAGGTGACGACGCCCCCTTTTGTCGTCACCTGCTTTTCATTTTGTGAACACGTTAGAAGGAGGTGCGCTGTTGCGGCGGCTCCTCTCTTTTCTTTTTTCTTTTGATCCGCGCGCTTGGCTGATACACTCCTACTCCGCCGATTTTTCTATTTACGATTCACGATTCACGATCAGGTGTCTGCACCCAACATCGATACGATTGTTTCGCTCGCCAAGCGGCGCGGCTTTGTCTATCCATCGTCAGAGATTTACGGCGGGTTAGGCAGCGCGTGGGACTACGGGCCGCTGGGCGCCGAACTCTGCAACAACGTGCGCGCGGCGTGGTGGCGCTGGATGGTTCACGAACGCGACGACATCGAAGGGCTCGAGTCGTCGATCATCCTGAATCGTTTGGTTTGGAAATATTCCGGACACGAAGACACGTTCAGTGATCCTTTGGTTGACTGTCGTGAGTGCAAGACGCGTTTGAGGGCGGACAAGCTAGAGATGGCTGACAACGTCTACGCCGGTCTCGAGGTCGACCAAGACATCAGCCAGGATTTCCTCGAAGTGATGACCCTCGCGATCAGGCACAAGAGTTATAGATGTAATAACTGTGGCTCGACGGATCTGACGGACCCGCGTCCCTTCAACCTGATGTTCCAAACCCACGTCGGCGCGACGGCGGAAGACGATCCCGACGCGCTCGTCTATCTGCGTCCGGAAACCGCGCAGGGCATCTTCATAAACTTTCTTAACGTGCTGAATACGAGCCGGCGCAAGCTGCCGTTTGGCGTGGCGCAAATCGGCAAATCGTTTCGCAACGAAGTCACGCCCGGCAACTTCATCTTTCGCACGCGCGAGTTCGAACAGATGGAGATGGAATATTTCGTGCGCCCGGGCGAAGACGAACAAGCGCATCAGGAATGGATCGACGCGTGTCGGCAATGGTTTCTCGATATCGGTATCTCAGCCGACAACCTGCGGCTTTACGAACAACCAAAGGAAGAACTGGCGCACTACGCTAAGCGCACCGTGGACATTCAATATCGCTTTTTCCCTGAGCGCGAAGATGAAGAGCGACATTGGGATGAGCTGATGGGGATTGCCAACCGCACCGACTTCGATCTGCGCACACACTCAAAGAAGCCCGAAGACGCGGAAGGCAAACGCTTGAATCCAGATTCGACTGAGGACCTTTCGTACTTTGACGAACAAACGAAGCAGCGCTTCTATCCTTACGTGATCGAACCAGCCGCCGGCGTCAATCGCACGGTGCTCGCGCTCTTGATGGATGCGTATTCCGAAAAGACGAATGACAAAGGCGAGACGCGAGTGATTCTGAAGTTGCATCCCTCGATGGCGCCGATCAAAGTGGCCGTGCTGCCGCTGGCCAAGAACAAACCCGAGATCGTCGGCATGGCGAAAGCCATCAAGCGTTCGTTACAGCCTGTAGTGCGCGCGGTTTACGACGACACCGGTGGAATTGGAAAGTTATATGCGCGGCAGGACGAGATTGGAACGCCGCTCTGCGTCACGGTCGATCATCAATCCCTGGAAGACGAAGCCGTCACCGTGCGCGATCGCGACACGTGGGAGCAGGAACGTCTGAAGGTGAGCGATTTGCCGACTTACCTGCTTCAGCGATTCGGCCAGTAAACCGGGGCACTAGCCCGACCGTGAGGGAGGGCTCACGCTGACTGTTGTGCAAAGTACCGGAGCCCTTGCTTACGCGCGGGCTAGTGCCCCGATATTCTGATCAAGTGATAATGCTTCGCTCCCTTGCGCAAAACCAGAACCTGACCATCGATAAACTCTGAAGCAGAGATCGCTTTGCGCGCGTCGTCAGCGCGGCGATTGTTCACGCACACCCCGCCGCCCTGAACCAGACGCTTGGCTTCGCCTTTTGAAGGTGCAAGACCGGCGACCACGAGCGCATCACCAAGCGTGAAACCATCACCATCCAACTTTGATCTTTCCAGTTCAGTCGATGGAACATCGGCAAAGATGTCCATAATCTCCTGCACGCTCAAGCCGCTGATCTCTTTGCCGAAGAGAACTTCGGATGCACGCAAAGCCTTCTCGAGCGCTGTCTCGCCGTGAACCATCTCGGTCACGTGACGAGCAAGTTCTCTTTGGGCTTTGCGTTGCTCAGGTTCGGTGCGAACGCTTCCTTCCAATTCGCCAATCTCTTCTTTCGACAGCCACGTAAAAAACTTCAGGTATGTGATCGCGTCGCGATCATCGGTGTTCAGCCAGAACTGGTAGAAGCGATAAGGCGAAGTCAGTTTCGGATCCAGCCAGACCGCGCCCGCTTCGGTCTTGCCGAACTTCACGCCGGACGAGGTCGTGACCAGCGGAAAGACCAGACCGTGCGCCTTCGCGCTTCGTAATCTGCGAATGAGATCGATTCCCGCAACGATGTTGCCCCATTGGTCGCTCCCACCCATCTGCAACGTACAACGATAACTATCGTAGAGCACGAGGTAGTCGTAAGCCTGGAGTAAAGGATAGCTGAACTCGGTGAAAGAAATTCCATCTTCAGTTTCCAGGCGGCGCTTCACGGCTTCTTTGGCCAAGAGGTTATTTACCGTGAAGTATTTTCCCACGTCGCGCAGGAACTCCATCATCGAAATAGGCATCAGCCATTCCGCGTTATTGACGATGCGTGCAGGATTAGTCGTGGCGTTGAAATCAAGAAAGCGACTCAATTGCTCTTTGATTCCCGCCAGGTTTTCTTCCACTTGCTCGTATGATAGGAGCTGGCGTTCGCTAGTCTTTCCGCTGGGGTCACCAATCAAACCCGTCCCGCCACCGGCGATCGCGATTGGCGTGTGCCCGAACTTTTGCAGCCGAGCCAGTCCCATCACTGGCAAGAGCGATCCGACATGCAGACTCGCTGCCGAAGGATCGAAGCCAATGTAGGCGGTTAACTTCTCTTCAGCAAGAACTTGTTTTAGTTCCGGCGTGGCTTCATGGATCATTCCCCGCCACTGAAATTCGTCGTATAGACTCATCTTGATAATCCGCGGACGGGCAATGATAGCAAACTACGCCAAATCAGGCTTGCCAAGATGGCTGATATGGAGTATTTGAAGCGACGGATGAACCGCCGACAATTCAACATCGGACTACTGGGAACCGCGGGTGCGATCGCTTTTCATGGTTTCGCGCCTCAGCCGCAACTGCGCGTGAATGGCGCGCGCATCGTCGAGCACATCAACGCGCTGGCAGAGTTTGGCAAGAACCCGCAAGGCGGTGTCAGCCGTCTCGCTTACAGTGAAGCTGATCTGCGCGGTCGCGAATATGTCTTTGGCTTGATGCAGCGGGCAAAGCACGACGTCTCGATCGATGCGGCCGGCAACATTATTGGCCGACGTGCAGGCAGCGACAGGAATCTTCCGCCGCTTCTGTTTGGCTCACACATCGACAGCGTTCCCGAAGGCGGCAACTACGACGGCGTGGTTGGTTCACTCGGTGCAATTGAAGTTGCGCAAACGCTCGCGGAAAACAATCTCACCACGCATCACCCGCTCGAAGTCGTCATCTTTCAGAATGAAGAGGGCGGTTTGATCGGCAGTCGCGCGATGAACGGCGAGTTGACTGAAAAGGAACTCGATCTCGTCAGCCGCAGCGGCAAGACGATTCGCGAAGGGATCAAGTTTATCGGTGGCGACCCGACGAAGCTTTCAACCGTGCGACGCAATCGCGGCAGTATCGCGGCCTATCTCGAATTGCACATCGAGCAGGGCGGCATTCTTGAAGCCGAGAAGCTCGACATCGGCATCGTTGAAGGGATCGTCGGAATCAACTGGTGGGACGTGACGATCGAAGGCTTTGCCAATCACGCGGGCACGACGCCGATGAATAATCGGCAAGACGCGCTCCTGGCCGCGGCCAAATTCATCGAAGCCGTGAATCGCATCGTTACCAGCATGCCGGGCCGGCAAGTCGGCACCGTCGGACGAATTCAAGCATTGCCCGGCGCGCCGAACGTGATCCCCGGGAAAGTAGTTTTAAGTCTCGAGCTGCGCGACCTCGATGCCGCAAAGATTCAGATGCTGTATCAGAAGATCAGGACCGAGGCCGCTCAAATCGCCCAAACCAACAGAGTCACTTTCGACTTCAAAGAGATCAACGTCAACATTCCCGCGCCGACTGACACGCGAATTCGCAGCCTCATCAGTGAATCAGCGAAGGAATTGGGATTGAGTACGAAGCAAATGCCGAGCGGCGCCGGTCACGATGCGCAGGACATGGCTCGCCTGGCGCCCGTGGGCATGATCTTCGTTCCCAGCATCGGAGGCATCAGCCACTCGCCCAAAGAATTCTCCCGCCCTCAGGACATCGCCAACGGCGCGAATGTGTTGTTGCATGCGCTGCTGAAGGTTGATCGAGCAAATCTGGCAGAAGTCGCACGTGTTCCTTGTGAAGGGTTGCGGCTGTGACGATGTAGATGCCATCGGAGTTAAGACGATGAACCGGGGCATGCGGCCAGTCTCTTGTCGGGAGTCTTTCATTCGACATGGGAGTCTATGGAGTGTCGACTTGTCGCCTCATGTTTCTGCGGCATGATGATTCTCACGCATGTCGAAAGCGCTGACAAGTCAGCGCACTCCAAAACCTGCTACCGCCAATCGCACCAATCCCGATCCGACAGACTCCACCAATCCGTTCCAATCGGTTGGCCGTCGGGTGGATCGTTTGGGCGGGTGAGGTTCATCTTCTTCGGGTCTTCCTGAAAGCGTTTGATCTGGTTCGCCGCGTAGAATAGAAAAGCCCTTTGGTTCTCGTCACGCGTGAGTTCTTTCTGAGAGACTAACCAGGTTTTCAATTCTTCCAGTTTGAGTTCAGCGATAGCGCGGACCTGATTCTGCGCGCGCTCGCCGGAAGCCAGCGACATCAGATCCATCAGCACCACCATGTTTACAGTGCGCTGAATCTCTGCGTCATAGCCCGTGCCAACCGGCGCTTTCCATGTCGACGCGATTATTTTGTCGATCACTTCAGTCAAACCCGGATACCGAGCGTCGCGCGCGTGATATTGAATGAGTCGCGCAGCCCTCTCTTGATTAAGCAGGAAGTCACAGACATGGTTGGCGATCGCTTCCGGCGGTGCGAGCGCGTCAAAGTTGGGAAACGTGCGAATGCGAAAGTCCTCGCGCGTGCGCGGATAACCCGGCGGACGCGGGGGAATCAGACGCAGCAAAGATTCGGGAAGCGCCAGCGCCTCAGGCTTGAGTGTATCGAGCACGGAGGCCAGCGCGCGGCGCTGCTCTTCAGGTGGAATGATTTGCGGATCGCGATCGCCTTTGCCACGCAAGCTGAAGGTGTAGTCCTCGCCGCCGACCAATTTCGCCGCAGCCTCGACCTGATAGCGGTGATACATGTAAAGCGGCACCAGCACATCTTCGAGCGTGGCCATCGGCGCGCCTTCGCGAATATTGTTTTCGCCAAAGCGATGGAGCGCCGCGGCGCGCACCTTCAACGCATTATTCAGTTCATCGATCGCGTTAGATCCATTGTCCCAAAGATGCGCCACCGAACTGGACGCACTCGCCGGGCGCGCATCCTGATCGGTGAGGTACATCAAGCCGCGTTTGAAAGCGTCGCTCAGAATCTTATCGAGCGCGGCATGCTCGTCAGTGCCGGCCGGAAAATCCTGATAGCCGTAGGCAATCGTTACCTTGTCCCATTCGCCTATGCCGCGTGCGTACGCGTCGGAAATATCGGGGATGCCGTCGGCGCCCAGCTTCACGAGCGGCGCCGGATAATCCATAACTGAAGCGCGATTCGAAACACTCGCCGCGAAATTGTGTTGCAGTCCGAGCGTGTGACCGACTTCATGCGCCGCGAGTTGCCGCAAGCGCGCGAGCACGACCTGCTCCATGATCTTCGCCGTTTCTGACTTCCCTTTTTCGTAAGGCGCCAAAAGCCCTTCGGCGATCAGAAAATCCTGACGATCGCGCAGAGAGCCCAGCGAAACCCGGCCTTGAATAATTTCTCCCGTGCGCGGGTCGGTCAGCGAGTTGCCATACGACCAGCCGCGGGTCGAGCGATGCACCCACTGGATCACGTTGTAACGCACGTCCATGGCGTCGGCGTCCGCTGGCATCACCTCGACGCGAAACGCGTTTTTGTACCCGGCAGCTTCAAACGCCTGGTTCCACCAGCTCGCGCCCTCGATTAACGCCGACCGCACTGGTTCCGGCGCGCCGCGATCGACGTAATAGACAATCGGCTCGACTGGTTCACTCATCGCCGCCGA
>DASZZL010000139.1:0-7573 GCA_035545035.1 Pyrinomonadaceae bacterium
GGCAAGATTTGTAGTTAGAACTTTAGAGACAGGATATTAGGTGCGGCACACCACGAAAGGTTTATGGAACAACCAGTCTGGAACTTTGAACAGGAGCCTTGCGACGAGCGGCTCGATGAAACGGGTGTCAACCTCCGGGCCTATTTCGACCGAATGCCGGATGAGAAAATGCAACAGTACTGGTCTGACTGGACCGACGAACAGACAATCGAGTGGGACAATAACTTCCGGGACGACGGTAATCTGATGTTGCTGTGTTGCGAACGCGACGTGGACGTGCGGGAGTATCGCAGGGTTCTGGAGAACTGCATTAGCTACCGCAATCGCGTTCGGGAAATAGTAACGACGGATCGATGATAGATAATTGCTTCCCGCGGGGACGTTAACACCAAATCCGGGTTTATCCCACAGATCAGCGGTTGAATACATGTTGGGCGGCGACGAGTTCGTTGTTTAGTAAAAACTGAATTTTGAAGATATGAGTCAAGCAGCTAAAAGTTTATTTGTTTTCGGAATTTACCTCTGCGGATTAGGTTTGATTTTGCTGCTCGTCCCAAATCTGATTTTGCAGGTTTTCGGAGTGCCGCCGACAAACGAAGTTTGGATAAGGATTAATGGAATGTTTGTGCTTTGTCTGAGCTTCTATTATGTTCAGACGGCGCGAAATGAATTGACAATTTTTATCCGTTGGACGGTTTGGACGCGCATCGCGGTCATTTTTTGCTTTGCCGCTTTTGTTCTGTTGGTTTCAGCTCCGAAAGCGTTGCTGTTGTTTGGTTTGATTGATTTGTTGTCGGCGATTTGGACGTGGCTTGCTTTGAAAAAAGATGAAGCCCGTTGAAGAAAATATAGTCAACTCGGTCGTTCGGGCGCCTTCGGTGATTCGTAGACAGTAGTAGCAAAACGAAATGATAGTTCTCTTTGTATTACTTATCTCGCTGTTGCTCTATCGAGCTATCGGTGCACTGGGGGTCGCTGTATTGGCAACGTGGACCGGCGCGACTCGATACGCACTCGCAACGATGCTTGTATTCACCGCGAGCGCACACTTCACGAAGATGAAACATGATTTGGTGCGAATGATGCCGGATTGGATTCCGCAGCCGATGGCCCTTATTTACTTCACCGGCGTGTGTGAGATTGCGGGTGCAATCGGCCTGGCGTTTCCTTACTTACGCCAGGCGGCGGGGATCGCACTGATCGTATTCTTCATCGTGGTGTTTCCGGCGAATGTGAAGGCGGCACGAACGGGTGTTGCTGTGGGCGGCAAACGGGCAACGCCGCTTTGGCTGCGCGCTTCGATGCAGGTGCTTTTCATCGCACTGACATGGTGGTCGGCGTTGCGGAACGCCGGCTAGCAAGGTACGGCGCCGAACTCGTTGGACCGGAACGCGGACTGATCGTTCGTTAACTTGTGCTTTTCTGACGACGCTGTTTCCAATCGCCGCGCCCGGTCAACTGACGTTAGGCTCCTCGCGGGGAGACACAGACGATAACGTTTTGAAAGGAGATGACTCAAGTGAAAAGGATTCTTCTAATAGCTGCGCTGACAGTTACAGTACTCTCTGTTGCTCTTGGTCAAATGAAGACTCACAAGGCCAACAAGAATAATGCTGCCGAACAAGAGGTCAAACAAGTGCACAAGGAGCGGCTCCAGGCCCTTGTAAACGCCGACATATCTAAACTCGACAAGATTGTAGGCGACGACCTGATTTATATTTCCCCTACCGGCAAAGTCCAGACCAAGGCAGAGATAGTATCGGATGTAAAATCTGGCGCTCTCAAAGTCAGCTCTATCGAACAAGGCGATGCGAACGTCCGAATCTACGGAAATACGGCTGTGGTAACTTATCTGGCTACCGCCAAGTTTGTCGATAATGGTAGAGAGTACAACAATCAAATCAGGTCCACTAGCGTATACGTGAAACGCAACGGGCACTGGCAACTCGTGTCACAGCAACTGACGCGCGTAACCCAGTAATGAGCGAGGTGGCAGTCAGGTCGGAGCCTAACGTCGTTGCACCGGAGCGCGTTCTTTAACTTGCGGGTCGGCTTCGACGTTGATGCTAATCGCCGCTCCTGATCAACTCGGACGTTCGACGGACCACAGGGTCACTATCGCGATGCAAGAGGAGTAGACGTCGATGACTAAATCTATCCCCGTGGGTTGGCATAGCGTGACCCCTCGGCTCGTGGTTCACGACGTAGCCAAGCTAGTTGAGTTCCTCAAGCAAGCGTTCGGTGCGACAGGAGACTTTCGCACAGACATCCCTTGCGAGATCAGAATTGGCGACTCGCTCGTCATGGTAAGCGGCGTTGGCCCTCGCGACGCGATGCCTGCGTTTCTCTACCTCTATGTCGATGACATCGACGCGACATACCAGCGTGCGCTGAAAGCAGGCGCCGAATCGCTCGAAGAGCCACAAGACATGCCCTATGGCGATCGCCGCGGTATGGTCAAAGACCCAGGTGGCAACATCTGGCAAATCGCCACCCACAACGAGGACGCCTTTCTAGAATTCATCCGCCAGCGCTCTGCCGCCAATCTCTAAACGTGGTGTCTCTAAAGTTCTCGCAACGAATGAGTCTGTCTATTTTTCGGTCGCCCAGTCTTCAGTCCCGGAGGGACCAAATGTTTATAGAGCCAGGACTCCCAAAGAAACCTTGAAGCTCCGGAGGAGCGAAATGGGTTTTGTCAGAACCACCTGCGGTAGCGGGTGGGCCAATTCATTCGTGTGACTCGACTCTGCTTCAGCATAAAACCCACCCGCTACCGCAGGTGGTTCTGACAAGGACCTCTTTCCCGCAACGTGAGCTATAAACATTTGGCCGCTCTGCGGCCAGGGCACGATTTGTAGTTGGAACTTGAGGAGATCGGTAGGAGGGAATGCCAAAAGCGCAACTGAGCAACCCAGGTCTCGCTCAGTACTCACACAGAGAGCTATGAACGGTATAGGGCTTCACTTTTAAAGCGAATTTAGCCCCATGGCAATCAGCGCAGATTGGTCCGAAAGTCGCTGACGAATGTTTAGCCGTCGAATTCGCATGCACCTCGTGGCAAGTGAGGCAAGTCGTAGCCTGCTGGCCCCGCAGGACTACATCCCGAACGTTCCGCAGAATGTGCCGGTCGCCGGGATTCAGGCTCTCGTCGTCGGCCTTTGCAAAATCCACGTCGTAGTCTTGAAACAAATTATCGCCGGCGATGAAGTTGTTAGGATAAGGCAAACCGGTGGATCGTGATTTCCCTAAACGCAAATGACACTGCGCGCAAATGGAGGTAATCGCCCGCGCGTCATCTCGCCGCTTCCTGGATAACCACATCAATGAAGTGTTTTTGGTGTGCTCCAGAGTCACGTCGCCATGGCACGCGTAGCAGTCCAGACCGAAAGCAGTAAAGGTTTTCGCGGTGGAGTCAACCGCGGTCGAATGACAGCCCGCGCACCGATTACCGAAGCGTTCTTTATCCCACGACAGTTTATCCACGTCGATCCATTTATCAACCGTGGTGTCTGGACCAAGCACCGCCTGAGTGTTCAATAACGCGAACTTCCCATAGCCATCTTTCTTGAGGAAGCGCACGCGATGGCGGCTACCAAGAAAGTATTCAATCTGAGTAGCCACACTCGATAAGGCCGGTTGCTTCCGCACCATGGCTTGCAAATCAGGCGCATCTTCGCCTTGCCGGACAGTGACGCCGTGCGCGTTCTTCTGCCAGGTAGTGCCAATGTTATTGCGATGGCAAAACAAACATTCGTCGCCGTGAACATATTCGGGAATCGGCTTACCGATATGATTGCTGCCCCACGCGGCCGGGTCGTTTGCGCTCTGAGCAGGCTGGGACGGCGCCGCTGGTTGCTGACTGGTATTACCTGTTGCTGAGAAATCGCTGGAGGAACGTTGGTTTAAGCCCAGCTTTGACTTCTGATTGCTGAGCGCAGAAATACTGAGAGGGAGAAGAGCCGCTGCGAAAATAGCGAACACCTTAGCGGCAGTAGCCGAACGTTCGATCCTCTGGTTGTTTCGCATGGTTTGATATCAGAAGCTGTTAGCGTGGTGTCTCCAAAAAGTTGCAGTCTGACGAAGTTGTAGTCCATAACCGCAAGGCGGTTGCGTCCTCCAGCCCAACGTTGCCGTTGCGGCTACGTTGGGAAACAATCGATGGATTTCGTACAACCCCAAATGGGGTTGCGGCAATGGACGCAACCGCGTCGCGGTTGAATAAAAAACCTTTGTAGATCCCAGGGTAGCCGCAGCGGCAACCCTGGGCTTCGAGACGCAACCACGTTGCGGTTGAACAAAAACCAATTTGCATATTTCTTAGTAGCCGCATCAGCGGCAATCCAAAAAAACAGCACGTGATGAATCGATATTTGCTTATATTTTCTAACACACCTCACTAGTTAAAGCCGCCTGACTCTGATCGTGAACGCAACTGTAATCAGCTGGCCCTGCCGCTGAAACTGTGACCAGACTCGGTAGCGGCCTGGTCGCGGGAAGAACGCATCAAAAGAAACATCGGAGCCGCCATAGATCTTAGTGCGATCCACACCGTCTGGGATCGTCTGGGTTGGGTGAGAATGAATGTAATCGCTCGCGTCTTCAGAGAGTATCAATGTATGCCCCCACGCACCGAGGTAAGGCTGCAAGTCCTTGACCGGCTCACCCGTCTTTTCATCGGTTAAGTGGTACTTCAAATTCGCCGGCCTGCCGCCTACAGGCTCGGCCGGATTGAGCGTCAATTCAAACCGCACTCCCTCCAATGTCTTCGTGAGAATCTTGTCAGGCACGAGCTGGGCCTGCGACGAGAATAGATCCACGTCGAAGCCCGCTGTGATTAAGCTGTGATGGACCACCTGCGGCATGCCGCCGACTGGAAAGACGTCGCAATAGATAATGTAGGAGCCCGCTTCCGGCACCATCGTCTCAATAGTGAAGCTCCCATCCGCTTGCTGCTGTGGGTGGAGGTGTGCGAAATAGGTCAAGTCCTGGCTCACGACGAAAAGGTGAAAGGGCACGTCATGAACAATATTGAATTCTTTGACCAGCTCTCCAGTCTTCGGGTGCGAGATCAAAAAACTTAAGCGAAACTTCTCACCGGGCTTCACAACGGCGGGAGTTGTAGCCAGCTTCACCTCATATTCAGCCATTTCGGGCCGTCGAGTCCGCACCAGCGTCATAGCACACTTCGGGCACTTGCCCGGTTTGTCGGACATCACGTCCGGGTGCATCGCGCAAGCGTAGAACTCGTCGTCGCGATTGTCGGCAGTCGGCGCGCTCTGCTCAGCCGGCGCCGGCGTCGCGCCAGATTGCTGGGCCATCGACGAGAACGAGGATGAAACGAGGATCGCCGCTGTAACAATTAGGAGCCCGATAGTAAATCTACGCATGACTCGCTCCAGGTCTTTTCCCTGACGTTGATGAGTGATAAGTCGCATAAGGCCGAAGCGAAGCGAACAGCTCGCGCCGGCCTGTTTGGATTGTTTGGATTATTGTCCGAGTTATCAAGATACGCTGTCGCTTCTATGCGCGTCCCTTGTGTCTGATTCTGTATTGGACTCCAACTCTGCGTCACTTCACTAGCGGGACTGTTGGATCTTGCCGCCTTTCGCCGAAAGCATCAGCTTGACCAGTTCTTCGGTGACCTTCGGCTCGAGTCCTTCGGTGTGTCCCTTATCGAGGCGGACGACGTCGGCCACGACCCTGCCGTCCTTGCAGTCGGGATAGAGGTAGACCTGCGCCTTGCCGGGCGCTGGCAGGAGTCCCCAGCCTGGACGCAACTGATTCAGCCGGGTGCTGTCATAGACGTAGCCGGCCTTGGTATCAACGGCCTCCTCCTCCTTACGCCGCGGGCTGCAAAAGTACTTCTTAGCCCACTCCGAGGTCTCGGGCACGCCTTTGTCATCCAGTTCGCGCTGGCCCGTCTCGTAGATGAACGAGAAGTCGGCGACCGGAGGCTCGCGCAATGCTGCGGCAGCCGCAGCGAAATCAGGGGCCGGCGTGCCGCCGCCGCCGGGTGCGCCAGCCGGAGCAGCGCCAGGGACACCGGTGGGAGCGAAAGTCGCCGAGCGACCAGGGTTCCCGCCCAGGCGTCCGCCGGACAGACTGAGCCAGCCATCAACCTTGTCCTTAAAGAAGTCCGTGCGGACGATCCGGTTGGAGGTCATGCCGCCCTGCGAGTGCCCGACCAGCCAGAACGCCTTGATGTTCTCTTTGCCGATCTGCTCGATGACGAAGTTGACGATGTTCTGCAGGTACTCGTCGTCCGCCGCCGACCACGACCGCGTCGGGGCGTTTGGGGTGGCGATGACCAGGCGGTATTTGTCCTTGTAGTCCATGATCGGGAAATAGTTGCGCTGCCAGTTCCCGTACGAGCCGAAGCCGTGCAGACTGAGGATGAAGGTGACTTTCTCGCCCTTCTTCAGGTCACACGGATAATCGAGAAAGTAGGTGCGGCGCGTCTTCATCTCGACCACGTTTCCTTGATTGACCACCGTGGCCCCTGAGCACTCGCTGTCGGGACAATGTAGATAAGGAGTCGCGGGGCAGGTCGTGCCCGCAAACCGGAAGGGTTGTTCCTGGGCGCTCGCCGTTCCCGCAAACATCACCACGGCGCCGACCATGGCCAGCAGTTTGATCAGATTCAGTGACTCTTTCATATAGTTTCCTCCGGTGTGGTTTTGGCTCTTCATTTTCATGATGTCCTCCCAGGAGCGCGATAGTAAATCTACGCATGACTCGCTCTAGGTCTTTTCCCTGACGTTGACGAGTGATAACTCGCATAAGGCCGACGCGAAGCGAACAGCTCGCGCCGGGCTGTTTGGATTATTTTGATTATTGTCCGAGTTATCGAGATACGCTGTTACCTCGATGCGCGTACCCTTCGGCAGTGTGACAGGCTTCTTAAAGGTATAGTCCGGTTGCCAATCGTAGCGGTAGGCCCTGGCCCAGATCAAAACCTCAGTCATGCCGTCAGGCCGGTAGGCAGTTGCCTCAACCGATTTAGCGAAAGGGAAGAGTAAAGGGCGAATCGCGATTGCTTCGGCGGCCTCCGGCAGTGTGTACGAGACTTTGACACGGTAACGCTCTGCTCCGGCAGGTATGTCTGTTTCAGGCGCGGCGAGCGCAATGGTGCGCAAAGATTTCGTTGCCTGATCTCTCGCGAAGTATAGACCGAGAGAACTTTGGTCGCTCACTGCCTCTTTGGTTTTGTGATAGTGAATTCGCATCACAATGCGCGCCCCGGCCGGCAGCAAGCGGGCCACATTTTTCGGTAAGCGACTAACAGCTTGACCTGGCATCCACGTGCCAAGACTATTGGCAGCCGCGCAATCCAGTGAGTGATCGCTCGTGTCGCGCACTTGTGATAGGTCGATTCCAAACGAAGCGCAATGCACGGCTGCGCCATGACCGGGATGAAAGTCCACGGCCGTCACCCAACGGTCTTCTTTCAGATTAGTTTCCAGCGTAATGCAGCGATATTCGTCACCTTCGCCAGCCGAGACATTTACTTTGCTCTTGGGCTCCAGAACGAGGTCGGGTTGACCAAGTAACCAGCCACCCATCGCCAGAGATG
>DASZZL010000140.1:0-15423 GCA_035545035.1 Pyrinomonadaceae bacterium
GCGCAATGTGTTCGCGACACTCGGCGCGACGTTCCAACAACTGGCTGGCGGGAATATTACGATCTGGACAAAGATGTGCGAAGAAACGCGATCTGACGCGTTTGAGATTATGATCCAGCACGCTTCGGAAATCGGCGCCAATGCCATCATTGGGATGCGCTACGACACGACTGAGATTTCAACCGGCGTCACCGAAGTGCTCGCCTACGGCACCGCGGTCATCGTCGAGCCAACCGATTCGAGTTACCGCGCATGAGCGAAAGCGAATTGGACGAAGTTCGAGTTGCCCGCATTCGGGAAGCTTTCGCTTCGGTTCCCTACGCAAAGTTTCTCGGCCTCGAGTTGGGCGAGATGAAACCTGGCGAAGCCAGCATTCATCTCGCGGTTCGAGACGAACTGAGACAGAACCAGGGAGTCGTACATGGCGGCGCGGTTGCGTCCTTAATCGATACTGCATCCGCATTCGCAGTAGTAACGCAGCTTGAACCCAACGAACGAGTAACCACGACCGATCTCACCATCCATTATCTGCGTCCCGTTACCGCGGGTCGCTTGACAGCCACGGCGCGCACCGTTCGGGCCGGGCGGCGCCTGTTCGTGCTTTCGGTCGAAGTCATGGACGATCACCAGAGACTGATCGCCACGGCGGTCACGACCTACATAAAGCTCCAGTAAAGCCCTAGAACCTCAGCAAATCCGGCGAGTTTATCGTAGACAAACCCTGTTCAAAAGTGCGAGAATAGCTTTGGCTCGCTCCTCAACACCCACCTCGCCGAGTCCCAGAATCTTTCATCGCCAGGGATCTCTTTGAGATGTATTCACTGTACGAGGCACTTCTGACGCAGCACGCGCGCCAGCTCACGCCGGTTCGTTGCGCTCACTCGACGATTGCCCAGCTTCATCGCTACTTCGAAGACGTGGTGTTGGAAAACAATCTGAGCGCGCTGGTGATTGAGAGTCTGCCGCTCGCAGGCAAGCGACCTGCTCGCGAGAAAGCGCGAGTGAGAGACCTCGCCGGTGGAGGTCGCCGCACTTTCTTTTTTGTTCGCCAGGCGGATGCGATTAACGAGTTTGTCAGCGGCGCCGGCCCCAAAGACGCTCTCAGTTCGGTAATCCTCCAGCTTGCGGACAGCAATCGCGTCAACGAGCATTTCGTAGTGATCGCCGATGCGCGCTTTTCAGCTTTGCTCGCCACGGTACGCGGACGAACCAACGACGGGAGCGGTGGAGACGAAGTCGTCTGGACTTTCGAGCCCGACACTGTTTACTCGGCGCTTGAATATCTGATGGCCCGCGTCAGCGCCGAGCATCAATACCAGGCGGCGGCTTTTGGATCGGCCGTGCGCACTTCCATGCCCAAGGCCACATCGTTGCAGCTCACGCTGAGCGTGACCACTAAGTTGGCGCATCTGCTCCAGGAGCAAGCCGGGCGCGAGATCGCGATCAATCGAATAGCGACGTCAATTCGTGAATCACTGGAGTTGGGAGTCATCCTGCAAAAGACGGTGGATGAAGTTCGCGTCGCGCTTAACGTGGCAAGCTGCGCTTTGCGCGTCGAAGGACAAACAGCAGAGCAGGCTCTGAGTTACTTCTATTTCGCCGGAGAGCCTGCGGCGGAACCAGCGCAAAAAGAAAAGGTCATCCGCGACCTCGATCTCCAGAGCGCGAGTTTGGCGAAGCACCCGGAGCTTCTCACACAGGATGGTTGTGAAGATTCTGACGCGAACAACGAAAGATTCCCGATGGCAATCGTGCCGCTGATTTTCCACGAGCGGTTCATGGGTGCGTTGCAGGTGACTGCCGCGGACCAGTCCCGCGCCTGGGAAGAGAACGAACTCTTGCTGCTGCGCACTGTTGCCGACCAGGTTGCGGTAGCTGTCAATCACGCGAATCTGTTCGCGCAAATTCAACAGCAAGCCCTCACCGACGCACTGACCGGTTGCTACAACCGCCGGTCGTTCGAGATGCAGCTCGATAAAGACTTGCTGATGGCCAAGCGGTCGCAACATCCTTTGTCGCTGGTGATGCTCGATCTTGACAAGTTCAAGCAACTAAATGATTCGGCAGGACACGACGCGGGCGACGCCGCACTGCGCAAGTTAGCGGATTGTTTTCGGCAAGAGCTCCGCGGAGTTGATTCCGCGGCACGCCTGGGCGGCGATGAGTTTGTGTTGATTCTGCCGCAAGCGTATGCCGAGGGCGCGCTGATCGTAGCCGAACGACTGCGGGCGCGTATCGAACAAATCGAGATTCCGCAATTCGGAAATCTGAGCGCGTCGATGGGTATCGCCGCATTTCCGGAGCACACAACTTCGCGCGCGGAACTGGTGCTGGCGGCCGACGCCGCGCTCTACAACGCCAAGCGAGCAGGTCGAAACCGCGTCTGCGTGGCTGAACATTCACTGGGCAATCTCGACCAGAGTTCTGCGCCGATTCCTCGAGCACACGACGAAGTGGCTGGCATCGCTGAGCCGAGCATGTGAACCCTCTGGCTCGGCGCCACGGGAAACCTGAAGGCCGCGCCACTTTGCCAGTCTGATCAATCTCACTTAGAATTTCAGATTCCGAAGCTTTCTGGAAATTTTCTGCTAACTGCAAGCCGAGGCCGAGAGCCCCGAGCGGTTTAGCAGGCGACAGCTTTCGGTCTCTGGATTCATGGACGATCTACGAAAACTCGCGCGCTATTTTCGGCCGTATCGGCTTTCGCTGATCGTCGGCGTCGCCTGCATCATGGCCGGCGTTATCTTCAACGTCTCGATTCCGCTGATTGTCGGCGGCGCCATCGACGCCAACTGGGCCGCTGTGTCGTGGGGCAAACTGACCATCGCGGCGCTCAAGATTCTGGGCGCCAGCGCGGTCAGTGGACTCTTTCTGTTTCTGCAACGTCGCATCCTAATCGGCATGTCGCGCCACATCGAGTACGACTTGCGGCAGGACTTCTACGCGCATCTGGTCGATCAGCCGCTATCTTTTTTTCAGGACCACCGCACCGGCGATCTGATGGCCCGGGCCACGAACGATCTCGCCGCGGTGCGGCAGCTCGCGGGCCCGATGATCATGTATTCGATGCAAACTGTGTTCGTCGTGATCATCGTGCTGCCGCTCATCTTCATCATCAACTGGAAACTGACGCTACTCTTGTTCGTGACGATGCCGCTGGTTTCTCTGACGGTGAAAATCTTCGGCCAGCAGGTTCATGTACGGTTCGAGAAGATTCAGGATTTCTTCGCGCAAATCACGGCGCGCGCGCAGGAAAACTTTACTGGCGTGCGAATCGTGCGCGCCTATGCGCAGGAGGGCGCCGAGATCGCGGCCTTCAATCGACTGAATTGGGATTATGCGCAAAAGAACCTGGGCCTGGTGCGCATCGACGCGGTGATGCGGCCGCTGATGACGTTTCTGATTGGATTCGGATTCGTGCTGATCATTTGGGCGGGCGTGCCGTTGGCCGCGCGCGGCGAGATCACTGTCGGCCAGTTCACTGAATTCAACATGTACCTGTTCCGGCTGATTTGGCCGCTGATCGCGATTGGCTATGTCGTCAACCTCTATCAGCGCGGGACGGCGAGCTGGAAGCGCATGCAGGCGATCTTAACGGTCAAGCCCGCGATCGCTGACTTGCCGGAGACGAAAGAGCAAGCACCGATCACCGGCCGGATCGAGTTTCGCAATCTTACCTTTCGCTATCATCCGGCGAGCGAGCCGGTCTTGAAAGATATCAACCTGGCGATCGAGGCCGGGCAGACCGTCGCGTTCGTCGGGCGCACCGGCAGTGGCAAATCAACGCTGGTTAACCTGATTCCGCGCCTGATGGAAGCGCCGGACGAAAGTGTTTGGATCGACGGCGTTCCGGTTCAGGATTATCCGTTGAAGGAACTGCGATCGGCGATTGGCTATGTGCCTCAAGAGACGTTCTTGTTTAGCAACACGCTGGCGAAGAACATCGCCTTTGGAGTTGAGAAAGCCGAACTCGCACAGATCGAGACGGCGGCGCAAATTGCCGGACTGGGCGATGATCTCCGCGATTTTCCCGAAGGCTTTGACACGCTGGTGGGCGAACGCGGCATCACGCTCTCCGGCGGACAGAAGCAGCGCACCGCGATCGCGCGCGCCGTCCTGCGCGAGCCGAAGATTCTGATTCTCGACGACGCGCTGTCGTCGGTCGACACTTACACGGAAGAAAAAATTCTGGGGCAGCTTCGCGGAGTGATGCGCGAACGGACCAGCATCATCGTCTCGCATCGGGTCTCGACCGTGCGCGACGCCGATGTGATTTGCGTCCTTAACGAAGGTCGCATCATTGAGCAAGGCACCCACGACGAGTTGCTGGCGCTCGGCGGCGAGTACGCGGATCTCTACGAGCGGCAGTTGTTGGAAGAGGAATTGGCGGCGACGTAAGTTGTAGATTTCAAATTTCAGATTTCAAATTACAAATCTCAGAATGTCCACCGCAGTCAAACAGTTTCATGAAGAAGAAGCCATCGGCAAGACCTATGACTTTCAGGTCGCGCGACGCTTGCTGCGTTATTTAAAACCGTACGTGCGGCTGTTGATTCCGGCGCTCTTGCTGACGTTGCTGCTGAATCTGCTCGGAATTCTGCAGCCAAAGTTCATACAATACGCGATCGATTGGTACATCCTTCCGCGCAAAACCGCGGGCATCACGTTGTTCGCTCTGCTTTTCGTCGGCGTTCAGTTGACGAGGTTTGTCTTTTCATACTTGCAGGCCGTGCTCCTAAACAGCGTTGGCCAATACGTGATGTTCGATTTGCGGCGCGAGATCTATAACAAGCTCCAGCATCAGGAAGTCGCTTATTACGATCGGAATCCGGTGGGGCGCATCATGACGCGTCTAACTGCCGACGTGGACGCTCTGAACGAACTGTTCACTTCCGGCGTCACCGACTTGCTCGGCGACCTGGTGATGATTGTCGCGATCATCGCGGTAATGATTTGGATGGACGCGCGTTTGACGCTGGTTACGCTGCTGACGGTGCCGATGCTGTTCGCCGCGACCACATGGTTTCGCAAGGGCGCGCGTAAGGGCTATGACATGGTGCGTACGCGCGTCGCGCGCATCTTTGCTTTTCTGCAAGAGCATTTCTCAGGCGCGCAGACCGTGCAGATTTTCAACGCGGAGGAGAAATCGCTCCGCCGGTTTGCCGACATCAACGACGATCATCGCAAAGCGAACATCGACACGATCTTCTATTACGCGGTGTTCTTTCCGCTGGTGGATTTCATCGGCGCCGTCGGCGTCGCGCTGGTCGTCTGGTACGGCGGCTATCGCGTGATGCAGCACGCGCTCAGTCTCGGCGCGCTGGTCGCATTCATTCAGTACTCGGGATTTCTGTTTCAGCCGATCCGCGACATCTCGGACAAATACAATGTGCTGCAGGGCGCGGTCGTGGCTTCGCATCGCATCTTCAAGGCGCTCGATCTACCGATTCAGATTACGACGCCGGCGCAGCCGCTCAAGCGCGGACGCGCCGAAGGACGCATCGAATTTCAGAACGTTTGGTTCGCTTACAACAACGACGAATGGGTCCTGAAGGATGTTTCGTTTACCGTCTCGCCGGGACAATCTGTCGCGCTCGTCGGGCATACCGGTTCCGGCAAGACTACGATCACAAATTTGCTGATGCGTTTCTACGACGTGCAGAAGGGGCGGATTCTGCTGGACGGCGTCGATGTGCGCGACTGGGATTTGCAGTCGCTGCGCGAGAACTTTGCCGTGGTCTTGCAGGAGATTTTTCTTTTCACCGGCTCGGTCGCCAGCAACATCCGTCTGGGCCGCGAAGACATTTCGGACGAACGCGTGCGCTGGGCGGCCACGGAAGTGCGCGCCGATCGTTTCATTCAGCGCTTGCCGCACCTTTACGAATCGGAAGTGCGCGAGCGCGGCGCGGGCTTATCGGTTGGCCAGAAACAATTGATTTCTTTCGCGCGCGCGTTGGCCTTCGATCCGGCGCTGCTGATTCTGGACGAAGCGACCAGTTCGATCGATACGGAGACGGAGCAATTGATTCAGCAGGCAATCGAGCGCGTGATGCGCAGCCGCACCTCGCTGGTGGTCGCGCATCGTCTTTCGACGATTCAGCGGGCGGACAACATCATCGTGCTGCACCACGGCGAAATTCGCGAGCAGGGAACACATCAGGATCTGCTCGGCTTGCACGGCTTGTACTGGAAGCTTTACAAGTTGCAGTACGCTGATCCTTCGCGGACCACGTCGGTGCCGGAAGAGGAAGAAGAGGAGCAAGTGTCGTATCGCGCGGTGCGGCGCATGCAATTCAGCGAATAGCGATGGACTCAGATAATCAGACGCTGATTGAAGTCCGCCATGCCAGGACCGATCTGGCAGTTTCAGATTTCAATCATAAAGCGTGGGATAGCGCCCAGCCGGTTTACATCACGCGCTACTGGTCCGGAGAAGAAGCTCCTGCCGGCCGCACGGCCGAAGCGCGAATCCTTTGGTCAAGCCAAGCGCTGCACATTCGCTTTGTCTGTCATCAAGCCGGGCCGCTCGTCGTCAGCGCGACTCCACAAACTGAAAAGAAAACGATGGGCCTTTGGGATCGCGACGTGTGCGAGATTTTTATCGCGCCCGATGCAAACGCCGTCGAGCGTTATTTGGAATTCGAAGCCGCACCGACCGGCGAGTGGCTGGACTTAGCCATTCATTGGACGCCCGAGAAGCGCGAATCAGATTGGGAGTTTCATTCGCACCTGACGACGGCAGCGCGTGTCGAGAAAGAACGCGTAACGATCGCGATGCGCATTCCCTGGAATCACTGGATTCACGAGCCACAAACTGGTGAGCGCTGGCGCGTCAACCTATTTCGTTGTGTTGGTTCTGATCCGGGACGTGGCTATCTGGCCTGGCAACCCACGCGTACGCCAAAGCCAAGTTTTCACGTGCCGCAGGTGTTTGGCTGGCTCGTATTCAAGTAGTGCGTCCGGCTCACAAGTTTCCCTCAAGACCTTGCGTTATGAAACTCAAATAGCGCCTGCGATCCTCGTCACTCATCTGAACAATTCGCACTCCGATTAGATAACTACAGCCCAGTTCCGCCTCATCGAGTCTCTCATAACGCCTGGGAGTGACGAGCATTGAAATGGGACCACCCGGCAATTCGAGTTTCAATTGCAGGTCGCGCCCTTCGGCAGCGAGATGGTGACCATCAAGGTGAATTTGCGGCACATTCAAAGATAGGCCATTCTGGCTGATATCTCGCGTGTGCCCTTTGAGCAGACGCTCACGCTGACCCGCGCCGTTGCGGTTCGCCTTCCGACAGACTGAGATTGAGAACAACAAGCGAACGCGAAGGCGCGGCGATCGCCGCCGATCCTTAATATAAATCCGCACACGGGAAACTACTGAACGGATCAATTCCGGCATGGGTTGACCTCTGTCGCGTGAGAGAAGAGTAGTAAACGAATCGATTGAGAGGAAAAGACAAGAAGGAACGCAATCAGCGTCCGATTTGTATTCTAGCCGTTTGGTGGCATCAGGGCAATAACGAAGTTGAATGCGGTGCCAGCCCTTCATTTATGAGCAATAATTTGGCTGATCGTCGTAAAGCCTATCACTTCGGCGAGTTCAGCGGCTTACCGCCGTTGTCGACCTTCTTGATGTTGCCGGTCTGATCCATCCAGAACGAAAGTTTTCCGGTGCGACCGTAGCGCGTTGGCTCGGCCCCCGCGACGAAACTCTTTCCGTCCTTCGCGACCGTGAGATGAAAACTGTAGCCGGTTGATTTCGGATCGACAACATCGTCAGACGTCAAGCCGGCGCTGACCAGCGCTTTCAGTTCGCCAAATGCGCCGTCGTGTGCCAGGGCGAAGATTGCTTCGAGCGCGACGAGGTGTTTCAAGAAATCTTCAATGGCGTTCTGATTCAAATCGATCACTGCATCGAGGAAATATCTGCGGCCGGCCTTTGTCACAATAGCCTGATTCGCTTCATCGCCAACGATCCAGCCACCCCCGGAATTGATCAAGACGACCGGCTCTGATGTGATCTGCGGCGAGCTGTCCATCGCGGGAAGCCTAACAAAAACCCTTGCCGTATTGCCTTCGACTTGTTCGCCGGTGATTTCAACCTGCTCGGGAACCTTCGCGGCCTGCTCTTCAAAAGTCGGACGCAGGTCTTCCATTTCTTCGGCAGTCAGACTCTCGACCGCGGGTTTGTAGATGGTCATCGACCACGCATCTTTGTACCGATGCTCGCGCATCGCTTTATAGAATTCGCGCACGACGTCGGAAGGCGTGCGTTGAATAGTCTGTGCCGCCAAGCCGCGCGCGCTCCCGCATAACGCGATTGCGATCAGGACGATTGATAACAAACCGCGGCGATTGATAATTCTTAAACGAAACATCGACCGTCTATCCTTTAACCGAAACGAAATACGAGGCGCGCTCAACTGTAGAATAGCAAGCGCGCCTCAAGACTTCATAGACCTCTGATTCAAATTGAAGCAGAAAGGTTCGACTCTAGCCGCTCTTTCCCGCGCTGGTCCTGAGAATTACTTCGCGTCCCACCAAATAAAGCAGGAGCATCAGGACGAGAAACGGAATCATCGACAACAGGTCGCCATTTGCTCCACCGAACATTGGATTGTGATTCGTCGACCAATCCTCGATGGCCTTGTTGAAGTTTGCGAGACCCTGCTTAGGCACACCTTGCAGGATCGCGATCACAATCGCTGCCAGCGCGCCACCGGCGATGTAGCCCGAAGCCATCAGCACGCCGGGGCTCTTGTCGGTCTCAGCCACGAGTTGATCTTCGCTGAGACTCTTGTGCTTGAGTTTATTGCGCAGATACTTATCGACCAGCCAGCGGATCATGCCGCCGATAAAGATCGGACTGGAAGATGACAGCGGCAGATAAACGCCGACCGCAAACGCGAGCGAAGGAATTCCGCTCATCTCCAGCACGATGGCGATCATCACGCCCAGCAGCACCAGACCCCACGGCAACTGACGATTCAAGATGCCCTTGATGATGTAGGACATGAGGGTCGCTTTCGGCGCGTCATACTTCGTTACCGCTGATCCGTCCGGTCTGGTTTTGTGAATGCCGTTAATCCCGGGATCGGCAAGATAGACCGGCAGACCCTGATCGTTGACCAGATAACGGCCCGCTGATCCGCCGCCGGTGTCGGTCTTATGCCACGGCCGGTAAGAACCGGTGTCAGAATTCGCCTGCGGCCCTTTCAGTTTTTCCGGCGCGCCGGCCTGCGAAGGATCGACCTTCAACGTCGGCGGAAAATTCTCCTGAACCTTGTAAGCGACTTTGCCTGCACCATCGATCAGGTACTGGCCTGGATCTAGTCCCGCGACCGCCGGCGCGGCCGCCTCGTTCTTCAGGACCCGATAATCGCCGGCGGTTGACGGCTTGATCGTATCGGTGAAGGCGGGCAATGAAGCCGTCTTACTTGGGTCGAGGCTCATGGCTTTCGTCGCCCGCTCAAAACTCAGTCGCGGCACGTAAACCGTAGCCGAATCGTTAAGTTTCAAAAGAATCGGGCCCAATACCAGCGCCGACGCAAAGGCCCCAACCAGGATCGCGATCTGCTGATACTTTGGAGTCGAGCCAACCAGGAATCCTGTTTTCAAATCCTGTGACGTCGTGCCGCCATTCGAGGAAGCGATGCAGACGATGCCGCCGATGGAAAGCGCCGTGATGTAATACGTTGGCCCGGTCCAGCCGATAAGCAGAAATATCAAACACGTCAGCAGCAGCGTGGCCACCGTCATTCCGGAAATCGGATTCGAAGACGAGCCGATCTCTCCCGTCAGCCGCGATGAAACGGTGACGAACAGGAAGCCGAAAGCTACGATCAGAACTGCCCCAATGATGTTCCAGCGCAAATTCAGTTGCGGAAAGATCATGATCAAGGCGACTAAAGCGATGATGCCGCCGATCACAACCTTCATCGACAAATCCTGATCAGTTCGCGGCGCGCCCGCAGTCGCAGCTTGCCCGCCCCGAAGATCCGCCAGGCCGCCTTTCAATCCGCTCCAAATTGTCGGCAGCGATCGAAACAAACTGATAATGCCACCGGCGGCAACGGCACCGGCGCCGATGTAAAGAATGTAGGCGCCGCGGATCTGGCCGGGGCTCATCTCGCTGATCGGAACCGTTCCAGGAGCCAGGGCAGTGGTCATTCCAGAGCCGAAGAACTTAATCGCGGGAATCAAGACTAAGTATGCAAGCACGCCACCCGCGCAAATGATCGAAGCAATGCGCGGCCCGATGATGTAACCGACGCCGAGCAGCGCCGGCGAAATCTCTGCCGAAATAGAACCGGCCTTGAAAGGCGCGCCAAAAACTTTTTCCGGCGTGTCCTTCCAACCTTTGAAGCCCGTCATGAGAACTTGATAAAGGAAGCCAATGCCCAAGCCGGCAAAGATGGTCTTCGCTCCCGTTTTCCCTGCTTCATCGGCGACGTCTCCGTCCTGATGGGCGGCGGCGCGCGATTCTTCCGAGGCACCGGCCTTTAGAACTTCCGCGCAAGCTGTGCCTTCCGGATATTTCAATTGGCCGTGCTGCGCAACGATTAGGGCGCGGCGCAGCGGAATCATCATGAGGATGCCGAGGAGACCGCCGAGCATCGCCACGAGCATCACGCGCGTGACCTCAAGGTCCAATCCCAGAATCATAATCGCGGGCATCGTTACGCCGACGCCGAAAGCGATCGACTCGCCCGCCGAACCCGAGGTCTGCACGATGTTGTTCTCGAGAATCGTCGCATCCAGCGATCCATTGAACGCTAACCAGGTGAGACCAAGGAAGAGGACTCCAACGAGCGCGACCCAATAGACTGCGGCGCCGAAATTAATTAGAAAATAAACGCTCGCGACACCTCCCGCGAGAGTCAGAGCAGCCAATATCACTCGGATGAAGATTGGAGCGATTTTGATCTTTGAAAGAACCCGAAACACAGTGATCGAAATCACCGCGACCGGTATGGAAGCGCTGACCGTCAGTCCCACCTTCAAAACCAAATACAGCGACGACGCGCCAAAGACCATTCCGAGCAGCGTGCCGATGATCAGCGGCAGCGGCGTCAACTCGCGAAGTCGCACACCCGTGGGAATGTACGGACGAAAGTTAGCCAGGAATGGATTCTCAGGCTTGGCACTGACGCTTTCAGTGGACATCAGTTCTAACCTCCAACGAGTTTGGCAAAACGGGGAGAATGCAGGTTAAGACGGTGGTTACTTTACACGCGGGCGCTCTGCGAGGGCAAGCAAATTGCGGAGCGCCGATATCTAGTCGGTGGCAGCCGTCCACCCACGCCTTGTTGACATGTTTCGGGATTTGGCATAAAAGCGTCTTGCTTTCTCAGCAACCTAAACCGAAAGAAGGAGTCGCTCTCATGCGTCGAATTGTCTTGCTAGGGTTCTGCGCCGTGGCCGGCGTCGCGTTGCTTTCATGTCAACAGATGCCGACCCAGCCCGTGGCCAATGAAAACAAAGCTCCTGCCGCCAGTCCGGAAATGGCCAAGAAGACCGGCGCGCCGGATGCCGGGGCGATTTCGAATCGATTGGTGACGCAAGTCGCCGGCGTCAAAGAGGGCGATGTCGTCTTCATCAATGGCGGCGTGCGCGATCTGGAGCTGCTGGAAAATCTGGTGACGGATTCGCGCAAGGTCGGCGCGTTTCCGCTCATGACAATCGGCAGCGACCGGATGGCCAGGAAGTACTACGAAGAAGTCCCGGAAAAGTATGACACGCAGTCGCCAGACTTTGATTTGAAGCTGGCTACGCTGCCGACAGTGGCGATCAGCATCGACGCGAACGAAGCCGAAGGTAATCTCGCTGACGTATCGCCGACGCGCCTCGCGAACGTAGGCAAGACCGGGCAACCAGTGGGCGAGCTATTTCAGAAGCGCAACGTCAAGCAGGTCGAGGTCGGGAATGACTTGTATCCGACGGAGTGGCGCGCAAAGCACTACGGAATTTCGCAGGATGAACTGGCGAAAGCCTTCTGGGCAGCGGTCAATACCGACTACTCCGGTGTGCAAGCCACCGGCGAGAAAGTTAAGACCAGGCTGTCAGCCGGCAAAGAGTTGCACATTACCAGTCCTGAAGGAACTGATCTGAAAGTGAAAATCGAAGCGCGTCCGTTCTTTGTCAGCGACGGCATCATCTCAGCCGAGGATGTGCAGAAAGGTGGCCCGGCAGTTTCCGTCTACCTGCCTGCGGGCGAAGTCTATTGCGCTCCCGTGGCGGGAAGCGCCGCAGGAAAAATTGTGATCGGTCAGGCTTTCTTCCGCGGCAAAGAGATGACGAACGTAGCGATTATAATCGTAGGCGGAAAGATTACTTCGATGACCGGGTCAGGTCCCGGCTTCGACGCGATGAAGAAAGAGTACGATGCGGTAACCGACCCGGGCAAAGACCTTGTCAGCTATGTCGACTTTGGCATCAACCCGAATCTTAAAATATGGCCGGCCAGCAAAGTGGGCAATTGGGTCCAGGCCGGAATGGTCAGCGTCGGAACTGGAAATAACATCTGGGCCGGCGGCGACAACAAAGCCCAGTTCGACGTGGGCGGCCACTTGCCAGGATGCACGGTCACACTCGACGGAAAGACGATTGTCGAAAAGGGCGATTGGAAACAGTAAAAAGCAGTAGGCAGAAAGCAGTAGGCAGGAAAACAAAGCGGAGGCCCGAATGATCGAGTCTCCGCTGTTTCCTTGTCTTAGGTTTTCTGCCTTTTGCTTTCTGCCTACTGCCTTCTGCTTCTACTGTTTACTGCCCGGTGTCGCCGCGTCCGGTTTTGGCGAGTTGTAAATCTCGCGCGCCTTCACGACGTAAACCTTGTCGTCATATTGTCCGTCTAGGTCCACGTCAACCTTGACGACGATCTTGTGCTGCTTGCCGTCGCGCGCGTCGTCGGGTTTGAATCCCAGACTGTATTGACTACGCAGCAAAGCGTTGATTGACTGAAGCACATTCGGCAGCTCGCCTTCGAAAGTGACGGGATAGTAAGCGCCGCCGGTTTCTTTGGCGAAAGTACTCAGCGTGTTGTCCGCTTGCAGGAAAGTCATGCGACCTGGATCGCCGAGCAGACTATCAGTCGCGGGCAGGGAATCGCCGTACTTCTTGAAGAACAGTTTTCCGGTGCCGATGATGTAAATCGGAATCCCGGCGTTCTCGGTAATCTTGCGCGCCTGGCCATAATTGATCTTGCTGAAGGTGTCGATGCCGGAACTCACTAGCACGACGGCGCGGCGGCGACCCTGCACCGCGACCAGGCCGGAATAGTCAGCCTTGCTTTCTTTGGAATCTTCCAGCACCACCGAGTCGCCGCGTCCGCCGATCAGCGTGAACTTGAGCGCGTCAAAGAGGTTCGTTTCACGAAATGCCGGCTGGTTGTGCAGCAGCAGATTGATGACCGCTTGAATCCGCGCCGGATCGTTGGTGAAATCCGTCAGCGGAGTCGGACGCATGTCGTAAGCAACCACCGTAACGAAATCCTGCGGCGGCTTGATGAACCGAGACAGGAACATCGCCGTCGGACGGATCACTTCGTACTGCCCGGGTTCCATTCCGTTGCTGGCGTACAAGCCAAGCATTTCCCCAAGCTTGCTGTATTCAACCACCAGCGCCACCGTGATCGGCGCTTCCGGCGTCGCGAAGTTGGTGATGTCCTTTTTCACGCCGTCCACAAAAATCGCAAAGTTCTCTTTCTTCAGACCGGTAATGATCCCGCCGCTCTTCTTGTTGTAAACGACGGCATCGACGTTGACGACATTCGTGATAATCGTGACCCTCTCGGCTTCCTGCGGCTTGCCGATGAGGTTGGGCGGCAGCGGCTCTTGCTTTTGCTCTTCAGTTTGCTGGCCACCTTCCGCCGGACGCTTGTTCTTTTTCTGATCCGAGGGCGGTGGTTGGCGGCGTGCTTGCGCGAACACTGAAATGGTCTTGACCGCGGCGAACAAGAACGCGACCGCAACGACTATGACAAACAGCCGGCGACGAAGAGCATTGCTTTTCATGATGACAATCCTTTACTGGATTTGAGGCAGGCCGCTTTTCAGCTTCTCGAACCGAACTATATGGCGCTCGCGCGAGCGTGGTCAAGCTGTCCGGGTAACGGCCCTGGCATTCTGATGCGAGGTTAGTCGGGAAAGTTTCCCTAAGCCATAATACGGACTGTTTGGAGTGCGGCGACCAGTCGCCGCTTTCGAAAGCGCTGACAAGTCAGCGCACTCCAAATCTGGCAGCCGCCTAGCGCGGGTTACCGGCGATGGCTTCGGCCTCGATGACCACGTCGTAGTTTCCTGAGTTGTCGCTGAGGTTTCCTTCGTTTACGCCCAGAAACAGCACGCCGTCGCGTTGCACCACAAAGTCTCGGCTGCGACCGACGAAGATGAAATCGTCGTTGTCGTCGCCGATAACCGCGATCAGTCCGCCCGTGGGTTGGTTGCGCATCAGCTTGTCGCGGTCGGGAATATTCGGCAGACCGTCAGGTGTCGCGAAACGGTTATTGCCCAGGCTGACTCTGCCCGAAGCATTGATGCGGAGACGCTGGCCGCGTCGCACCACCAGACCGGTGTTGGTCCAGCCGTTGTTTGCGTTGTCAGCCCGTACGCGCACGTTGATCTGGAAAAACGTCGGCGACGAACCCGGGTTAGTCGTCGGTGAAGGAGGCGTGTAGCTAGGTTGATTGTTCGACGGCTGAGTGTTGGTCGGTGGCTGATAGCTGGGCTGCGTGTTGGTGTTGCTCGTGTCTTCGCTCGTGTTACCTGAAACGCCCGTCGAATCAAACTCAATCGACTCGACGTCTTCCATGTAAACAGTGATGCGACTCTTGCGTCCACGCGCGCCACTGCCGAGCAGAATTGTGAACTGCTGATCCTTGAAGCCGACGACCTGGCCGTGCAGCACACTGCCGTCCTTCAGACGAATCGTGTCAGCCAATGCCGGCAGACTAACTCCGAGAGCCAGGGCAACTACCAGCAGCGAACGAAAGAAAAACCTTTTCATAGCCACCTCCGATATCGGATGCGAGAAGTTGGATAGATTCTTAGCACGCTCGTGTGCATTCAGGAGAGTCTCAACGGCGGAAGTTTACCACAATCCGCAACGAGTGTGGCACAAAGCCCTCTCTTCCACTTGCGTCATTCATGGAGGTCGTAGGCATCCTGATCGAGAAGTATGAAGACGAGCAACGTTCCGGAGTTGGCCGTTGAATGATTCTGCCTTTCTGATTTTCGTTGTCCCCTCCCCGTTGGGAGGGGATTGAGGGGAGGGCTTACAGCGCCGTATCACCTAACCCTAACCCCTCTCCGATGCAGAGAGGGGAACCGAAGTCATTTACACGCCGCCGCAAACCGTGATACAAGGCGCGCCGCAGGCGAGGATTCCCAAGCAAGACCTAAGGACGCTAAGAATCCTACTCTA
>DASZZL010000141.1:0-35765 GCA_035545035.1 Pyrinomonadaceae bacterium
ACTTTGGATACCTGCGGCGACAGCCGGACGCCTTTTATCTTGACTGGATAATAGTGCTGGATCAGTCAAACGACCCACGCGGCATGGTCACGGGCTTTGTGAACTCAACGGAGTATCGGAACAGATTCGGGCCGTGATGGAATGGGGCGCTTTCCCTGGAATCGCTGCTTGCGATTGCCAAGGGCGAACGATTACAATGTCCGACTCTAACCGCTGAACGCTTCGCGGTAGTTGTTCTGGCTGCTTTGGCTCAATCCCCAGTGAGCATGATAGTTATTTGTTGGGTGTCTTGATGTTGAGACTCATACTTGCCTTTCTGTTCGCACCAGCCGCGTGCATGCTGGTCGCGGGTGCGCTTTCATCGGCGCAAAGCACGACGAACTTCACGCCCGACCCGTTCGTGACGCAAGTCACCAGCTCGACGCGCAACTCGTTTGCCGGCGACATGTCCGCCAACGGCCGGTTCGTCGTGATTGAATCGACGGGAGACATCGCCACGCTGAAGCCCGGCCAGACTGCTGCCACAAAGAGTCCGAACAACACTGACGGAAACCTCGAACTGTTCTTGTACGATTACGCGCAGCGACGCATTTTCCAACTTACCGATACGAAAAGTGTGTTGAAGCCCGCTTCGAGTCCCTCGCCATCGCCAAGTCCGAGTCCAAGTCCAAGTCCGAGTCCGTCAGTGAGCCCTTCGCCGACGCCAAGCCCGTCGCCAACGCCGGTTGATTCGAGCAACGTGGCAATCGAGATTAGCAATACGCGTCCGGTGATCAGCCTTGAGCCGTCGTTGGTTTCGGGCAAACGAACTTTCACGATCGTCTTCAGCTCGAACGCGCCGGTTACGCCCGCGAGCTTTGACGGTACTGATCCTGGTGCTCCAACTAACCTCGACATGAATCAGGAACTTTGGATCTATCAGGCGCCGGCCGTTTCCGATGTTGATCTGACTACCGGCGCAGACGTTCCGTTTCAGGATCTTTCAGCCGGCGCCTTCACCAGGATTACGAATACAGCCGCCAGCCAGCCGCCAGTGGCCGGGACAACGACTTCGTCCCCGCGTGTCGCCGATGACAATCGCGACGCAACGATTAGTGACGACGGACAAGTCCTGGCATTCGTTTCGACGCGCAGTTTTGTCGGCACCGGGGGGAACGCGGACGGGAATCCGGAAGTGTATCTTTACAATCGCGGGACAGGTATTTTCACGCAGGCCACGAGTACCGTGGATGCATTCGATACTTCAACTCCGCCCAGACTGATCAATCCGGTCTTTAACGAGAATCCGTGTCTCGCTGGACAGGGCAGCTCGTATGTGCTCGCTTTCGTTTCCAACGCCAATCTGACCACCAACAATAACGACGACGGGAAAGGCAACGGCAACTCTGAGGTTTACGTGGCCACCTATAACGGGGCCGCAGTCAGCGGTATGAAGCAGGTTACCAAGACAAAGGATAACGCGACGACGGGAGCGACGTCGAACGTTTTCAGTTTGGGCCGCCGCCTCAGTCGCGATGGAAAATGGCTCGCGTTCGAATCGCTGGCCAGCGATCCCAAAGCGAACGGAACGAACACTCTGTTCTATGTCCCTTTCATTTACGACATCGTTAACGATGCTTTCGCTCAAATTGGGCTCCGAGCGCTGGCGTTTCCGGGCGACATCCTCCACTTTCCGACATTCACCGACTACAACAGCTCGTTGAGCCCGGGATCGGTTGTGTTTACTTCGGCGCTGAACTTCAAATCTGATGGGACGTTCCCAACGGCCGATCAGGACAGCACCGGTTTGAATCCACGGCGTGCAGCGCAGGTCTTTCTGGCACCAATGAATCCGTCGGTACAATCCACCGGCCCGTTCACGCGCATCACGAATATTCCCGGCGGTTTGTTTGGGGGGATTCGCGCGTTTCCGAGCAGCTTGCGACGACGCATGGCGTTCTCTGTGTTCGGCACGGAACTCGGTGGCGGCAACCCTGATGGTTCAAACGAAGTCTATTACCATCTCTCGCCGGACGTCACTACGGACTCGACCGCGTCGATCTCACTATTCACGGGCGCTACTTTCGTTTCAGTGTTGACGCCAAGTCCGGCGGCGAGTCCCAGCGGCAGTCCGAGTCCGTCTCCATCGCCATCGCCATCGCCAAGCCCAAGCCCCAGTCCAACTGGAAGCCCGACGCCATTCATTGCGCCGGGTCTGGCCCCCGGCGAACTGGCCGTCGTGCAATCGACCACCAGCCTGGCGCAATCGAGCGCTTCGGTCAGCAATAACAACGCATCTGAATCCGGAAGATCACCGTCGCTGCCGGTCGAACTGAACGGCGTTTCGATGTCGATTAACGGCGCGGCCTGCGGCCTCTACTCGGTTAGTGCGTCGGCGATCAGTTTTGTCGTCCCGATTGGTTTGGCTGCAAACAGCGGAACAGCAAGCTATCCGGTGGTTATCAACGTGCGCGACGACATCGCCGGCACGAACAAGGTAATTCGCGGACGAGTGGTTATCGTGACGCAACCGGATATCTTTACGAGCACGAATGGCGCCGGCGGCCGAGCCGTCGTGTGCAACGTGACCAATCCGGCTACGCCCGGGTGTCTGGGTGAACCGTTCAAGATTACGTCTGACGACGGCACAGGTACACAAGTCCCAACCGTGCTCGAGATCCATCTGACCGGCGTGAGGGGTATCACGGCCGCTTCAATTACTGCGACCATCGGCACCACCGCAATAGTTGCCGGGAGAAACATCACGACTGATCTGCCCGGATTCGGTCAGATAGATATTACGTTGCCTAACACGGTTTCCAGTGGCGATGTTCCCGTAATTGTAGGGGTGGGCACAGCCACCAGCCGACCGGCCGATACCGCGCCGCACATAACGATCAGTCCGACACCGACGCCAAGCCCAACGCCAAGCCCATCGCCGTGAGCGGCGTGCGTTATGTCTCAGCCACGCGGCCCGTGCGATAATCACGATCGAGCCCTTATCCTTTCACTAATTCATCTGAATTGACACCGCGATTGATTAGTTCGTAGCCTTGTCAAGTTACGGCTCAGAAAACCAGTAGATTTTTTCCGATCATGAACACTGCGCTCCGGGTTGAAAGCGTTGCCAAGCAGTATCGAATGTATGACCATCCAGGCGATCGCCTGAAGGAGATGCTAACGCGCGGTCTCTGGAAGCGTCACCGTGAATTCTGGGCCCTGCAAGATATCAGTTTTGAGATCGAAGCCGGGACGACGACCGGCATCATTGGGCCAAACGGCAGCGGCAAATCCACTCTGCTTCAGATCATCACCGGCACGCTCGAGCCGACGCATGGAAGTGTCTACCATGAAGGCCGCATTGCCGCCTTGCTGGAACTCGGCGCTGGATTCAATCCCGAGTTCACCGGCATGGAAAACATTTTCATGAACGCAGCTTTGATTGGATTCTCGCGCAGCGAAACCGAAGCTCTGGTTCCCGAGATCGAACGCTTCGCCGAAATTGGCCCCTTCATTCATCAGCCGGTCAAGACGTATTCGAGCGGTATGTACGTCCGCCTTGCTTTCTCGATCGCGATCAGCGCTTCGCCGCGGATACTCATTATTGACGAGGCGCTGGCAGTCGGCGATGCGGTCTTTCAGCACCGTTGCACGCGACGGATAAGAGAGATGCAGGAGAGCGGCGTGACCATCTTTTTCGTTTCGCACGATCCGGGCGCCGTGCGCGCGCTGTGCTCGCGCGCGATACTGCTGAATTCCGGCCGGATAGAATCAGACGGAAAGCCCGCGGACGTTCTCAATCATTATCAGAAACTGATCATGGCGCGCGAAGTCGCTTACGATAAGGCCTCAGCCGCGCCGGACGAGGACGAAGCAGACAGCTTTGTTGATGAGCAGGCCGCTGCACTTCATTATACTTTTCGGCATGGTGACGGCAGCGCCGAGGTCTTGAGTGTCGAACTGCTCGACGCTGCTCACCGTCGCGTCGAACTGGTGGAATCCGGCGAGCCAGTTTCGGTCCGCATGCGCGTGCGATTCCGCGCTGATGTCGAGGATCCGGTCTGCGGATTCGTGATTCGCAATCGCCACGGCATTCATTTGTACGGCACGAACACAGAACTCCAGCAAGTCGATCTTGGATTTGTGCGGCGCGGCGAGGTGGTCGAGATAACATTTGCTTTCGCCTGCTGGCTGGCGCCTGATTCGTATTCAGTCGCAGTTGCCGCGCATAGCCCGGACGCAGTCAGTTTTGACTGGCTCGACGGCGCGCTATTCTTTCAGGTGATGAGCGCGACGAGAATGGATGGTGTCGCCAATCTCAACGCTACTGTCACCGCCCGACGGCTGGGCGTGAGCGATGCAAAGGCGAGTGTTGGCTTGAGTCATGTCTGAAGACATTAGGATTCCGGAGCGAACAACAGCACCATGACTGATCAAGAGCGAATTGTGGGCACTGCGGTACAGGACCAGCGGGACTATGTCGAACCGGTCAGCGAACCCGAGATAGACATTCAGGAGATCAAGTCCAGAATTCAGCAGGCAGTGGCGCGCCGGCAGGCTGCCGGGCAAACGTCCTTCATCAACGCTTCCGCAAGATTGCTGGAGCTGTTGTCGCAAGAGCTTTCATATTCAGTGGCAGAGGTTTCTTCGGACGCTGCGGGAGTGGGCCAGTTTCGATCGCAGCCGGAATTCATCCCGAACAGCGATGATCACTACCACGTCACGGACCTTTTGAAATACCACGACAGCGAATTTGTTTGGAACGGGTATCGCGCGCTGCTCAAACGCGAACCCGACACTGAGGGCTTAAGCGCCTTTCTTGAAAAGCTGCGCAGCGGTCGATTCAACAAGATCGACGTGCTGGCCAGACTTCGCTTTTCACCGGAAGGCCGGCGCCACAAAGTAACGATCGACGGACTGCTGCTTCCGGCGACGTTTCGCCGTTTGTATCGCTTGCCGGTTATCGGTTACGTCCTTGAGTTAGTTGTCGGCGTGGTGCGCCTGCCTTCCCTGATTCGCAATCAGCGACAGATCGAAGCCCATCTGATAGCGCAGCAAAAGCTGCTTGCCGATCACTTCAATCAGACGACTGCCGAACTGCGCGAATCGTTCGCCCTTTCGCTGTCCCGACTGGCGCAGCAACAAAAGGCGATAGCGCGCGCGCAACATCAACAGGTCGCGGCGCTCTTTCGCGAGCAACAAAATTCCCTGCGGAACGGAAGCGTTCCGGACAGCAAGAGTGATGCGCGCGATCGACGCCTGGTGCTGGATCAGTTGTACGCCTCGTTTGAAAATCAGTTTCGCGGCAGTCCGGAGCAAATCAAGGAAGGTTTGAAGGTCTATTTGCCTCTGCTGAAAGATGCGGGAATCACATCGGATATTCTGGATGTTGGTTGCGGCCGCGGCGAGTGGCTGGAGCTTTTGCGAGACCAGGGACTGCAGGCCCGCGGAGTGGAATCAAATCGCGCGATGATTGACCAATGCTGCCAGGAACTTGAAATCGGTGAGGCCGACGCTATTGCGTACCTGCGCGGCTTGCCTGAGAACAGTCTGCGCGCGGTAACCGCATTTCATTTTGTGGAGCACATCGGGCTCGAGGAGTTGATCGATCTGCTGGACGAGATAAAGCGTGTGCTCAACCCCGGCGGCCTGCTAATCGTCGAGACTCCGAATCCGAAGAATCTGGTTGTCGGCGCCTGTAACTTTTATTCGGATCCCACGCACCGCAGGCCGCTGTTTCCGGAAACGCTTCAATTCATCCTCAACCACCGCGGCTTTGTTCGCACTCAGCTTCAGTATTTGCATCCGGTCGAGGGCAGTCCCTTCCAGGACGGCAGCGAAGCTGCGCAAGCACTGAACAGTTGGCTCTTTAGCTCGCGTGATTTCGCGATCATCGCGTGGAAGCCTTCGCCTTAACTTCATGACTCGAGTTGCCATCTTGACGTCGCATATCTCGACGGGGTCCGCCGTTAGCAGCGATGTGCTCGGCATGCGCATCGCACTCGAAAAGCGTGGGATTGATGCGCGCCTTTACGCGGAAAGCTCGGATTTGGAACAGCCGAAGATTTGGCCCTTACGCGAAATCAAAGACTTTCTTAAGGATCGTGACGACATACTTATTTACCATCATTCGATCGGTTGGAATCCGGCGCTCGGTCTGCTGCGAGATCTGAAATGCAGAATCGTCATCAAGTATCACAACATCACTCCGCCGTCGTTTTTTTCCGGCATCAGCGGATGGCATGAAGAAAAGTGTCGCGAAGGACGAGAGCAGTTTCAGGCGATTGTCGACGCCGGCTGTGATTTGTACCTGTCTGATTCCGATTACAACCAGCAGGAGATCCTGGCAGCGGGCGCCGACGAGTTGAAGAGTTTCGTCATCCCGCCATTTCACGAGATCGACCGGTTGCATTCCCTCGATGCCGACCTCGATACGCTCGATCAATATCACGACGGCCGGGCGATCGTGCTGTCCGTCGGTCGCGTGGCGCCTCACAAGGGTCATGCGGATCTGATCGAAGCGTTCGCCACCTATCACCACGACTACAATCAGAATAGCCGACTGCTGATCGTCGGCCGGGAGGAAGAAGCATTCGCGGACCATAGTAAACGGCTGCGAGAGCTGGTGGAGTTCCTATTGCTGGAAGATGCGGTCGCCTTCACGGGCGAGATTTCGGATTCCGCGCTTAGAGCCTGCTATCTTCTAGCAAGTGTTTTTGTCTCCGCGAGCAAACACGAAGGTTTCTGTCTGCCGCTGGTCGAGGCGATGGCCGCGAAGGTTCCCATCGTCTCGTACGATTCCGCCGCGATCCCCGAAACAGTAGGCACGGCTGGGATCGTGCTGCAGGATCGCGATGCTGCACTCATGGCTGAATCGATCAGCCTGCTGATTAAGGATGAAGCGATGAATGTGCAGTTGGGAATCGAAGGCCGGCGCCGTTACGAGAATCACTTTGCGACCAGCAGCATCGAAACGAAATTCCTGAGGGCTCTTGGCAACTTGAACTGAGCCACGCGAAGTCATGACCCGAATCGCCATTCTGACTCCCAGCGTCACTACCGGCGACGCCGTCAGCAATGACGTGCTCGGGATGTACGATGTCTTGAAGGGGCGTGGCTATGATGTGCGCGTATTTGCCGAAGGTTGGGCGCTCGACAAACCCAGGGTGTGGCCTGCGCCACAGGTGGAAGGCTTTCTCAAGAAGTCCACGGACATTTTGATCTATCACTATTCAAGAGGTTGGGACCCCGGTCTGGATCTGCTGCACGAATTGAAGTGTCGCAAGATCATCAAATATCACAACGTGACGCCGCCTGACTTCCTGGCCAACTACAGTTCTGATTTTGCAGCGATGTGCCTCGAGGGGCGGCAGCAGCTCGTACCGATAGCGCGCTCGGCTTGCGATCTTTATTTGTCCGATTCCGCATACAACATGCGCGAGTTGGTGGCCGAAGGCGCGGTTGAGTCGAAGAGTTTCGTGGTTCCGCCGTTTCATCACGTCGATCGCCTGCACTCGATCGAGCCTGACGAGAGCGTGCTCAATAGTTGCAGCGATGGCAAGATAAACGTCCTTATGGTCGGGCGAGTCGCGCCGAACAAGGCGCATCCGGCATTGATCGAAGCCTTCGCCGCTTATCATCATGATTACAATCCCAACAGCCGGCTAATCATTGTCGGCAAAGAAGAGGTGCGGCTGGCGAAGTATTCGACGCTCTTGCGCGGGATGGTCAAGCGCCTGAAGTTGCAAGAGAATGTTATCTTCACCTGCGAAGTTTCAGATCGCGCGCTCAAGGCATACTACGCCGCCGCGCATGTCTTCATGATCACCAGCGAGCACGAAGGCTTTTGCGTGCCGCTGGTGGAAGCGATGGCCATGAAGGTTCCCATCGTTGCTTATTCAGCAACGGCGATTCCGGAAACCGTGGGCAGCGCGGGACTCATATGGGAAGAACGCAATCCTTATCTGCTGGCGGAATCCGTTAATTCAATTATTAGCGATAACTCGCTGGGCAAGGGTCTGAGCACGCTGGGTTGGCGTCGCTATCAGGAACTATTCACCAACGAACAGATTGAGCATCGCTTTTTGGATGCGTTGGGCAGCCCCTTGTGACGTTCGTTGTTTCCAGCTCGCTTTCGTTTAAGGTTTCATGGAATTCATCAACCGCCTCAGCCAGCGAGCGTCTTTGCGACTCGGTCTCGTCCTGCCCGTCATGGTCTATGTGGCGATCGCCATATTCTGGCAGTCGCGCGGCTTCTATGAAATCACCGGCGACGAGCCGCATTACCTGCTGATAACTGATTCATTGGTTAGAGATCATGATTTGCAGGTCGAGAACAATTACTTGATTGACACTCCGGTGCGTCAGGCAAGCGCCAGTGATCTCTCCGGAGGCGCGCATACCTACAACAGATTTAGCCGACATAACATCGGGCTGCCGCTTCTTCTTACTATTCCGTATTCGATCGCCGGAATAACCGGCGTCAGAGTATTCATGGCCTTGCTCGCGGGCCTCTGGCCGCTACTGCTGTTCAAGGTGCTGGTTCAATTCACGCTGTCGCGCGTATGGTCTCTAGTTACTGCCCTCGTGGTTGCGATCGGCTTGCCATTTTCTGCCGCCAGCAATCAGATCTATCCTGACCTCCTGGCTGGAATGATAACTCTGTACGTGACGTGGAGAGTGTTTGGCGGATTTCGAAATGAGGGCCCTTCGTTCTCTTTGGTAACAAGTCTTTCGATCGGTCTCTCGATCGCCTTCCTGCCCTGGTTGCATCTTCGCTTCGCTCCCCCCGCCATTGTTTTGCTGGCCGCTTACACTTACGTTGTCATGCGCAGGTCCGGCATCGCGGCGAGCCATCCTCTGCGCCGGCGATACGTTATTCCAGCGGGATTTGTTCTTAGCTCGCTTATCTTGCTGGGTCTCTATAACCGCGCGGCCTTCGGAAGCATCTTCGGTCCGTTCTCAGAAAGCTATTTGACTTTCCGCCCAACGGAGATCGGTATGATCTTCTTCGGACTTCATTGGGACCAGTCAGAGGGGATGTTCGTCCAGCAGCCGATGTTACTGCTCGGCTTAATCGGCATTCCTGCTTTGCTCAGGGAACACCGGCAAGGGGCGATCATTTTGGGACTGCTGTATTGCTCCGTGCTGGTGCCGGCCGCCATGCACCCGGCTTTGTACGGAGGCTACTCCTTCCTGGGGCGATTCTGGTGGACAGTCGTGTCTTTGTGGATTTTCCCGATGGCATTTGCGGTCAGATCATTGCTGAAAAGGAACGCGTTAACATTTTCATTTCTATGCCTGGGAGCAATCGCGCTGCAAGGATGGTTGGCGGCCAAGTGGTTACTTCATGATCATTTTCTGATGAATCTAAACGTACCGGTCTGGGCCGCCAGAAGCTTTTTTGACGATACCGATCTTCTGAGATATCTGCCGACGTTCAGGGACTTCGATGCTTACCTGAAGCATCCGGCAAATTACGTGGCGGTGCTGGCAGACATTCTTTTGATCGTTAGCGGATTGCTGTGGCGCAGGCGTAAGCATCTGGTCGCTGGGCTCTGGAGCGTGTTTCTGATCACCGGAGCCGCCGGCATCTTGCTGATTCCGCCGTCAACTGGCTCCCTGAAACTCAAAGGGATTGATTTACCGAGCCAGATTGGAACGCTCGAAGGGTTCGACAGAGTCGCCACGGAAAAAGATGGTCCGGGGTGGCTTACGTTCGGGCCGTACACTATGTTAGTGAAAGGACGTTACGAAGCGGCGCTCGAATACGAATCCACTGCAGTGAAGGCCGGCTTTGCCCGCTTCGACATTTCGTGCGACCAGGGAGGCAACGTCATCAAAGAAGCTGAGCTGCCGCCTTCGAATGCAAATCACGGTGTGTTCACGTTCGAGTTTCTGGTGAGCCGGGAACAATCACTCAATTCCCTCTTCGAATTCCGGATCAGGTATCTTGGGCACGGCGAAATGAAGATGAAGAGACTGACCATTACCCCGGTCTCGATTACGGGGATGTATGACAAGGGCCAATCCTAATCGGTGAAGGTCCCCGATCGTGTTATGAGCAGAATCGCCATCGTAGTCCAGCGTTGTCACGAGAGCGTAGTCGGCGGATCAGAGTCGCTCGCCTGGCAATACGCGACCTTGCTCAAAGACGAATACGAGGTTGAGGTTCTCAGCACTACCGCGATCGATGCGGCTTACTGGTCGAACGTTTTGCCCGCAGGAACCGAAGGACGCGAAGGCATCAACATCCGCCGCTTCCATGTTGATATTGGCTACAGCCCTTACCGCACGGAGATTTTCACGCGCATGCTGCGCGACTTCGAAAAGTTTGGAGTGGGCCGACATCGCGGGACCGACGGCGGAACGAAAGATTTTCCCTGGAGCATTGCGCTACAGGAAGAACTGGTGCGGCGCATCGGACCTTACTCGGAATCGCTGGTTCAGTATCTGCGGCAGAACTGGCAAAGCTACCGCGCGATCATCGTGGTCACCTATCTGTATCCGACGGCGTATTTTTCTCTGCTGGAAATCCCGTTGGGGCGCGCTTTGTTCGCGCCGACGCTGCACGACGAACCACCGGCTTACCTTTCGATCTACCAACATGCGGCGCGCCGCGCGCACTCGCTAATCTGGCTGACTGAGGCCGAGCGCAGACTGGGAACCGATCTGTGGGGAGAATTGCCCGGCCAGATCGTGTCGATGGCTATCGACGCCGAGCCGCGCGAGCCGGCGCGACTGAACAGTCTGTATCTGCTGTACTGCGGCCGCGTCGATCCAAACAAAGGATGCGCGACGCTCTTCGACTATTTCATTCGCTTCAAAGCAGAGCATCCGTCCGCGCTGCGTCTGGTTCTGACGGGCAAGGACGACATTCCGATTCCCGATCACCCAGACATTGATTTTCGCGGCTTCGTTTCGGCGGAAGAAAAGTTCAGCCTGATGGCCGGCGCGCACGTTTACATGACGCCTTCGGCCAGAGAGAGTTTCAGCATCGTCGCCATGGAAGCGATGGCCCAGCGCACGCCGGTTTTGGCCAGCGCCGAATCCGAAGTGCTCGCGGACCACATCACCCAAAGCGGCGGCGGCAGCACTTATCATGACTACGAGAGTTTTGCCGCGCGACTGAATGAAATGCTGGACAGTCAGAGCGTGCGCGACCAGATGGGCGAGCGCGGCAGGAATTACGTGATCTCAAGATATGTTCCAGAGCGCGTACGTCACTCTCTGGTTGAAGCTGTCGAGTCTTGTCCGCAACCGCACGCGAGCGTCACGCCGGTTAGTTATTTCCAGGGCGCGCCGATCCAAATTGCCCCGGTAACTCATTCGACTAACGGAAAGAACATTTCAGATGAAGCTATGCTGGAAGACATGTCCAAGTCGCCGCCGCTGCCGCTTCCGTCCGGTTGGTCTGAAGAGGATTTGCGCCGGATGATCAGTTCCGTGCAAGTAGAAGACGCGTCGCTCGAAGAGCTGAAGCCTTACGTCGAAGCCGATTTCAAACGTTTTGTCTATACGCTCTCGCTCGTGCCGGAACAGTCGGGCCAACTCATTCTTGAGTTGGGAGCAAACCCGTATTTCACCACGACGCTCCTGCGTAAATTCAGGCAGGCAGATCTGCATCTGGCTAATTTTTTCGACAAGCCTGAGCTCGAAGGCAAACAAAAAGTAACCATTCACTCGACGGGCGAAGTCATCGAATACGCTTTTAAGCAGTTCAATATCGAAGCGGAAAAGTTCCCATACGATGACAACTCATTTGACGTCGTGCTCTTTTGCGAAATCATCGAGCACCTGCTTTCCGATCCGGTGCATGCCTTAACGGAGATCAGAAGAGTGCTGAAACCCGGCGCTGATCTGGTGCTCACAACGCCCAACATCGCGCGTTTGGAGAATGCGCGAAAAATAATCGCCGGAGAGAATGTTTACGATCCATATTCGGGTCACGGGCCATACGGCAGGCACAATCGCGAATACACGCAGGAAGATCTTTTCAGTTTGCTGACGGCAAATGGGTTTACTGTCGGAACTATTTTCACTGCTAATGTGCACCCGGAGACTGCCGGCTCAAGCGTGTCCTTGAGCACGTTGGTCCCGCTCTTGAAAAATCGTCAGACGGATCTGGGGCAATACATTTTTTGCCGGTGCAGCGTTACTCGTGAGGCAAAAGAAGTGGCTCCACTGCGGCCTGACTGGTTATACAGAAATCTGCATCAAGAAACCGATTAAAGTGGACTCAACGCCTGAATCAAATTTGTTTCGTCGCGTGTTGGCCACCCGACTGATGCGGAACGCGCCGCTTCGCCATTGTTTGCTGGTTCTGCTTTCTTACTCTCTTCTCTTCCTCGTGTTCTTTTCGCCGGTGATTCTCCGAGGCTCGCTGCTGGCAGTTGGCGGAGACGGCCTATATATCTACCTGCCGAACTTTTACTCGCACAAGGTTCTGTGGGACCCGCTGCTTTTTTCCGGATTTCCCATGATGGCCGATCCTCAAGTCCTGACCTGGTATCCGCCCGCTCTTCTATTCTCTCTGTTGCCGGGCGCCTGGAATGTTTTCATCATCATGGCGTACGTCGCCGGCAGTTCGTTCATGTATGGCTACGTCTATGCGCTGACGCGTTCGCGTTTTGCCGCTTTGACCAGCGGTCTGGTTTTTGGGCTGAGCGGATTCATGATCGCGCATCTGGGACATGCGGTCATCATTCACGTAGCGGCATGGATACCTTTGATTCTCTGGTCGCTCGAGGCGCTGCGCCAGCGGCTAACGTTCAGGTGGTCAGTCATCGGAAGTGTCGCGGTGGCGCTCTGCTTTCTGGCAGGGCATTCGCAGATCTTCGTCTACGGGCTGCTAGTCGCCGGAGGCTATGTCCTTGTCCTTGCGTGGAGCGCGCCGGTCGGTCGATGGCGATACTTTTCGGCTTCGTTGCTGATGGTGTTGGTGGGAATTGGACTGGCGGCGATTCAGATCGTTCCCACGATCGAGCTTATCGGCCAGAGCATCAGAGTTGGTTACCCCTACCATGATTTCGTCGCCCACGCTCTGCCTCCGCGGCAAGCATTTACGCTGATCTTCCCGATGGTGTTTGGTCACCCGTCAGCGTCGGGCGCGCTGCCATATTTTGGTCCCGACAATCAGACGGAACTCACCGGCTACGTGGGCCTACTGCCATTGATGTTAGCCGCCGTGGGACTCGTCGCTTCCAAAAAGAAATCTCTCGCTCTGTTCTGGCTCTGCGTCGCCCTGCTCGCATTGGTGCTGGCCACGGGCGATGCGACTCCGCTGGCTCGCCTTCTGTATCACGTCCCAATCCTAAACGGTTTTCGCGCACCCGCGCGACACTTCATCGAATTGACGGTCGCCGTGAGCGTACTTTCCGGGTTAGGAGTGGCGGCAATACTTCAACAGCAAGTTTCGGCCAAACTCGTGCGGAGAGTAATCGTATCAAGCAGTCTGGCGATGCTCGCAGGCGTCGTTCTGCTCTTCATGAATGCCGGTTACATGAACGCCGTCGCGGCACAGAAGGACATTGGCCGGTTCAGTCTCCTTCCCTGGGCCAATAGCGCAGTGGCGGTGCCATTAATAGTCTTTCTGCTCGCGATGGCGGCGCTTTCCTACTGGCACAACCAGCCGACATCCCAGTTCCGGCGAGCGCTGTTGTTGTCGGTGTTGGTTATCGATCTCGGAAGCTTTGGCTGGTTTTATGAATGGCGTTACGTTGCTCCCGCCAGGAACGCTTTGAATGCCCCTGAGAATGTCAGCCGCTACAAGAATTTGCTGCAGGCTACAAATCAACGATTGATCTCGTATCGTGGTTATCGTGGAACGACGGATGAGATGCCTGCGAATCTGACCCGGCTGTGGGGAGTCCCGAATGCCGCCGGCTACAATGTGCTCATGCTCTCACGCATCAACAAACTTATTCCCATGATCGATCAGATGGAGGCTCCCCTCCCATGGAGTGAACCCGACGATAGAAGTCTGGACCTTATGGCGGTCCGCTATTTCTTTTTGCCGCAAAACAAAATAATCACGGATAGCGGCGGCGTCTCGTGGATTAAGCAGGACGCGCGATTCTGGCTGGGCTCTGGCTGCAATGAGCCCCCGCGCAGGTCCGCGACTCTCAACCTTTCGACACCCATCAAGAGCACGAAGCTCGCAATGGTCAGCAGACTCGCTTGCTCTGTTCAGATTCCAGACGGCGCAGAAGTCGTGCGCCTGCGGCTCACTGATGCGCAGGGCAAGACTGAGAACCGAAGTCTGCTTGCCGGCAGGGATTCCAGCGAGTGGGCTTACGACTGCGCCGGCGTTACGACCATCGTGCGGCATCGGCGAGCAAATATCTTCGGCAACTATGCTTCGAGAATGAATGACGCACCGTGCGAGGCACATTTCTACGTAACAAGGTTGAGACTGGATGGAATCAAAGACATCAAGAGTGTGGAGTTCGAATGGGTTGGTGGGCTGGGCGCAATCATCCTCGACAAGCTCAGCTTGATTGACGAAGCGAACGGAACTTCATACCCGATCGATTCGGCTTCGATGGATAGTAACCGTTGGCGATTGGTTGAAGAGACTGAAGGCGCGCGCGTGTACGAGAATCTGCGCGCGATGCCCCGCGTGTGGTTGGCGACTGAAACAGCAAACGTCAATCCGAACCAGGCCCTGGACGCAATCAAGACTGGGAAACTGCCGGACGGCCGCATTTTTGATCCGAGTCGCACCGCGCTGGTCGAAGCGCCATTGACTTTGAATTCAGCGACTGTCGACAATAAAGCATCCGCGACCGTTGCGGTGCTGACCAATGCTCGGATGGAGGTCCACACCTCATCGGCGGCCGCGAGTTTTCTGATCACCAGTGATGCATATTACCCTGGCTGGCGAGCAACCATTGATGGTCGAGAAGCACAACCTTATCGAGTAGACTATGCAATCAGAGGGGTCGTTGTGCCGCCGGGAGTACACGTCGTGCGATTCGATTACAGGCCGCGTAGTTTTTATTACGGGGCAGTGATGAGCGCGCTGTCACTGTTCTTGCTTGGCGCTCTCGGTCTGCGGGCGTTCTCTCTTAAGACTGCCTTTGACATTTCGAGGACTTAGTTGAAACTATTGCTTGCCTACCAGCGGAAGCTCAAAGCGTTAAGACACTGGCCTGCAGTACTGTTTTTCTCAGCGTCACTGGGTATTCTGTATTTTCTTTCAAGCTATTCTTACGACCCGTACAAACACAAGTGGGAACTCACTCCCCCTGTAGTCTATTCCGGCGACGAACCACACTATCTAATTATCATCTCCAGCATTCTTTCGGACGGAGATCTATCTCTGGGCAACAATTATCAATCTGCGCGTTTGGGAGGAACAGATGCGGGCCTAATACACAGCGGGCACAATCTCGACCATCACTCGCTGATCCAGGATGCGCGTACCGGCGAAGTCTTGAATTGGCGGAAGGTCTTTGCCCAGTTCACACCAGTTGAATGTGATCTCAAAGATCCCTCATGCGTCGGCTTTGAGCGAATGAGCGATAGCTTTCCGGACTATACACCTACCAGCTCGCAGTATAGAGAGCTACCTACGCACCCCCTTCCATTTCCCGCATTGCTGGCTATGCTCTTAAGGATAGTCGGCGCCCGGGGAGATCAGGTCGAACCTGGGAGCATTTATATCCAGGTGTTTCTTTCCTGGCTGGCAGGAATCATCACCTATGCTTGCGCACTCAAAGCAGGCTTGCGACCGGCAGGCTCTCTCGGGACAGCTTCACTACTCTACTATGCCAGTCCATGGCTGGTTTATTCCCGCGAATTGTATCCCGCGACTTTTCTCGGTTTGCTGCTGATAGCCGCGCTCTGGGCATACTTGTCCAAGCGGTATGTGGTGTCCGCCTTTTTTTTGGCTGCTGCCTGCATGCAGTCGGAAGCTTTTCTTCTTATCTTCCCGGCATGGGTGCTGTTGCTTTACTTCGGCAGGCAAAGAAAATCTGCCTGGATATTTGGGACAGCCGGCGCTATCTCACTCGGCATCACTGGGTTGATTAGCTATCTCCTGCTGGGCAGAGTCTCGTCGCGAGAATTGAGTTTTGTCTTCCACCCAGGTCTGATCTGGCGCACCTTTACTGAGATGGAAAAAGGTATTCTGCTTTTCCTGCCGTGGTCCATTCCATTGTTCTGCCTCCTAATTCTCTCGTTCGTTATTCGCAATCGAGACGGAACTGGCGTGTTAAGGGTGATAGCGGCCGGGGTCTTTCCGGTGGCGGCTATTTACATGATCCTTTCTTATACCGGAGGCGACAGCTATGGCCCTCGCTATTGGGTGCCTTATCTGCCCTGGTTCTCGCTCGCCTTCGTCCTGGGCATGAAGAACTTCTGGAACATTCGACCTTTCTTGCTTCGCCCCATCACGATTGCGGCGGTGGCACTCTCGTCAGGTATCGCCGTGAGTGCAGCCATCCTGTCTCCACTAACGGTTCCGTTTTGGAATAAGCCTCCCTGGTATGCGGCGAGAGAGCTGTGGCAGTATTATCATCAAGCTTCCCCCGATGCCTCTTGGCTCAATGACGACATGCAATTCTGGCTCGGTCATGATTGCAATCAACCTGCGAATGATTCTGCGATGCTTACTGTTCCGAATCCGTTTAAGAGCACCGCCGTGGGGATTGTCAGCAGACTTGCCTGCTCTTCTCAGATACCGGACGGTACAGAAGTCGTGCGTCTGCAAATCTCCGGTGGCGACGGCAGTACCCAGGTTCGCAGTCTGCTCGCCGGCCGTGACACGAGCGAGTGGGCTTACGATTGCGATGCGGTTAAGCCGCACATGAAACATAAGCGAGCTTCAATTTTCCGAAACTATCCGGCAAACTTCGATGAGCCTTGTTATGGGCACCTCTATGTCACAATCGTGCCCCTGGATGGAGCCAGAGACATCAGGAGCATCCATTTCGAATGGGTTGGGGGCCCCGGCACAATCATCATCGAGAAGCTCACATTGATCGATGAGGTGACCCATAATTCATATCCAATGGACCCGGCGTTGATGCCCCGCAACCACTGACGATTGCTTGAAGACACGAAGAGCACACAACTCCTATTAGGGAGCGATATAAGTGTGCTATCTCTGCTGGCGAGGTGTGGCCCGTTGCGCGTAGTGATGATGCTTTGCCCATATAGGTTTGACGCTCTATCATCTGTCGGGCGCAGGCCGGAGACTGGGACTCGCTGTTGGCGCGCGTGATGAAGAAGCATTGGAGGTTGATGACTCCTCCGCAACATCTCTTCTATTTCTCGCGCAAAACATTGACCGAGCTGCTCGAGAAGATTGGTTTCCGGTTGGTGTATTGCACTCGCCCGTGGAAAACAATCCCGCTTGGTTTGGCGGCCTACCAGCTCGGCAGGAGGATCGGGTGGCGCCTTTCGTTTCCAGAGTCATTGAATTGGCTGGCATTGCCCGTAAATCTTTTCGATACCGTGCAGATAATTGCGCGAAAGACTTAGGTGTTATCTTGACCGCTTCCGTGTTTGTAGTCGTTCCGGCATACAACGAAGCAACCGTTATCCGGTCGACGCTCGAACAACTAATCGAATTGAATTACGCGGTTGTCGCGATCGACGACGGGTCGAGCGACGATACCTGGTCGGTGTTATCCAGTCTTCCGGTTTATGCTTTGCGCCACCCCATCAATCTGGGCCAGGGCGCAGCATTGCAAACTGGAATGACGTTCGCGCTGCAAAGGAACGCCGAAATAATCGTCCATTTCGATGCCGACGGACAGCACAAAGCAACGGACATTGAAGTTCTCTTAGAGCCTCTCCGCCGCGGAGAGACCGACGTGGTCTTCGGTTCTCGATTCCTTCGCGATACAGATCGACAGGCCGTGCCTTTTCTCCGCCGCCTTTTGCTAAGAGTCGCGGTGATCGTGAATGGATTTTCGACCGGCATCTGGCTTAGCGACGCACACAATGGCTTTCGCGCGCTGACCGCAGAGGCCGCCAGGAAAATAGAACTTTGCGAGAATGGGTTTGCGCATGCCTCCGAAATCGTCGGCCGGGTACGCAACTTAGAGTTACGATTCACTGAAAGGCCGACAACAATCATCTATACCGATTATTCGAAAGCCAGAGGCCAATCTACCTGGAACGCCTTGAACATAATATTGGATTTGCTGCTCAGGAGGTTACTGAAATGAAGCTGATACAGTTCATCCTGATACCGTTGTTGGCGCTTGTAGTAATTGTTTACTTCGCGCGATTTCGGTCGCGTCTGCTCGACCGGTTGATTGTTTTGGCGTTTGGAATTCTTGGCATAATCATGGTGTTCGTGCCCGATTGGGCCAACGTGCTGGCCCATTCAGTAAGCGTCGGGCGTGGTGCGGACTTGATCATGTATCTGGGTCTGATCGGGCTCACCTTCCTCTGTCTTGCCTTATACTCCAAACTGCGCGAGATCGAAGTTAAGTTGACCAAGCTGGCGCGAACTGAGGCCCTGGAGCACGCTCGCCTGCCTGAGCAAAATGGTGGGTAGAGCGTGCTCTTTTAGACCTCGATCGAGGGTGGACCATTCTCAGCCCACTTTTATTTCACCAAATATGCCGTGAGCGGCGTCAAAAGGTCGAGGCCATCGACTTCGAATGGGTTGGCGGCCCCGGCGGAATCATCCTTGACAAGCTCAGCTTGATTGATGAAAAGGCTAAAAGTCTATACCCAATCGACGCCGCACTGCTGGGTCCCTGAGAAACCCGAAGGAGGAGACATTTCGCCATTGACAGTCGGTGGGCGGCAAGCTAGACTTCGATTTACCTCTCGGGTGTCTCGACGACACCATGGCCGGACCAGAAATCTAGCCTCTTTTCTGGTGATTTTTTCAGATATGAGGTGACTGCTTATGACAAATAAGATCAGATTTGCCGCCGCGCTTCTCGTAGTTGGTCTTGCGGCGATTTGCGCTTCCGCTCAGGCGCCGACGCTGCGAATTCAGACTGACGATCCCAACCTCCCGTCCGACCTCTATTACGGGAATATCAAGGTGAAGCCGTTGCGCCTGCGGCCGGGAACCAATCAGCCTGTCACAATCGACGATAACGATTTCATGGTGCAACAGCAGTACATAGACTTTCTGAACCGGATGCCTGATCCTCCAGGCTTCGTTACCTGGGTCGCCGGTCTCGCCAGTTGTCAGGCGGGAGACATTACGTGTGACAGGATCCATGTCTCGGAACAATTCGTCAGATCACCAGAGTTCCAGCAACGCGGGTATTTCACTTTTCGATTCTATCCGGTGAGCTTTCCCGGCACGTCGGGCATTGATCCTGCGGGCTTTGGCCGTAAGCCTTCCTTTGCTGAGTTTTTGCCGGACCTGCGAAGTGTGAGCGGCTTTCTGGATGCGAATCAGTTAGAAGCAGCGAAGGTGGCATTCGTCAACAGCTTTATGGCGCGGCCGGGGTTCGTCGCCAGGTATAATAACTCGCTAAACAACACACAGTATGTGGACACGCTGCTGAACACGGCGGGGGTGACGCTGTCACAGAGGCAATCTTTGATCGACGGGCTGAACAACAGCACGCTGACGCGCGCCGTTGTCCTGCGCCAGATTGTCGAGAGCACCGAAGTTTCTAACAAGTACAACAACGAGTCGGTGGTCGTGATGCAGTACTTTGGTTATTTGCGTCGAGACCCGGATATTTTGTACCTAAACTGGCTCGCCGTTATAGATGCGAACCCGGCAGACTCTCGGGGCATGGTCAATGGCTTCTTCAATTCGATCGAGTACCGACAGAGGTTCTAGAAAGAGTTAGGCCCGAGTAAGGCAAATCGAAAGGCCAGCCAGTAGCGGCTGGCCTTTTGCTTTTTCGGGCAAACCTCGGATAATCAGCGGCTTCGGATTATGCAAGCAAAGCTGTGCGATATTTCCGTCGTTATTCCCGTGCTGAACGAGCGAGAGAACCTTGAACTCTTGCTTCCATCACTATGGGCCGTCGCTGAGCGCCTCGGTCTCGTAGCTGAGATAATTGTCGTTGACGGCGGGTCTGCTGACGAATCGCGACTAGCGGCTGAACAACTGGGTGCGCGTGTCATCACCCAGCAGGAGCGAGGATACGGCGGTGCGCTGCTCGCCGGATTCGCAGCCGCGCACGCTCCGTTCGTGGTGACGATGGATGCAGATCTGTCACACCAGCCAATATTTATCAAAGACCTCTGGCAGCAGCGTGGCGAGGCCGAACTAGTGATTGCCTCGCGTTATGTTGCTGGAGGGCAAGCCGAGATGGGAAGGGTCCGTCGCGTCCTAAGTTTGGTCTTGAATCGTGTCTATGGCCGCGTCCTGGCACTTCCAACGCGAGACCTGTCTAGCGGCTTCCGAATGTATCACCGGAATATCTTAGCGAACCTGGAGCTCCAAGCGCGGGACTTCGACGTGCAAGAAGAAATATTAGTTAAATTACACGTCAAGGGTTGGCGCATCAAAGAAGTTCCTTTCCATTATATGGCCCGGAACTCAGGTAAGTCGCACGCGAAGCTGATCAGATTCGGTTGGGCATTTTCAAAGACACTGCTGCGAATGTGGCGCCTGCGAAACTCTGCCGATGCCAGGAGCAAACGCTAACAAGCCGGTTGTTTCTTTGTTCACCTTTTCAAATCTGCCTTAATACCTCGCGATAAACCTCAAGAGTCAGTCGAGCCGTCCTCTCCCACGAAAACTTCCCGGCATGCTCTAGTCCGGCGGCAGAGAGCGTTCTGCGCCGGTCTTCATTTTCCAGGAACTCGACAATTCTTTTGGCTAGCGCCTCAGCATCATTCGATTCAACCAGTTGCGCCACGTCTCCAAGCGTTTCCTGAAAGGTCGCGATGTTGCTGGCAATTACCGGTGCGCCGCAAGCCATCGCCTCCAACGGCGGGAGACCAAAACCTTCATAGATCGAAGGATAGACAAACACCGTGCATGACGAATACAGAGCACGCAGATCGTCATCATCCAGGTAACCCGTGAGGCGCAGCCGATCGCTGATAGCTGATTCCTTGATGAAAGCGAACAACTCGTCCATCAGCCAGCCCTCCGCGCCGACGACTACGAGTTGAGGACGACGAGATGTCTGGCGCAGTACTTGTTCGAAAGCTCGAACCAGCGTTAGCAAATTCTTTCGAGGTTCGACAGTCCCAACAAACAATATGAACTCATCTTCGACGCCGAATCGTCGTTTCGTCTGGTTGGCCTGCTCTGCGGGCATTGCTTGAAAGCCACTGCGGGGCGCATAGGGTGTGACGACAACTCTGTCGGGTTTGACGTGCAGATGTTGACAGATCTCGCGCCGCACACATTCGGTTGCGGTAATGATCATGCTTGCGGATCGAGCCATCACCGGCAGACGCCGGCGCGCACGTCGAGCCAGGTCAGCCTGATGCGTATCAGGGTGGAGCAAGATAGAAAGATCGTGAATCGTCAGCACGCTGCGGCGCTTGCTCCAAAGCGGCACTTCATAATTTGTGCCGTGAAAGAGATCCAGCGAAGCTTTTCTGAGGTAAAGCGGCAGGCCGACTGCCCACCAACGGCGGCGGCGAATCGAGCTGGCTTCGGCGTTAACCGCGCGCAGATTGTCGGGACAGTTGCGACGAATGTCTTCGATGATAGAACCAGGGAAAGGGCCGGGCGCTACCAGCTCGAATTCGTCGGATGGGGCGAGCCGCGCAAGCGCGCGCGCGAGTTCGAAAGTGTAATGCCCAACGCCGGTCCTCGGCGTGAGCAGCGGAAAGCCATCAAGTCCGATGCGCATTCATTAGCTGTGGGTGAACAAGCTTCTTCTAACTCGCAGGCAGATTATCACAAGGCATTGGCCCGAGCCTGGGAATCTTGAAGCGAGCCAAAACATCGGCCACAAAAAAGCACAAGAAGCGCAAGAATAACCGCCAAATCATTTGTGCCTCTTGTGCCTTTTCGTGGCTGGTTCGTTTTTATCTGCGCTAATCCGCGTTCATCTGTGGCTCGTCATCACGGTCCGAATCTTTGTCGATACTCAGCCGAGTTCACAAAGCCCGTGACCATCCCGCGTGGGTCGTTGCTCTGGTCCAGCACCTGAATCCAGGCAAGATAAAATGCGTCCGGCTGTCGTCGCAGATAGCCAAAGTACTCCATCACCGCGTACGCCTGGTGGTTGTACTTAGTCGACACTTCCGAACTTTCCACGATCTGTCGCAGCACCTGCGCTCGAGTCATCGTCGCGTTGTTCAACCCATTAATCAGCGCTTGCCGCGTCGCCGCCGGCAGAGTCACCGCCGCCGTGTTCAGCAAGGCATCGACATACTGCTGATTGCCCGTCGGCGTGTTCGGGAAATTGTATGCGCTGGAAAACGCGGTGCGCGCCATGAAGTCCGCGATGAACTGCACCTTCGCTGCTTCCAACTGATTAGCATCCAGGAAGCCGCTCACTCGCGCCAGGTCCGTAACGAACTCCGCATAGTCAGGCTTGCGGCCAAATGCCACCGGATAAAATCGATAGATGAAGTAGCCGCGACTTTGGAACTCTTCCGATTGGAAGAACAGTTGCGAGACGTGTATGCGATCGCATTGCGTGGTATCGCCGCTGCAGTTGTTGATGGTGCTGGTCCAGCCGGCGAATCCGCCTGGATCCGGCTCGCGCCCGAGAAAATCGATGTAGTGCTGGCGCACGAAGAAGTTTGTGTTGTCGATTGGGTTCGGTCCGTTCGTCGTTTCGTTGTCGTTGATCGTGACGGTCGCGCTGGATTGCGCACCCAGCATGGCGCCGACGGGATTGTTGAGGCTGACTGTAAACTCCTCGCTCCCTTCGGCGTAAGAGTCATCGACGATGGCCACTGAGAACGATTTGGAAGTCTCGCCCGCGGCGAACTGTAGCGTGCCTATTGTGGTGGCATAGTCACAGCGCGACGACGCGATGCTATTGAACACGTTGCAATTCTGCAAACCTGCCGTATCGCTGGTAGCAAAGCCCACGGTTACCGCCGCAGAGGCGTCGCCCGAGCGACTGACGCTGATGTCCACGCGCGGTCCGGTTTCGCTCACGCTGTACGACGACGAACTGAATTGGATCACCGGCGGAGCAGCACCGGGGCTGAGACAGCCCGAGTTGCCCGTCACGTAGTTAGTGATCTCGTTCCGCGAAAACTGGCAAAAGGTCAGCGTGTTGGACGGAGTCTGAGTCGCCAGCATGATCGTGTTGTCACAACCTGCCTGCCCGTCGCAATGGCTGGCGTTGAAATTATGGCCGATCTCATGCGCCGGAATACCAACTCGGAACGGCGCCATCGTTTCTCGGTCAGAAAGTCCGTAGGCGTGCGCCGCGTCGCGGCAAACGACGCCCATCCAGGCAACGCCCGCCGGGCCGCCCAGGCTTCTGCCGGTCCAAAGATGCGCGACGTCCCGATTGGTGCCGGCGAAGTTCGTGTTCCAATAATTCGTAAACTCAGTCAAGGCTGCGCTGGCATCACCGCTGGTATTGTAAGGGTCGCTCGCGGTCGCCCACGTGTGTTGGAACACGACGCTGAAAGTAAGACCAATGTCTCGTTCGTAGATTCCCTGGACCTGATTCATGATGCTCAGGATGTCGTTGTTCGCAGCCGTCGAGCTTCCAAGCGCGGACACGTATTCAAAGTCCGCTTCGGTGGCGATCTCAGCAACTCTGAAGGGCGAAAAAACTTCGGGCGCGACGTTGGACGAAAAGGTCGAGGCAAACTGCTTAGCTTCGCGATTCACCTGTTCGTCCAAAGTGTCACCACACGTCCTGGTTATCTCCGGACGCACATCGGAAGCTTTGTAGAGCAAGTAATCCGCAGCGTCGGCGGACGTTGAATATTTCCGGGTTGACTCAAGAAAGTAGGCCTGGTCAGCAGTGATGATCATCCCTTCGACTGTGCCATCGTCCACGGTAAATCGCGCGTCCGCGCCCGGCATTCCGACGACGCTTCCTTTGTAAGTATTGACGCGCGACATCGGAACCTCGCGCACGATTCCACCGTCGATAACTTCTTCGGCGTGGTAACCGGGCGCGCGCAAATCGTTGGGCGACAGCACAATCTCGAGGTCGCGCGCCGGCGTCTGCACTGACAGTCGCCCTGATTCTCTTACGCGCAGCGCTGCCGTCCGAGGATCGAGCCTAACGTCTTCGTGATTTGTGAAGACCTGTTCGACATCCTGCTCGAAACGCGCTCTAGTCGTTTGCGCGCCTGACGGCGAATAAAATCCGGGCGCTGCCAGGATTGCGAGAACCGCCAATGCCAGCAGGATTGGAACGTAGATCTTTAAGCGGATCCGTATGGTTTTGTTTTGCACAGATCGATTGTTATTCGCTTGCGCTTGAGAGGCTCTGCCTCGCGAACGGAAAACTTCTCTCATTCCTTTATTCTTCGCTCTGGGCGGGAATTGTTTCAGGGGCTCGGGGGCTTAAGGGGCTCGCCGTCCATCATGGAGGTCACAACGACGCAATTACAATTCTAGACGTTCACGCGGCATGCCGTCAATCAGAATTTCAGGTCGTGATGTAATGGCGAGAACGAAAACGTGAGCTAGTGAACCGCCACCGCCACGTTGTTTGCCGCGAGCGAATTCCCCGTCGCGCGCTGTAGCTCAGCAATCGCTTTGTTCAAGTCGGTCTGCGCGCGCAACTCATTGCCACGCGCCGTAGACAGGGCCGTCTGGCGCTCGAGCACGAGAAAGACGGTTGATTGGCCGGCGTCCAGCTTGCGCTTCTCGCTTTCGTATTGCTGCTCGGCGTTTTCGCGCGCGACTGCTGCCGAGCGCAACCGCGCTTCCGCGGTCGTCAGTGACTGCAAGGCATTGCGCACCTCAACCTGGATCAGTTGTTCCAGTTGCTCGCGCTGCGTGACGATCCGCTTTCCTTCGATCAGGGCGTGACCAAGTTGTCCTTCCGCAGTGCGATTGCGCAGAGGAAGACTGATTGAGACTCCGACGCGAAAATTATTGAACTGATTCGAGCCCAGATTCGAAAGCGACTGGCCGTAGCCGCCAATCAAGTCCGGCAAGATTGTCGTTGCCGGCGGCGCGGCCAATGGCTGCAAGCCCGCGAGCACCGATAACTGATTCACCCGAGCGCGAAGCTGATCGCTGCTGGCCGTAAAAGGACTGGTCGTCGCAGTCAACGTGCCGGCGTTTCCGACCATTCCATAACTGCCGACCAGATCGATCTGAGGTTTCGTTTGGTCGCGGTAAAGCTTTTGATCCAGCTGGTTGATCTCGCGGACGAGATCGGACTGTTTCAACTCCTGCCGGTTCTCCTTCGCGGCTTTCATCGCGTCAGGCAGCGAAACTTGCGCCGGCGTTAGATCGACATCATCCGTAGGTACGACCGAAGCATTCCACAACGGAGATTGTTGGTTTTCCGCGATCAGGTTCTTCAAATTGTTCTCAGCGCGGTTAACGTCTTCCAGCACCGTGAATTCAGCCTGCTCGAAATTCGCCACCTGAGTTTCCGCGGCGACGATGTCGATCGGCGCCAGCGACCCTTCGGCCACCAGGCGCCGATTGTGATCCAGTTGGACGCGAGCGTCCTGGACAGCGTTTCGTTGAATCTGCAAATTGCGCAGCGCAAAAACCAGGTCCCAATACGAGCGTTGCACGTTGGTAATCACTTCGATCGCCCGCTGGCGAAACTGCGCGTCGGTCAGCGAAAGATTTTTCTTCGCGATTTCGATCTGTCGCCGCGGCAAATCGATTCGCAGGCCGCGCATCAGCGGCTGCGTGAAACTGAAAGTCAGCGCGGTCGGGTATTGCGGATTGAGCGCCGTGAACAGACTGTTGCTGGTCGAACGAAGGGATGAAAAATCGAGCCGATAGTTGCCACCAGACTTTGGAGCCAAACCCTCCAATCGAGTCGTTGCCGTGACGTCCGCCGTCTCGACCGCGGTGCTGGCGCCGCTCAGAAAACTGGCGGCCGGCGCCTTGATCTTTTCATAGTAACTCTGCGCGCTGAATCTCGGATCGTAAGCGCCGTGAACAGAAAGCAGATCGTATTCGGCAATCTTGACGTTGTCGCGCGCTACTTCGATGTCCTTGTTATTAGCCAGCGCCAAAGCGATCGCCTCACGCAACGTCAGCGGCCTCTGTTTATTCGTGTCCACGCCGACGCGACTGAGCGCGGGCAGAGGCTTGGCGGCGTTCGCGCGAAAGCCGTTGGCAACCGGCGGCACTTTCAGAGTTTGTTCGACGGACGCTGAGGGCGAGGGACTTGGTGAAGCCGCGGACTCCTGAGCCGACACGCGATACGGAACCAAAACCAGAAGCGTTGCAGCGATCAGGAGAATCTTGAACATTGGTCCCAATAGAGACGCGGCCGCAGTCGCTGCCCGACGACGCGTGCGTCCGAATGTGTTGCGAAAGCCGCCGCCGATTCGCGACCAGACGCGGCTGCGCGCCAGATCGTCGAACAGCGAATAGAAAACCGGCACCGCCAGCAGCGTCAGCAGCAAACAGAGCGACTGACCGCCGACTACCAGCACGCCGATCGATCTGTTTGTGCCCGCACCCGGCCCGCTGGAAAGCGTCAGCGGCGTCATGCCGGCGACCAGCGCGATCGTCGTCATCAAAATCGGCCGCAGGCGATCGCGGTTCGCCTGAATGATCGCGTCGTGACGTTCCATGCCCTGCTTACGCAGTCCGTTCGTGTGATCGATCTGGAGAATCGCGTTCTTCTTCACCACTCCGAACAACAGCAGCAAGCCAAGCCCTGAAAAGATATTCACCGTCTGGAACGTCACCAGGAGCGACACGATGCCGAACGGAATCGCCAGCGGCAGCGTCAAAAGGATCGTGATCGGGTGAATGAAAGATTCGAACTGCGCGGCCAGGACCATGTACATAAAGACGAACGACAAAACGATTGCCAGCAGAAAATATAAGGCCGCGCGGCCGAGCTCCTTTGAGCGTCCGGCCAGTCCGGTTGTGTACGTTGCGTCCATATGCTCGTCTTTCGAGAACTGGTTCATTTTCGTGATGATGGCCGCCTGCGAGCCGCCGGGCCTTGTATTCGCCAGCAGCGTCACCTGTCTCTGCCGATTCAATCGATCGATGGACGATGGGCCGGTGCCTTCCTCGACGCGCACCAGATTGTCGAGACTGACCCAGCCAAGCTTCTGCGACGTCACCAGCATTCGCTTTATGCCTTCAGCATTGGCGCGAAATTCGCCGATCGCACGCACGCGCACGTTGTATTGATCCGTGCCCGCATTGAAAGTGGAAACCTTCTGACCGGCGACCAGCGTGTTCAGCGATTGCGCGATGTCGCCGACGCGCACACCCAAATCGGCCGCGCGCGCGCGATCGATAACCACGCGCAACTCGGGCTTTCCGGTAATCAAGGTAGAATCCGGGTCAACTACGTCGGAAATGCTCTTCATTTTTGCCAGCAGATCGTCCGAATACTTCGTCAGCTTGTCGAGATCGGGTCCGCCGATGACAAACTGAACGTCCGTGTTGCGAAATCCGCCGCCCGAAATGGCGGCCACGGGATTGACACTGGTGCGCAACTGATTTGGAAACTCCTTTTGGTACTTACCCAGAATCTCGGAACGCACGCGCAACATCAGCTCGATCTGCGATGCGCTGCGTTCTTCGATCGGCGCCAGTTTGATGTAGATGTTCGCGAGATTGACGATCTGCTGCTGGCCGCTGCCGATCGTGACCAACGTATCGGTAACTCCGGAAAGCTTGCGCGCGTCGGCGGCAATGCGTTCACTCAGCGCCGAGGTTGACGAAAGCGTCGAGCCCTCAGGCGTGCGCACGTTGATTTCAAACTGCGATTGATCGTCAACCGGCAGAAAATTTTTGCCCACAAACATGAACAGCGGAATCGTGCTGACAATCACGAGCACCGACAGCAAAACGATTGCCCAGCGATGGGCCATCGCCCACTTGAGCATCCACGTGTAAGTGCGATCGATCGGACGATAGAAGCGGCCCTCTTTCGATTGGGCCTGGCCGTACTTGTCTTTGAATTCAGCGAGCGTGAATTCGCGTTTTTGGCCTGCTTCGGAAACGTGCGGATCCTCCGTGGCGTCGGTCTTGCCCTTTCGAGCTTCGGTCTTGCGCTTGATCATGCGCGCCGCGAGCATCGGCGTCAGCGTGAACGACACCAGCAAAGAAACCGCAATCGCGAACGAAGAAGTGAACCCGAACGACGACATGAATCGGCCGACGATACCCGCCATGAAACCGACGGGCAGGAACACTGCGAGCAGCGACAATGTCGTGGCCGTAACGGCCATACCAATCTCGCGCGTGCCTTCGATGGCCGCTTGAAATGGCGGCATTCCTTTTTCTTCGACGAAGCGGAAAATGTTTTCCAGCACCACGACCGCGTCGTCGATGACGATGCCCACCATCAGCGTCAGCGCCAGCATCGTGATTTGGTTCAGCGTAAAGCCCATCGCCGCCATCAGCCCAAAGGTCGCAATGATCGAAGTAGGAATGGCGATGGCCGCGATGAACGTCGCCCGGAAGTTCCAGAGGAAGACGAAGACGACGATGGCCGCGAGGATACTGCCTTCGATCAGGTGCAACTGAATCGAATGCAGCGCGGCCTTGATGAAGATCGTCTGGTCGCCGACGACTTGAGTCTTGACGTCGCGCGGCAACGTCGGCGCAATCTCTGCCAGCCTCTCTTTCACTGCATCGGCGACGGCCACAGTGTTTTGTCCGGATTGTTTGGAAACGACCAGCGTCACGGCCGGCTGTCCGTTCAGACGCGCGGCGGTGCGCTGTTCTTCCGCGCCGTCTTCGACGTATCCGATGTCACTCAACTTGACGGCATAGGGTCCGCGACTCCCAACGACCAAATTGTTGAACTGCGCCGGATCCGGAATGCGGCCCATGGTGCGCACGGTCAGCTCGCGCTTCCCTTCTTCGACGCGACCGCCCGGCACCTCCATATTCTGCAACCGCACGGCGTTAGCCACGTCGGCCGCCGAGACATTGAACGCGCGCATCTTGTCCGGATCGACCCACACTTCCACTTCGCGTTGACGACCACCGACGATCTCGACGTTGCCGACGCCGTTGATCGATTCGATCATTCGCTTGATTTGCTTGTCGGCGATGTCCGTAACTTCGCGCAGAGATCGGGGCGCGGAAACCGCGATGCGCAGAACCGGCGTCGCGTCGGTGTCGAGCTTCTGCACGATCGGAACCTCGGCAGTCTCGGGAAGATCGTTTACGATGCGATCGATCTTGTTGCGCACTTCCTGGGCCGCCACGTCGGCGTTCTTTTCCAGAACGAAGGTGATGAAGACCTGCGAGACACCCTCGATCGAAGTCGATCGCAACTCGTCGATTCCGCTGACGGTGTTGACCGCGCCTTCGACCTTGTCGGTGATTTCGGTTTCGATCTCTTGCGGCGACGCGCCGGGATTGATTACGGTCACCGTAATCGTCGGCAGATCGATCTTCGGAAACAGATCGACGCCCAATGATCTGAAGGAAAACACACCCACGACCGTGATGCTCAGGATAAGCATGGTCGCGAATACCGGACGACGAACACAAATTTCAGCTAGTTTTTGCATGGCTCGCTTCCCGGGAGCGCAGGCATCCCTGCCTGCGGAACGCCGGCATCCTGCCGGCTGCTACTGCCTGACGGCCGCGCCATCACTCAATTGATCCACATTACTCGTAGCCACAACTTCATCAGCCGCCACGCCGCTCTTAATTTCGACCAGATCGCTTTCAGTCTGTCCGGATTGAATCAGACGCTGCTCAGCGTGGCCGTTTTTGATCACGAAGACGTAAGTCGCGCCCGAGATTGTGCGCAGCGCTCGCTGGGGCACGAGCACCGCGGCCTCGCTTTGCGGTAGTAGAATTCTGACCGTGCCGAACTGCCCTGGCTTGAGCGTGCCGCTGCGGTTATCGATCTCTGCTTCAACGGTCAGCGTGCGCGAAGTTGCCGAGACGTTGGGCGAGACGCGCGCGATGTGCCCGCTGAAAGATCTGTCGGGCCAGGAGCTGGTTGTCAGCGAAACCGACTGCCCGTTCCTGATCTGCGGCACAGCCTGCTCGGGTATGTCGATGCGTATCCACAAAGGATTCGTGCGCACGATGGTGGCGATCTTCGTCGTGGTCGCAACATACGCGCCGACATCAACCGGTCGCTCCAGCACGAAACCATCTATCGGAGCCGCGACTACCGTGTACGAAAGCGTGCGCTGCGCCATGTTGACCTGCGTCTGAGCGTTCGTCACGTTCGTACGAGCGACCAGTACCGCCGCGTAATTCTGTCGCGCCTGCGCGATCGCGGACTCGTACACTTGTCTGAGCGCGTCACGTTGCGATTTCCGCTGATCGTATTCGGCGCGCGAAATGTCTCCGGACTCAACCAGTTTCTGAGCGCGCTGAAAATTGCTCTCCGCCAGATCGTAATTCGCGCGCGCCGCCGACACATCCGCCACTCTCTCAGGAACAAATTGCTGATTCGGCCGCAGCCCGATCTTTTCTTCCGCCTGTTTCACCGCGGCCTTAGCGTTATCGAGCTGAGCCACGGCTTGATCCACGCGCAGCTTGTAATCGGCAGCTTCCAGACGCACGAGCATCTGTCCCTTCTTCACTGCGCTTCCCATGTCTACGCCGACCAGGACAACCTTGCCCGCCGTCTGTGGTTGCACGTCCGTCTGCACATCCGCGGCGAGACTGCCCGTCGCTTCAAAGAAGCGAGGGAGTTGCCGCGAAATCGCGGGCGTGGTCGAAACTTCGATTAAGTTCGCCGACGGGCTCGCCGAAGGCGAGCTGTTGTTAGGCTGGCTGTTGGAGCGACCGCAGGCAATGAAGCTAGCGCCGGCAGCCGTAGCCAGCAAAACGATGAGTGTGAGTTTGATCGATGGTCGTGAAGTCATCTGCTCGATTTCTTTCTCTTGGGGTTTCCTCCTGCCGTCCTGCTCAACGAACCATTGCGCCGCTTAGTCTTGCTGACGCCACGCAACAGAATGTCCGTGAACTCGCGCGCCGCCACTTGATTCGAAATCTTCAGCAGGGTCCGCTTTCGATCCCACAAATTGTTGTTGAGCGAATGGTGGATGACCATGCCGACGAAAGCGCGCACGATGACCAGAGGCTCGACGTCAATGATTGCGCCATCGCGCTGCCGCTCGCGAATGTAAGCGCCCAGGATCCGGTACACGCGGGTGACGAACTTCTCCCAAAACATCTGCGCCAGTTCGTGTTCTTCCAGCGCGGCATGCAGAAGCAAACGGTGAAATTCCGGGTCGTAGTCATGTTGATTGAGAGCGTCGAGCGCGAGTCCTTCGAAAACAGCACGGTCATCTTTTCGGGCAAGCGCTTCCGCCACGACCTGGTGCGGATCCATCGAGTCGTGCAGACTAGCTTTGTGATCGAGGATCGCGCTGTACAGTTCCTTCTTGGTGGCGAAGTGACGAAAGACCATTGCTTCCGACACGCCGGCCGCCATGGCTATTTCTTTCGTGGTCGCACCGCCAAAGCCGCGCTGCGAAAATAACCGCATCGCGACGCGCAGGATTTGCAGCCGGCGCTCTCCGCCCGCCATGCGCCCGCCATTAACGGTGGCGCTGTTACTCGTAGTGATTCGTTTTCTCAGAGGTCGCAAAAGATCGTCCCGCTTTCGAAGTAAGTACTCACTTACCATTGACCGAAGGGAAAAGTCAAGGAAATTTCATGCGGCTGATGTGGTGCGAAATCTTATCAGATGTCAGTAAACCGAAGCCGCTCAACGAGCCTGCGTAGCAGGCGAAAGAATTTAGCCCAGGGCAAGCAGCGCGGAACGAAGTGGAGCGATGCCCCGCCCTGGGTGCGCTAGAAAGAGAATTAGAGCCCGCTTTAGCGGGCGCAAGACCGTCCCGCCACCCTGGGCTAAATTCTTCCGCCCGCTTCGCGGGCTCCGTCCGGCGCTCTCGTGAATTCCGCAACTCAACGAAGCCTTTGCTCGTATGGAGAGTTTGGTCGCAACGAAAGCAGCAACCAGGGAGTAAAAAAATGCCAGAAGCTACCGAAAACGGACAGAATAGGGCGCCGAACGCGTCAATCATTTGTGGGAGCGAAATGCACATGTCAGGACTTGAAGAGACGGCGCGGCAATATGGGAGAAAGATCTCCGCAACCGCATCAAAGGCCGGCGATTATCTAAGCGAGAAAGCTGGCGTCGTAGGCGAGAAGATCAAGGACTTGCAGGGCAAGGACTTCAACGAGATTGCCGGCGAAGCCAAAGACTACGCGCGCAAGAACCCAGGTCACGCGATCCTGATTTCCGCGGCGGCGGGTTTGTTTTTGGGATTGCTGCTGCGAGGCGGACGGCGATAGTCGGCTTTCTTGACGATTGGCGCGCGCGACTTTCGCTCTCTCGGTATTCTCCGTGTCCTCTGTGGTGAACTTTTCTAATATTGAAATTCACCAACGAGGACACGGAGAAATATTTTACAACCCCAACTTATCCATCTTCGCCTTCTCGTACTCTCCGTCCTCGGCGGGATAGCGCAGCGACATGGGAATCTTACCTGCCTCTTTTGCCAGCGCCCACACCACGCTTTCGCCCGCCGGAACAATTTTCGGCTCAGCCCGGAAGACTGGATCGGTGAACGCTTCTTCGGCGTCGATAAGCTGCCAGCCTTTGCTTTTGAACATCTCGATCAGGTCGCCGAGAAATAATCCGTTCAGCAGGTTGAAGTGAGTCAGGATCGTGTGCTTTACGCCGCGGCCCAGCACTCGCTTCGCTAGTGAATCGTAATACTGTGCGCGGTCCCACATGTGTTTGAGATAATAGTCGCGATAAGTCTTTACGTCGGCGCCGGGATCTTTCTGCAAGCGCGCAGCCAAACGCTGATCGATAAACCAGTCAGAGTTGTCGATCGTAACGTGGCCGATGCAATAGCCTTGGTTTTTGAGAAACAGGCGCACATGATCGCGTTTGGCGGCGGTGTTGCCCTCTTTCAAAGCTGGATAGCGAAAGATCCTGCGGAACTGCTTGAAGTCTTTCAGAACTTCCTCGGCGCGTGAGATATCCTGCTCGTATTCGGCGGCGGTGATCGTGGAATTCAACGAACGATGCAAGTACGTGTGATTCCCGATGATGTGCCCGGTTTCATCCCAGGATCGGAGCAGCTTCTTGCCGCGCTCTTCGCTGTCAACCATCCCGCCAACGACGAACAGCGCCGCCTTTGCCCGCTTCGCGCTCAACACATGGAGAATTGCCCGGTTGCGATCTTCGGCAGTTAAGTGCACGGCGTTATGCCACGCAAAATCGTCCATCGTGATCGAAAACTGAGGTTGAGGGGAGGAGGACCGTGCGATTCCCGGCAGACCAAGCGCCACCGCGCCAATGCCCAATATCCTAGTAAACTCTCTTCGATTCATGTTTTCCTTTCTGGATACGCCCTCCTTTACGGTCGGGCTGCTGGCCGGTCTTCCTAGACCGTCACCGCCTCGCGATATTCGCCCCATACAGTGCGCAGGCGATTGCTGATCTCGCCGACCGTCGCGAGCGCTTCGACGCAATCAAGGATTCGCGGCAGGACGTTCTCAGTTCCTCGCGCGGCTTCTTCGAGCCTTACCAGCGAAGGTTCACAGGCGATTGAGTCGCGACCCTCGCGTAATGAACGCACGCGTTCGATCTGAGCTTGCTCAACAGCCGGATCGACGCGCAGCGTTTTCACATGTGATTCTTCATCGCTTTGAAAACGATTCATGCCCACCACGACTGCGTCGTCAGTCTCGACGGCCCGCTGATACTCGTAAGCCGCATTCTGAATTTCGCGCTGAATGTAACCCGATTCAATCGCGTGCAGCGTGCCGCCGATCGCGTCGATCTTGTCAAGGTAGTCAACCACGCGTTGCTCGATCTCGTTCGTCAGTTCTTCAATCGCGTACGAGCCGGCCAGCGGATCGACCGTATCGGCCACGCCGGATTCGTAAGCGATGACTTGTTGCGTTCGCAATGCCACGCGCGCGGCATCTTCGGTCGGCAAGGCGAGCGCTTCGTCCATGGCGTTCGTATGCAAAGACTGTGTGCCGCCGAGCACCGCAGCCAGCGCCTGGATGGTCGTGCGCACCACGTTGACTTCCGGTTGTTGCGCGGTCAGCGTCGATCCAGCCGTCTGCGTGTGAAAGCGCAACATCATTGACCGCGGATCGCGCGCGTGAAAACGTTCGCGCATGATCCGGGCCCACAGACGGCGCGCGGCGCGAAACTTCGCGATCTCTTCCAAAAGATTGTTATGCGCGTTGAAGAAGAACGAGATTCGCGGCGCAAAGTCGTCAATCTCCAAACCAGCTTTGATTGCCGCTTCGACGTAAGCAATCGCATCGGCGATCGTGAAGGCAACTTCCTGCACCGCGGTCGAGCCGGCTTCGCGAATGTGATAACCGCTGATCGAAATTGTGTTCCAGTTTGGCGCCTCGCGCGCGCAAAAGGCGAACGTATCCGTGATCAAACGCAGCGACGGGGCGGGCGGATAGATGTAAGTGCCGCGCGCGATGTATTCCTTCAGGATGTCGTTCTGAAGAGTGCCGTTTACTTTGTCGAACGTGACGCCTTGCTTTCGCGCAACCGCGAGATAAAGACACAAAAGGATCGCCGCCGTCGCATTGATCGTCATTGAAGTCGAGACTTCGCCGAGCGGTATCCCATCGAACAGTCGTGACATGTCTTCCAATGAATCGATCGCCACGCCGACCTTGCCGACTTCGCCCGCGGCTAACGGATCGTCCGAGTCGAGCCCAATCTGCGTCGGCAGATCGAACGCGACTGACAAGCCCGTCGTGCCCTGCGAAAGCAAATATTTGTAACGCGCGTTGGATTCTTCCGCGGACGCGTAGCCCGCATACTGTCGCATCGTCCACAGACGCCCGCGGTACATGTTCGGGCGAATGCCCCGGGTGTAGGGAAACTCGCCGGGATCCCCAAGGTCGCGATCGTATTCAATTGGTTCCGCGTTCGCAGGATTGAAATCTACAGGCAGTTCGATACCCGAAGAAGTTTTGAAATGCTCGCGGCGCTCGGCGTTGGTTTTTACGACCATGGCTTGATGTGACTGGCCCTGACTTGAGCAGTCGAAGGCTAGCACACGGAATATCGGCGCGGCAATTCTCGCTGTTGCTTGCGCGGCCGCGTTTGACCATGGCGCGGGCGTGGCTTAGCATCACGACATATTTTGGCTAGCGGTGTTTCGGAGTACCGACTTCAGTCGGGTTTTCGTTGAGCGAGAAAAACCCAACTAAAGTTGGTACTCTAAACGCCCGTCGACAAAGAAACTTTGGAATGGATGACCACACCAAACAGTTAGCCGAAGAAGTCGGCACGGCCATCAATGAATCAGTTCAGCAATCGCCGACGGTCGCGGCCGCGATTGAACGCCTGCGCGAAGCCGGATTCGAAATGGAACTTACCCTGCGTCTGGAGATTGGATTGCGGCCGCAGCATGAGGGTGAATCGGACAGCGAGAGTTCGGGATCCCTGGAGTTAACGGATGAGGATATGCGCGTGCTGCAGGCGATGAAGATCAAGATTGAGCCGGAGGAATGAGGTCCCCGTAGTTTGAAGCACTTCAATCGCATTACAGAAGATTAAACGCAAAGTATCGCCAAGGAAATCTCTTTGCGTTCCTTTTGCGAGGTACTTTGCGGCCTTTGCGTTAATGTCTTATCTCTATTCAGGCGGCTCCTTACTTCCTGTAAGTTCCTGCTGTCTTAACGCCGCAGCTCCCAGGAACCCACCCATTCCCATTGTTTCAACCGCGCTGCTGGGAATCAACATCAACGCGCCTTTCTCTTTGAGGCCTTCGTACAGCATGTTCATCGCGCGCAG
>DASZZL010000142.1:0-8902 GCA_035545035.1 Pyrinomonadaceae bacterium
GCGCGCGCGCGGGCGAGGCGCTCAGGGCACGCGCCTCAATGTCGGGCGTAATGCCGCCGCCGCCATAGAAGATCCGGCCGGCCGCCGTGCGAAATGCCGGCGCATTCGAGCCACGCGGCGGTACTGATTCGTTGGGCGACGGCTGTCCGGGCTGCGTCGGTTGTTGATTTTCGTTCTGATCGTGACGAACGTAATAGTCGTAGAGCGACCCGCTCGAATAGTCGCGCTGCAGTGAACGGCCGTACGGCGTGTAGTAGCGCGCGGTAGTCAGAGTAAGGCCGACATTGTACGGCGCTATTTGAAAGACGTGTTGGACCAGGCCCTTGCCAAAACTGGTCTCACCCACAATCAAGCCGCGCCCGTGATCTTGAATCGCGCCCGCCACGATCTCTGACGCCGAAGCGGTGTTTCGATTTATCAGGACCACCAGCGGCAGATCTTCCGGCTCGCTGCCGTTCGATTTGTAAACGACGGGCTCGCGATATTCGCTTCGTCCCTTAACTGAAACAATGACTTTATTGCGCGGCAGGAATTCGCTGGCGACATCGATCGCCTGGTCCAGCAATCCCCCCGGGTTGTTGCGCAGATCGAGAACTAGTTGGCGCATACCATCCTTCTTGAGGCTGGCAATAGCTTCGCGGAGTTCGTCGTCGCTGGTGTGCTGAAAGCCGCCGATCAATCCGATGTAGCCCGTGCCGGAGCCAACCATGAAGGCGTTGCGGATCGAAGGCAGCGGCACTGAGTCGCGCACGATCTTAAAGTCAGCCGACGCTTCCCGTCCGGCTCGTTCAACTTTCAGTCGGACCGCTTCGCCGCGAGCGCCGCGCACGTTCTTTGAAACTTCTTCGCTCGACCATTCGCGCGCGTCTTTGCCGTCAACCTCGACGATGCGATCGCCATAGCGCAATCCCGCGCGCGCCGCCGGCGTTCCCTCGACCACGGATTGAATGTACACGCCGTCGTCGTGCCGCAAAATCTGGACGCCGATGCCGTAAAAACTCGAGGACTGATCCTCTTTCAACTTCTTAAAGTCGGCCGCCGAAAAATAGATCGAGTGCGGATCGAGCGTGAAAAGCATTCCCTGAATCGCCGCTTGGGTGGCCTTTTCGTAATCGATATCGCCGGCGTACTTTTCTTCGACCGTCGTGATCGCCTCGTGATAATCGTTTTCAACCTTGTCTGCTTCGTATTTCTCTGCCGCTGAAGCTTGCGCAGCGCTGTTGGTGTTGATGTTCGCAACGCGACGATGCGCCGAGCGCGCGCGCAGGCCTCCGGCAAGGCTGGCCGTGACGACAACGAACACTGCGACGATCGTGAATTTGCGAGTCATAGAACGCGAATGGTCCAAGATAACGCGGGCCACGTCGGTTTGAACTCTCAAAATATATCACAGCCGATGGTCGCTGGACGAAAGCGGGCAAGGTGCTCGTGGGTCCTAAGTCGAAAAGCTGAGCAGAAGATAGAACGGAGAGATAGATCTTACGCGCAAGATAAAAAGAAGAAGCGGCGAGGTCTCCCACAACCCCGCCGCCGAAGGCCCGCCCTCCCAAAAGCGGGCCTGACTCCTAATCAAAGGAGGCTCAGACCATACACCTTGCCTGGCAGACTTTCAAGATTAACTTCCAGGTTAGAATTAAGCGCCGCCGCGCTTGTCCCTCGCCCGCTATTCATTGAGAATGAGTCCTATCAACTATGCCCCCGCGTCTGTCCATCGTCGTTCCCGCTTACAACGAAGCCGCGCGGCTGGGAACGACGCTACGCACGATCCTCGATTACCTGAAGGACAACGAAAGGGACGCTGAGTTAGTTGTCGTTGATGACGGTTCCGAAGACGAGACGGCCGTGGTTGCTGAAAGAGCTGTCGCTGAATGTGGCGCGGTCACTGCGCGGGTGATTCGCTACGAACCAAACCGCGGCAAGGGTTATGCGGTGCGCACGGGGCTGCTCGCCGCCGGCGCGAATATCGCGTTGTTCTCAGACGCGGATCTTTCAACGCCAATCACCGAGACGCCCAGGCTGGTCGATCCGATCCGAAACGGCGAATACGATTCCACGTTTGGTTCACGCGCGCTCGATCGCAGCTTGATTGGCGTGCACCAGCCGTGGCGCCGCGAACAGGGCGGGCGAGTTTTCAATCTCATCGTTCGTGCGGCGACCGGGCTGCCGTTCTGGGACACGCAATGTGGCTTCAAAGCCTTTCGCATGAACGTATGCCGGCCGTTGATCGAGGCGGCGCAAATCGATCGCTTCGGCTTTGACGTCGAATTGATCTGTCTCGCTCAACTTGCCGGCTTGAGGTTGCGCGAGATTCCCGTGCGCTGGAATCATGACGCGGCGAGCAAGGTCGCAGTCCTGCGCGACAGCTTTCGCATGGTTGATGAAGTGCGCCGCATCCGTCGCGGAGTCGCTCGCGGCCTTTACCGCGAAGCTATTGGCGCGGCGCGCGCGGCGGCTTTGGTCGATCAGCAGCAGCCGGTGGTTGACGCGTGAGGGAGGACAACTTAGCATCACGCGGAGCGGGGCAGTAGCCCGAACGTCAGGGAGGCTTTGGTTCGGAACGACAAATGACCGCAAGACTCAACGTTAACATCGATCACGTCGCGACCGTGCGGCAGGCGCGGCGCGCGCCGGAGCCGAGCGTTGTCGCCGCCGCGATGATCTGCGAGCAAGCGGGCGCCGACGGCATCACGATCCACTTGCGCGGCGATCGTCGTCACATTCAGGACGCTGACCTGACCGTCCTGCGGCAAGCGGTCACCACCTACTTGAATGTGGAAATGGCTGCCACTGAAGAAATGATCAAGATTGCGATCGACACGCGTCCTGATGCGGTCTCGCTGGTGCCGGAAAACCCTAAGGAGATTACGACCGAAGGCGGCCTCAACGTGCGCCCGAACATCGCCATCGTGCGTGCGGCCGTTAATCGCTTGCGCGACTCGGGCATCGTCGCGAGTTTATTCATCGATCCCGATCCGCAACAGATCGAAGCGGCGCGTGAAGTCAACGCCCAGCAGGTTGAGTTGTGCACGGCGGCGTATGCTGAAGCGACTTTGGGTCCGCATGGAATTCACGGCGAAGGCGCGGTGCGCGCAAATCAGGAACTGCGGCGTCTGCGCGAAGGAGCGGCGTTGGCGGCCCAGTATGGTTTGCATGTGGCCGCGGGTCACGGCTTAACTGTTCGCAACGTCGGAGCGGTTGCACAGATCAGTGAGATTGAGGAATTCAATATCGGTCACAGCATCGTAGCGTGCGCTGTTTTTATAGGATTAGAGCAAGCTGTGCGCGAGATGCGAGAGGCGATCAGGGGAACTGCCGGTTAGGAATTTGCTGCTAGTTTCAATCGCACCATCGATCGCTCAAGCTTAGCGCGTGCTCTTTCAAAATCTTTTTCGCTCCCGCTCCACGAACTCAATTGTTTTTCCGTGTGGTCACGCGAGAGGCGGGCGCGCGCCGCGTCGATCTCTTCGGGGCGTTCGGCAACTTCGGCCAGCACTGCCACGCGATCGTCGTTGACCTCTACGAATCCACCCGAGACGTGCAATTGCGAGCTGCTTCCGTTCTCCGTGTAGCTAAGCACTCCAGTTTGAAGTTCTGAAATTAGAGCGGCATGGCCGGGTAGAATCTGCATTTCCCCGCCGCGTCCAGGCACGGTGACAGAGTTCACCGCTTCCGCCAGCACGCGGCGTTCGGGAGTTACTACTTCGAGTTGAAGTTGATCGGCCATAACCATCAAGTAAAAAGGTAAAAGTAAAAAGGCAAAAAGTTAGGATCGTTCTCGGGAGCGCATTGCTATTCTAACTTTGCCTTTTACCTTTGTCCTCTTGCCATGCTTTTTCTTGCCTACGCTTCTTGAATCTTCTTCGCCGCCGCGACCGCTTCTTCGATCGTGCCGACCATGTAGAACGCCTGCTCCGGCAGCTCATCGTGCTTGCCTTCGATGATTTCTTTGAAGCCCTTAATCGTTTCTTCGAGCTTGCAGTACTTGCCTTCGCGGCCGGTGAACTGAGACGCCACGTGGAACGGTTGCGAAAAGAACTTCTGAATCTTACGCGCGCGCGAAACTGCGAGCTTGTCTTCGTCCGACAGTTCGTCCAGACCAAGAATCGCGATGATGTCCTGCAGGTCTTTGTAGCGCTGCAGGATCTGCTTGACGTTCTGCGCGGTGTTGTAGTGATCCTCGCCGACGATGCGTGGATCCAGAATGCGTGAAGACGACGCGAGCGGATCGACCGCCGGATAAATTCCCAACTCAACGATCTGTCGTGACAGCGCGGTTACCGCGTCGAGGTGCGCGAACGTGGTCGCCGGCGCCGGATCGGTGTAGTCGTCGGCAGGCACGTACACGGCCTGGATCGAAGTGATCGATCCGGTCTTGGTTGAAGTAATGCGCTCCTGCATCTCGCCCATCTCACTAGCCAGGTTTGGCTGGTAACCGACCGCCGAGGGCATGCGTCCCAGCAAGGCCGACACTTCCGAACCTGCCTGAGTAAAGCGGAAAATATTATCGATGAAGAGCAGCACATCCTGACCCTGGTCGCGGAAATATTCAGCGACCGTGAGACCAGACAGCGCCACGCGCAGACGCGCTCCCGGCGGTTCGGTCATCTGACCGTAGATAAGTGCGACCTTTGATTTCTCGATCGCCTTCATATCCACCTTGGTCATGTCGAAAGCGCCGGTGTCGTGCAGGTTCTTATTGAATTCCTCACCGAACTGAATGACTTCGCACTCGACCATCTCGCGCAAAAGGTCGTTGCCTTCGCGCGTGCGCTCGCCCACGCCGGCGAAGACCGAGAAACCTGAGCGTGCTTTCGCGATGTTGTTAATAAGTTCCATCACGATGACGGTCTTGCCGACGCCCGCGCCGCCGAACAAACCAATCTTGCCGCCGCGCACGAACGGTTGAATCAGATCGATGACCTTGATTCCCGTTTCAAACATCTGGAGTTCGGTCGATTGCTCTTCAAAAGTTGGCGCGTGTCGATGAATCGGGTAACGCTGTTTATGCGGAATCGGGCCGAGGTTGTCCACCGGGTCGCCGATAACGTTCATGACGCGGCCGAGCGTGCCTTCACCAACCGGCACCGTGATCGGTCCGCCCGTGTCGGTAGCTTTCATCCCGCGCACCATGCCGTCCGTCGGCAGCATAGACACCGCGCGCACGCGGCCTTCGCCGAGATGCTGTTGCACTTCGGCAATCACATTGATCGGATCGGGAACTTCAAAACCGTCGGAAGTAATCCGCAGCGCCTGATAAATCGGCGGCAGATACTTCTCGCTGAATTCCACGTCAACAACTGGTCCGATGATTTGCACGACGCGGCCTACGTGTCCGTTCGTGCCGTTTGCGCTGGGCGTAGTCATAACTTTTTAGTCAACTCCTCGTGATTAATGCCGAAGCCTTACAGGCGAAAACTGGAAGGATTTTGAAAGTCGAAAAGATAACATACGGCTCGCGGCTTCACAAAGCGCCGCTGCTCTGGTTCGAGTCCGCGAAGCGGATGGAGTGAAAATAACCCAGCGATTCATCGCTGGGATCGGAGTCACAATCGCATTCGTAAGTCCGCGAAGCGGACGGCTGACGTTACAGAACCGGGAGCGGTAGCGACCGGATCCTAAGCTCAACGTTGAAAGAAGCGCAAGAGAGGCTGAGCACTTGGTCCCGGGTTGAGCGTTGGATCCGGTCGCTACCGCTCCGGGTTCTGTACCAACCCCCTGTTCAGTCGTCCGCTTCACGGACTAGTAGTCTCTGTACTTCCCGATCCCAGCGATGAATCGCTGGGCTATTGTCGATCGTCCGCTTCGCGGACTCAAGATTGAAAACCTGAAACCCTCGGTGTACTATTGTCGTAGTACAATAGTGAAATCAGTCGATGTTCCACATAGACCCAAATCATCCGACGCCCCTCTATGCTCAACTTGAGCGGTCGATAAGGTTCGCGATCGCTATCGGCAAGCTGGCTATCGGAGAGCAGTTGCCGACCGTGCGGCAGTTGGCGGTGGATCTGCGCATCAATGCGAACACGGTTGCTAAAGTCTATGCCGAGCTTGAGCGCGCGGGCGTGTTGGAGACGCGCCGGGGCGTCGGCACGTTTGTCAGTGCGCAGCCTGAGGAAGCATCATTCGGTCGCCGCGATCGCGAAAAGCATTTGCGCGAACTCGCCGATTATTTCATTGCCGAAACCGGAACTCGCGGCTTTTCGCTTGACGATGTCATTGAGCATCTGCACAGCAGACGCAAGAAGGAGATGAAGAAGTATGGCTAACATTCAATTGGTCGAGAGCCGCAGCAACTTGCCCGCGATGAACGCGCCGCGGGTGAACTTTATCGCGGCCCTCGCGTTTATCGTACCCGTAGGGTTGGGAGCGCTGGCGACACTGGTTACTCTGAACCCGATCAGCGCGATCGTGGGAGTACTGCTTGGCTTGTTCCTGGCCCAATCGCCGAAGATCGCGCGGCAATGGGAGCGCGCGGTAGTGCTGCGGCTGGGAAAGTTCATCGGGCTGCGCGGTCCAGGCCTCTTCTGGATCGTTCCGTTCGTCGATCAGATTTCCGCCTGGATCGATCAGCGCGTGATCACGACGGCCTTTGCGGCGGAAGAGACCCTGACCAGCGACACCGTGCCCGTCAACGTTGACGCAGTGCTCTTCTGGGTGGTCTACGATCCGGAAAAAGCGGCGCTGGAAGTGCAAAACTATCCGGCGGCGGTAAGCTGGGCGGCGCAGACGGCGCTGCGAGATATCATCGGCCGGACTTCTCTAAGCGATCTACTGCGTGGTCGTGAGCGCATCGAAGAAGAGTTGCAGAAACTGATCGACGAACGCTCGAATCCCTGGGGCGTGACCGTGCAGTCAGTCGAGATGCGCGATGTGATCATTCCGACGGCATTGCAGGATGCGATGTCGCGCGAGGCGCAAGCCACACGTGAGAAAGCGGCGCGCGTTATCCTGGCTCAGGCCGAAGTGGAAATCGCTGCCCAATTCAGCAAAGCATCAGAGTCTTATCGCAACAATCCTACGGCGCTGCACCTGCGCGCGATGAACATGCTGTACGAAGGCCTCAAAGAGAAAGGCGCGTTGATGTTGATTCCCAGCAGCGCGGTTGAATCGATGGGGATGGGCGGCTTCATCGGAGCTGCGGCGTTAAGACAGCAGGAACTTACAGGAAGTAAGGAGCCGCCTGAATAGTCTTTCGAGTGCCGTTGGGCACGGCATGGTTATAGCTCGCTAGTCTGACTCAAAACCAAAGCCCGCGAGATCGAAAGATCTCGCGGGTAACCCTCTCTTAAATGTGGTTCCATAAACATGTCGCGCCTAACGTCCGAGTTGGCCGGGCGCGGCGAGTAGCAACAATCTTCGAGTTAACCTGGTGTCTTTCGTAAAGTTCGCGACCCAAGGACGATACCAAACCTATTCATTGCATTTCCCTTTTACAAGTTGGTCATTCTTGCTGCGCTGACCTGCTCCTTCCATCTCGAAGTATTCACTCCCATCACGAGGAGCCACAGGGTCAGTGATCCTTCCCCAAGGAGGCCGGGCCACAGAATGTAAGGGAACAGATGATCCGCGAATGCGGGCGAGAGGAAGTTCGCGAACATGCCGATCAGGTGACCCAAACCGGCCAAGGCCATCAGCATCCCGACAATTCGGGGCAGGAAGGTTGACCTGAAAATGAGATAGCCGATCAGGAGGCAATAGAATCCGAAAAATACCATGCCGACGCCGAAAGCCTCGCCATTCAATTTGAGAAACATGAGGGCCAGCGCCTGTAACTGTTCCGGCTTGAATACGCTCAAGTACTGCGCGCCTCCCAGGACCACGAACACAGCGAGATCAAAGACGCAACCAAAAGCCCAGATAGCGCAACCGACCAGGCTGAAGAAAGCTGCGAGTAAAGACAAGCCTGGATTCACTGGCTTAAACAACGCATAGAGAAGAGCCGTCACCGCGACATAACACGCGGTCCCGACGAGAACGGCGACGAAACCTAACCGAAACAAAGACTCGTGCGCCAGGATGTTGGTCGCGGTAGTCGCGGCGTCGCTGTCTACAACAAGCCGGCCGCGAACGAAGCCCTCGCCGAAGATCCCCGTCACTATGGTTACCAGATAAATGAAACCGGCGATTCTGGCTTTGAAACGAGGCGTTGTCTCTTTGATCCCTTCGGCCATTACCCGTTTACCTCCTACCCTTTGTCTAGCGTTCTTCTTGCTTGTATTCACCTGCGGTCTGCCTGTAGACGGCGAGTCTACTTGCTCGCTGTTGTTGCGAGCACAAATCCGCCAATGACGAGTTCGTGAGAAAAAACTCTTCTACTGATAGTTTCGTCGCACGATTTTCAGGAAGAAAACTTTCGATGTCGTCAATCATGACGTTCACGCTCCCGCCAGTTCAAACTCTTTCACCGCTGTGGCCGGCGCGAGATTCACTTTTAGAAAAAGCGCTCGGTTGCTTTCGCCGCGCTCCATTCGGGCGGCGCAATCACTTTGCGAAGGTGATGGCTCGTCCGTGACGGTAAATTCAATTCACGGCGCAATACGTCTGTAGGGCCTTGATACGTTTGATAAAGCCGGTAAGTTCCATTCCCCGGACGAGAGTGGTCGCAAATCAAGCTACCAAGAGGGTGAATGCTGAAACTTGAAAATGATTTTCCGCATCATGGTTTTCCAGGCAAGAGAAGCCGCTGAACGGCGCTTACGCGTGCGGCGATTCCCGGAAGTTCACTCGTCCGGTTCAATCTTAATCTTCATCGCCGACAGCACGCGCATATCCTCATCTGTCAACTCCAGGGAGCTCGAACTCTCGCTGTCCGATTCACCCTCATGCTGCGGCCGCAATCCAATCTCCAGACGCAGGGTAAGTTCCATTTCGAATCCGGCTTCGCGCAGGCGTTCAATCGCGG
>DASZZL010000143.1:0-4476 GCA_035545035.1 Pyrinomonadaceae bacterium
CGGCGGCATCAATAACAACGCGACAGTGACTGTCAGCAGCAGTACCATTAGCGGCAACACGGCCACTGTTGGCGGCGGCGGCATATTCAACGGTCCCACTTTCACTGCCACCTTAAACAACTCTCTCGTCGCTCTCAACACTGGTGCCGGTAGCCCTAATCTCCTCGGCGCCTTCACCGCCAACTTTAGTCTGATCGGCAACGCCGACGGCAGCACAGTTTCAGGCGCCAACAATCAACTCGGAACAACCGCAGTCCCAATCAATCCCCTACTCGGCCCATTGCAGAACAACGGCGGCCCAACCTTTACTCGGGCGCTGCTTGCCGGTAGCCCGGCGATTGATAAGGGCGCCACCGCACTCCCGACCGATCAGCGTGGCGTAACGCGACCGAAAGACGGCGACGGAGTAGGCGGCGCACAACCCGACATCGGCTCATTCGAATTCGACCCAGCCGCTCCGACACCAACCCCAACACCAACGCCAACACCGACGACCATCCAGTTCAGTGCTCCACTCTTCATCGTGGGTGAAGGCGATAAGCGAGTGAATCTGACGGTAACGCGTTCCGGCGATACGTCGGGAGCGGCCAGTGTTGGCTTTGCCACCAACGACGCGGCCGGTCTGCAGAATTGCAACGTCTTCAACGGCATCGCTTCGCCGCGCTGCGATTTCATCAACACCATCGGCACCATGACCTTCGCCGCGGGAGAGACATCGAAATCATTCTCCGTGGCCATCATCGATGACTCGTATGCGGAAGGGACCGAGACGTTCACTGTCAGTCTTAACAATCCATCGGGGGCAACGCTGGGCACGCAGTCAACCACAACCGTGATGATCGTGGACAATGAAACTACGACCGGGCCCAATCCGATCGATGGAACTGATTTCTTCGTGCGCCAGCAGTACCTAGACTTTCTCGGTCGCGAACCTGATCCGCTGGGCTTCGCTGGCTGGACCAGCACCATCAACAACTGCACCGGCGACACGACCCAGTGTGATCGCATACACGTCTCGCAACTCTTCTTCCAGTCAGAAGAGTTTCAGCAGCGCGGCTACTTTGTCTACAGATTTTATCCGGTGACCTTTGGGCGCAAGCCTGATTATGCGGAGTTCGTAGTGGATCTGGCGCGAGTGAGCGGCTTTCTTACGGATGCTCAGTTGGAAGCAGCGAAGGTGCAGTTCATCGCTGATTTCATGACGCGGCCGGCATTTGCGAGCGCGTACAATTTCCCGAACACTCCAGCGGGCAACACCTCGTATGTCGATGCTTTGCTGAACACAGCGGGTGTTACGCTGTCGAGCCGGCAGGCGATGATTGATGGCTTGAACAACGCGACGCTGACGCGCGCCACAGTGCTGCGACAGATCGTCGAGAGTGCAGAGGTCTCGACGAAGTACAACCATCAGGCTTACGCGGTGATGGAATACTTTGGCTATCTGCGACGGCAGCCGGACGCTCTCTATCTGAACTGGATTCAGGTGTTGGATGCGACCAACAACCCACGCAGCATGGTCACGGGCTTTGTGAACTCAGCTGAATATCGGAATAGATTCGGGCCGTGAAACAATGGGATCGAGAATTCGAAACGCTCTCAGTACCCGTTAGTATGCGTGCAGTTGGTTCCTTGCTCGAATTATTGGGGTCGGTTTGAATCAAAAGGGTCTGATCGTTGACGTTCGGGAAACCAAGTTTCTTCAAATTCGTCACCGTGCCCAGCTTTTGCGTCTCTCTGCGATTCGTGATGTAGAAGACCGTCACCCCGTGCGCGGCGGCGTAATTCAAGAATTCAACTGAGCCGGGCACGGCCGTCGCTTCCGCGCGATTGATCCAGTCGGTAAAGTCCTTTTGGTTGAAGTTGACGTGGTTCTTGACCTGCATTCCTTCGTAGAGGCCGTTATCCAGAATCGTCTCGTCCAAGTCGACGACAACGGCGCGCGGCTTTCTGAGGCGGCGATTCATTCTCAGGTCGCGATCCAGCATCATCCGCGCCAGCGCGAACGCCTGGTATGACAACGCTCGCCTTTCGCCGGACGATTGCTGTTAGAGGACTGCACCTTCAATGTACCCGTTGTCGGCCGGCGGTTGATTCGACTGTGCGGTCGCGCTCAGCGAACAAGTAAGGAATACAAACGCCAGCCCAAGCCACAGCGCCCGCGCTGTTGACGAGTTCATGATTCTCATCTTGTGCTCTCTCCGCAGGAGGGATTAAAGCTGGATGGATCCAAGGCAATCATCAGGGAAGATGCTGCTCACGACGTGCCTTCGCGATAAACGCCTCAATGTCCGGAATGCTGCGCGGCAACGCGCCGGTCATCCACCTGGCGCCTTCCGGGGTAACTTGCATGTCGTCTTCGATGCGCACGCCGATGCCTTTGTATTTCTCAAACGCCGGCTTGATGGCGGCGATGAACTTTTCGTTTTCCGCCGTCTTTGGCAAGTTGTCCAGCGCGTCCGGACGAATGTAGATGCCCGGCTCGTTCGTGAAGACCATGCCCGGTTCGAATGCCGCGCCGCCGCCAACGTCGTGCACATTCATGCCCAACCAATGCGACGTGCCGTGCATGAACCAGACGCGATACTGGCTTTGTGAAGTCACATCCGTGATCAGCCCAAGTCTCAACAGGCCATCTTTGATTACCGCCTGCGCGGCGTTGTGAACTTGCGACAGGGTCGCGCCCGGGCGAATGGCTTTCGCGGCGGCTTCCTGCGCGTCGTAAACAATCTGGTAAATCTCGGCCTGCTCTTTGGTGAACTTGCCGTTGACCGGAAACGTGCGCGTCACGTCCGCGGAGTAGTGGCCGTACTCAGCGCCCACGTCCATCAACATCAAGTTGCCTGTTTTGACCGGTCCCTGAGATTCTTCATAGTGAAGCGTCGTCGCATTCGGCCCGCAACCGACGATGTCGGGATATCCCCAGTTGTCGGCGTTGCGCAGCTTGAAGGTGTAAGCGACCTGCGCGTCAACTTCGTATTCCCATTTCGCTTGCGACGCGAACGTCTGTGCGCGCTCGTGCGCTTCGATGCTGATGTCGATCGCGTGCTGCATTATCTCGAGTTCCATGGGTGACTTTCGCAGACGCATCTGCGCAAAGATCGGCGAAGCATTCTGGATCGTGAAGCCCGACTCTTTAGGCCAGGTTGCCGCGAAACGTTGCTCCTGCCGGTACTCGCGGCTCTCTCCCTGCGGTGGCAATTGGAGCAGGAAGAGCGACGCTTCGTTCTTCGTGGCGGCGGCGGACAAAGCGTCAAAGCCGTTCGCACTCCCTGCGGAAGTCTGTGACGAAAGCAAAACGTTCTCCGGCTTGGGATGGAAAGCCTCGTGATTTCGAAGCGCCTTCACGAAGCCGTCAAACTCACTCGCTTCCCAGATTTCTTTTATGCCTGAAAGCTGCGCTGCTTCTTGCGCGCTGTACATGTGACCCGTCCAGGTTTCCGCACTCGCATTGCGCCGCGGCAGAAAAAGAATCTCCGGGGACTGTGCGTTGCCGGGAATCAGCACGAGCGTCGCGCGTTTCTGGTTCAGGTTAGTGAGGTAATAAAGATTGTTCTCCTGGCGAAACTGATAGTCGACGTCGTTTGTGTATACGCGCGGCTCGGCGCTGAAAAGCACCAGCATCGCTTTCGCGCCAACCGCATCGGCAACATGCTTGCGCCGCGCTGCCAGTTCATCAAGCCGCTTCACATCGTCAAACGCCGGCGCCGGCGGCGTGATTCGAATCGCCGGAGCAGGAGCTGGATCCATTTCACCGTTCGCCTCGACCAGTGAAAACGCAAAAACTGAAAGTAAGATAACGAGCGTCAAAGTTGACGCCGAGCGAAATGCAACCCTTTTAATCATCTTCAACTCCTCAACGCTTTTTTTGGGACCGCGGTCACGCGGCCTTAAAATCGAAGAACGTGCTCAGATTCATCTCAAGGACGACCTCTTCTGCGAATTGGTTTCTCACCCGGCGGAATCACCCGTACCGCACCTTTGGGCCCGGTGACTATGCGCGTGCCGTCCGGCTGGGTCACTATGCGCGTTCCATTTGGCAATGTTCTGACCGCGGGCATTTCACCGGCACCCGGCGGATGGCCAGGCTGTCTGCCTTGCGGATCCCTTGCGGGATCGTAAGGTGGTGGTCCCGGCAGCGGCCCGGCGGGGCTGCGGCCGCGATCCGGATTTCGATCCTGGTCGTGCGCGGCCGCTTGCCCATTTCCAGTTTGAGACCCTGCCGGCGGGCTGGTTTCGGTATTTTTCTCAGTCGATTGCCTGGTTGCCGCCGCGCGTTGGCTGGCCCTTTCGCCTTTCGATTTTTCGTTCTTCGGTTCGGTACTCTTCGCAGCGGTTGGCTCTAAATTTCCGGTTGAGGGAGACGCAGTCACGTCGGGCTGAACGGCCTGCGCCGGGCTTTGTGAAACAGGCGCCGAACTCTGCGCTTGATTGTGGCGCGCACGATAAACGTAGAATCCACCCCCGCCTCCCGCGATC
>DASZZL010000144.1:0-20050 GCA_035545035.1 Pyrinomonadaceae bacterium
GGCGCCGTTTGCTCGGGTCGGACCTGATGGCGTGACCTACACCTTCCTGCGGTTCGCGAGCACCACGGTGCGCCCAATCTCGCGCACCACAGGCGTGTCCTACAGCCGCATCAACATCTTCGAGAGCGCGTCGCATTCGCTATACAACGGCCTCGCGATCCAGGCCACGAAGCGCCTGGCCCAGGGTTTTCAGTTCATCGCCTCTTACACCTATTCAAGAGCAAGGGACGATCGGCCGGATCAGACGGCTGTCGTAGTCGGCGCCGACGACGCAAAGATTGTCGAGAATCAAACCAATCCCTCGGGCGACTATGGAAGATCGGACACCGATCTCCGGCATCGTTTCGTCTTCAGTCCCGTTTATCAATGGGGCAAAATCAAATGGACTGAGAACCCGGTAGCACGCGCGTTGTTCAGCGACTACACCTTCTCGACCATCATGCAGTTTCAGTCGGGCTTGGCTTACTCGGCACTCGTGAGCGGCGATCCCAATAATGACGGCAACCGCTCGAATGATCGCCTGCCGGGAACCGTGCGCAACCAGTTCACGTCGCCCGCCGTATACCAGTTCGACATGCGGCTGACGCGTGCGATCCGTTTCGGCGAGAAGATGCGAGTCCAGTTGATTGCTGAAGCCTTCAACATCTTCAATCGTTCGAACGTCGTGCTGGTCAACAACACTTTCTTCAACTATTCCGGTGGCACCTCCGGAGTGTTGACTGCGCCTTCGGCTGTGACCGCCTTCGGCACACCGCGCAGCTTTTCTTCGCCAGCGTCGGGCACAACCACGTTCGCGACGCCGCGCCAGGTGCAACTGGCAATCAAGTTTGACTTTTGAAGCCGCCGGTTAGCTTCTCTCTGGAACCACGTCCACCGCTCCGGCGATCTCGACGCCGTTCGGGTTTGCGCGCACGTTCCTGGGGGAACGCCAGATTCAACTCGCGGCTCGCTTCCGCTTCTAGGTTTCCCGAGGGAGCGCACAAAGAGGACGCCGTTTTATTCGAGCGGCGTCCTCTTGCTTTTCACAACGCGCAATTCGTCCGCTTCGCGGTACGACCGAAAATAGTCCAGCGCTTCAGCGCTGGGAAACGCGTCATAGATGTGAAAGGAAAAGCCCGCGAAGCGGGCGACAGAAGATCTTCTTGGCCAACGATAACTTCTGCCGTCCGCTTCGCGGACTTGCTAATCTTTCTCTTGCGTAGTTACCCACCGATAAATCGGTGGGTTATTCTCGAGCCGTCCGCTTCGCGGACTCAGATCCTTACTACCTCTGCAGCTCAGCCAGCAACTTCTTATTCAGCTCAACGTCAATCGCTTCGAGCAGGCGGCTTTGCGCCCTCGCTGACTCACGATCGCCGATTTCGAGGTAAGCGAGACCGAGGTTGTAATAAGCCTCGGGTTGGTCGGGACGCAGACGCGCGGCTTGTTTGTAAGCCTGAATGGCTTCGTTGAAACGTCCGGCGTAGTAGTGCGCGTCGCCGAGTTTGTTGTAGGCCTCGGCAGAGTTTGGCCGCAGTTGCAGCGCGCGCTGATAGGCGCGGATCGCTTCGTCGTTGCGACCTTGTTTGACTTTGCAATAGCCAATCTGAATCCAGGTTTCCGGTCGGCGCGAATTGCGATTGGCGGCAGTTTCAAAATAGGTGAGCGCGTTATCGTAATTTCCCAACCACAACGAATCGAGCCCGCCGCGATACCACTGCTCAGCCACCACTTCGGGCTGGGTCGTTGACTTGTCATTCGCCGGGTCGCTGAACGAGATCAGTTGGGTGCGTCGGAGATTTGCGATCCGCCCGGCGGCGAGCGCGAGATTGATGTTCTGGCCATTTGTGACTTTTACGGTGACGATCCCTATGACCTGGCCGCGCATGTTGAAGAGCGGACTGCCGCTGTTGCCGTGCGAAACCGGAGCAGTGATTTGAATCACGCGGCCGACGTCGGGCACTTCGCGCACAGCTGAGACGATGCCGTCGCTCACGGAACCTTCCAGGCGCAATGGATTTCCGATCACAAAAACCTGCTCGCCTTCTTCGGGCAGAGACGCTGACAGACTGAGCGGACGCGAGCGCTCGGTCGGTAAATCGACGCTGAGCAGCGCCAGGTCTGCTTCGGCATCAACTGCAAGCGTTCCCGCGACCGGATACGTGCGGCCCTTTCCTTCCAGCGTGTGAATCTCGACGCGACGCGCGCCGCTAATGACGTGCAGGTTGGTGACCACCTCGCCGGGCCGCACAAAGAACCCGCTGCCGCTAATCAGCGGCTCGTCCTTCGCGTCGTAGGTGAGCACCGATACGACCGAAGGCTTGACGCGACGAACGAGATCCGGCAGCGACTCCTGGGCGCGGGCAACTTGCGCCGAGGTGAATACAAATAGGGCAAGAGCCAGTTGGAGCAAATTTCTTCTCGCCATAGTTTACTTAAAGTGCGAATAGACTGAAGTTTGCTGACCTGTCCAGGGATTCTTTGATGTTTTCAGCGCTCGCGCTGCGGGCGCCAAGGTCGGGGACACTCGTTGCAGCGCGCATAGTAATCCAAGTCGGCCGGGTGCGAAAGGTTTATTTTGGATTCTGGTGGAACTAGTGCGGAAAGATCGCCGAGGGCGCGTGAAACTTGCGGTCCCAGCCGAGATACGCCACGTCGGTCGCGCCGATGACGTACTGAACCACGCGCCAATGGCCGCCGACTTTGTGCAACAGCGCCATCACGCCGTCGTCAAACGCACCGGCCTTTTGAGCCTCGGCGTATGGCGTGTTTCGATAATCGATCTGCCCGCCGTCAGGCCGGCGCGGAGTGCCTAACAAGAAGGCCCAGCCGTTTTGTACCTTCAGGTGATCGATCTTGAAAATCACTTCCTGCTTCAGTCTTTTCTCGACCGGCACGCGCAGCGCGTCGGTAATGGCTTTGCGCTCCGCCGAGCCTTTGTCGGGTGTGTAGGCGCGACTCTGGGCGAGAGTCGCCGGAGCGACAAACAGCGTGATGAGAACAAAAAGACTCGCAATGGCGACGGGTTTAGGTGTTGTCATGATGTCTCACTCAACCTATTGTAGGAGGGGAAACTACCGCTTGCTCGCGTGAAGGATCGTGAAGCCAATAACCTCTCCATCCTCGTACCGCACAATCACGTCATCATCTGTGATGTCGCTGTCCGTCGCCTTGCTGGGCTTTTTGAAATTGACATAGAGTGTGTCGGCCTCGGTGTCATAAGAAGACCAAAGCAGATGGCTCGGTGCGTCTCTCAGCGTCGGCAACAATTTTAGATATTCCTCAATATTTGCTACGGCCATATCTGCTTGAGCGAGTGAAGATGATTACCGCAGGGAGTTTCGGCGTCAAGCGCCAACCGTTTCCAGTTGCATTCGATTGAGCGTTTCAGGCTGCACGCGTTTGGAAAGGTAAAGCATTTCTATCCCGACAACTTTGCCCTCGGCGTTGTAATCGAGAATGACTCCAGGCGAAATCTCTTCACTTTCGGCCGCGGGAGATTCGTCTAGATTCAAATAAAGCGCATCCGCTTCGCGGTCAATCGTTAGCTTCATATTTTTCCTTTCATCGTCCGGTCGACATACACGCTGATGACGCGCCTGGGTTCTTCCTTAGACACTATAACCCGCAACACGCGGTTGGCAAGCTCTGGGACAACTGCCAGTCGATGTTCGAGAGAGTCATCGTAATCGTCAGGCTCTATTCGGGCCGGGGTTGCCGCGACATTTTCGACCCATTCAGCCTGAAGCTGGCGCTTACTCATTCGTTGCAGGGCATGCTGGGTATAAATGAGTTTCATTTCGTGGCCCCTTCGACAATGGCGATTTTGTCGTCGCCTAACTGGAAAACTCGAAACTCCAAACTCAAAACTACGGTTCGGCTGCCTCCTGCCTTTCGCCCTTCCGCCTTACCCCTTCGCCCTTTGCTCTTTGCTCTCCAATTCGCAATCCGAAATCCGCAATTCGAAATCGAACGTTCCTTTCCCCTTCGCCCTTCGCTCTCTTCATTCCGCAATCCGAAATTCGAAGTTCGAAATCGCACGGCCCTTACCCCTTGCCCTTAGCTCTCTTCAACAATGACGACTTCGTCGGTCAGGACAATCCCGATTCCTGAAAACTGAAGTATCCCTTCTTACTCACTATGACGTGATCAAGTACGCGGATACCCAAGATCTTTGCAGCATCAATAAGTCGCTCCTGCGTCTTTAAGTCTTCTTCGCTCGGCTGGAGATCACCTGACGGATGGTTATGAGCGAAGATGACGGCAGCGGCGCGATCTACGATTACGTCGGCGAACACATCGCGAGGATGAACCAGGCTCCTGTCGAGCAGACCAATTGTAACGGTGCGCTTTTCAATGACTTCGTTGGCGCCGTTGAGCGAGATACAGACGAAGTGTTCTTGCGATTTGGCAGCGATGTCGGCAAGCAAGGGAAGCACATCTTCCGCGCATTCGATCTTGACCGTCTCCTTGAGCAGATGACGGCGGGCAAGTTCGAAGGCGGAAAGAATCTGCGCGCCTTTTGCGAGTCCCATACCTGGTACAGAGAGCAAATGATCGAGTGTCAGACCTTCGCGATGTTCGCTAATCAAACCGGCTACTTGTCTCGCCATCGTCCGGACGTCAATGCCGGCCGTGCCCATGCCGAGAATTGCCGCAACCAACTCCTCATCCGTGAGCGCCGCCGCGCCCTTCTCGCGCAGCTTCTCGCGCGGGCGGCTGTGCTCAGGCATGTCTTTGATGGTTTTCATTCAGACGGAAACATCGAGTGGCAGTTCCGCATGTTCGCCCCGAGCTTCATTCACCACCAGCAACTTGTTGCCATCTTCCCCGCGCAGTTGCTCGTTTGCGTTGAGCAGTTCGATGCCGTAAATCGTGCCATCGGGTGCGATGTCCACGTTGAGTTCGTCGCTTATGTGGATTGTTTCCACGGCGCCAGTCGGCTCGTGAAAGCGAAGATAACCAATGTTGTATCGTGGATCGTAGGTCAATTTCATTTTCGTCTCTCTCCTGGTCAAAAGTATCTTACTATAACCGTCAGCACGAGCCAGTCATCCTCCTCTGGCACCGCAATGACTTCCAATTGTTTTGTTCGATAGGACCTGTCTCGCCATTGCTGCTCGTAGACGAAATTGCGACGAAATCCGGTCCGACCGAATTTCGTAGGAAAGCGCTCTCCGCGCTCCACTGTGGCGATAATTTCTGCCTCGGTCGCGCCGCGTTCAGCCATGCGCTCTCGGGCATGGGGATGAATGTGAACAGTCATTTCTCAGCGCTGTCTTCGCCCCAAATCTCCGCCAGTTTGGCCTGCATTCTCCGGCTGCTCGCCGAGGTAAGTCATGCGGCATGGGCATTGTCTCATGCGGACGCTCCTGCAAGTGCTTGATTTGACGTTTCGCTGGCTAAAGCGAGTACGTGTTGCACGGCGGCGTTCATCAGCTTTTCGCTGGCAGCTTCGGCTTGGCGCAGTTTGGTTTCCAGTTCGTCGCAGAGCGCCATGAGTTGATTGACTTTGGCGACGATGCGTTTTTGTTCTTCAAGTGGCGGAAGTGGGAATAAGTTATCAAGAAAAAACTTGTAGTGTCGGCTATACCCTCTTTCAGCAACTTCATAAGTTTGTGTCACTCTGTAAAAGTAAGGTTCATAAATTTGAATTGGACGCAATATTTTTACACCGTCAGCCCCAGCGACAAAATCGAAATCAATGAATTTCAATTCGCAAGTGTGATCTCCAAAAATAATCACCGGGCCGGGTATCTTGATTAACTTTGATTCATCATCAATGTATCCTGCAATAAACTTCTTTCCTTGATCTACTACAGGAAACTCTCCAGTCTCTTTTACTTCACTTGATTTGATCTTGTTTTGGCTGGGCGAGATTGAATAGAAAACATCCTCTACTCTTTGCCAGACCCAAGTATCAGGTAATGAAAACCGGATTTCGTCTTGCTGGATAGGTTTTGAGAGTTCGACTTTCTTAGCCGCTTTGCTTTTTGCTAAGCGAAGTTTTTCTTGAAAGATCCCTTTGGCAAGTGATGTTGCCGGTTCATTGTTCTGATTCTGAGGAACAAGCTTTCCTTGTACCGCTAATTGCAAGACTAGCTCACGAAGCTCTTGCACTCCGTTCGGCGCATCCGTGAGAAGCGCGAAGTTGTCGAAGAAAGTTTGCAGGCTCACTTGGGTTTGCCCTCCAGACGTGGCCTCCAATACCTTCATCAATTCGCTCTTGAGCGTGTCGCGTGTCTCTGCCAGGTCGAGCATGACTTGATTGTGTGCGGCAAGTAGTTCTTCAAAGTCGCCGTGACCTTCGTCGGGCGTGTTCGGGTTCTTGATGTCCAGGTTGAAATTGTTTGCCGCAATTTCCTCAAACGAAACGCGCCAGGCCCTTTCGCTTTCAACGCGATTCGTCCACCAGGCCTTTTCCGCGCCAAACTCTTCAATGCGAATCGGCTTCGTCTTGTTATAGGATTTCGCGCCCGGCGGGTATGGATGTTCGTAATACCAAACCTCTTTCGTCTGCTGACCCTTTGTGAAGAAAAGCAGGTTCGTCTTGATGCCCGTGTAAGGACTGAACACGCCGTTAGGCAAGCGCACAATCGTATGCAGATTGCACTCCGTCAGGAGCTTTTCCTTGATGCGCGTCTTCACGCCTTCGCCAAAGAGCGTGCCGTCCGGCAACACAATCGCGCCACGACCACCTTCGCGCAAGAGATGAGTGATTAGCACAAGAAACAGATCTGCCGTCTCGCGCGTGCTGTACGTCTGCGGAAAGTTCTTTTCGATGCCGTCCTCTTCCATGCCGCCGAACGGTGGATTCGTCACAATCGCGTCAACGCGATCTTCCGGCTGATAATCACGATAAGGGCGCGCGAGCGTGTTGTCGTGCGAGATTTGAGTCGGCGTGTCTATGCCGTGCAGCATCAGGTTCGTCACGCACAGAAAATAGGGAAGCTGTTTTTTCTCCACGCCTTTGATCGAGGCTTGCAGGATTTGTTCGTCTTCGATGCTGTGAACATAACGCTTTCTGACATGCTCAATCGTGTTCGTGAGAAAGCCGCCCGTCCCGCAAGCAGGGTCTAAAATCTTCTCGCCAAGCTTCGGGTCAACGATCTCAACCATAAACTGGGTGACAGCGCGCGGCGTGTAAAACTCTCCCGCGTTGCCCGCGCTCTGAAGGTCGCGCAGTATCTGTTCGTAAATGTCACCGAACAGGTGCAGGTCATTCTTACGATTGAAGTCAACTTCATTGATCTTGTTGATGACCTGGCGCATCAACGTGCCGGACTTCATGTAGTTGTTCGCCTCTTCAAAAACATGCCGCACAAGCTGCGATCGCGCCTCGGGTGATGAAAGCCCTTTGAGTGTCTTGAAGAGGTCGTTATTGATGAAATCGGCCAGTGCTTCGCCCGTGATGCCTTCGGCATCTGCGGCCCAATTGCGCCAGCGCAAACGCTCGGGCATCGGCGAGTGGTAGCTTTGTTCCAAAAGCTCTTTCTCTGATTCTCGATCATCAAAGATTTTCAGAAAGAACATCCACACGAGTTGATTGATGCGCTGCGCGTCGCCGTCCACGCCGGCGTCTTTCCGCATGATGTCCTGGATTGTTTTGACTGTCGTGCTTACTGACATAGTCTGAGAGTTTTACGCCGCTGCGTAAATCTTGTTCTCCAATTCGCGGACGGCTTCAAAATACTTCTCCTTCCCGCCAAACGCCCGCACAATCTCGGCGGGTGTCCCGTATTGGTCGAACGGTTGAATCTTCAACACCTTCGGATCTTCAATATTGCTCAAGCCTTCATCCGCATACTTATCGAGCAATGCTTCCAGCACCGCACGCGCGGCTCCTTCGTATTTCGCGAAGTAGTTTCGCTTCCTCACGTTTTCAGCGCGTTCGCGGCGAGTCAAAGGCTTCTGTCCAAAAGCCACGTGGCAAACTAAATCAAAGGCATCGAAGTCTCTGCCGACCTCTTCCGATAAAGCTTCGAGAAGCACGCCTTCGTTTTCAAGCTCATCGATAATAGCCTGTTTCTTATCTGCGTCGCTCCAGCGGTTCAGAAAATCATTTAGCGCAGTGAAATTCTTTTGCACAGCCTTTCGCGTGTAGTCCTTGAGCGACTCAGTGATCAGCTTCCCGTCTTTGCCGTAATACTGTACGCGTTCAGAAACAAGGTTTACTTCGACATCATGGACGAAATACTTAGTTCGTCTGACGCCCTTGCCTTTGGGTCCGACCTGAACGCCCTCGTCAATTATCATTTCGCCATCATCGATCGGATCCGCGCCTTCATCCGGCGGCACAATTGGATCGTCATCTTTCGGTTCGTAGATTTGCACCGGGTCGCCGTCAAAATCCTTATCCGCAAAAAGTTCGGTCGCCTTCCGAAAGTCAATGATTGTGAAATACACCTTACCGTACACTTCATTTATGCGCGTACCGCGCCCGATTATCTGCTTAAACTCAGTCAATGATTCGATTCGCTTATCCAGCACGATAAGCTTGCACGTTTGGATATCAACGCCGGTCGACAAGAGCTTGGAAGTCGTTACGATTACCGGATACTTGCTCTCTGGCAGAACGAAGTTATCGAGTTCCGCTTTCCCCTCCGGGTTATCGCCGGTCATTTGCATTACGTACTTGCTGTTTTGCGCATAGAGGTCGCTATTCTCGTTTATCAGCAAGCTCCGCATCCGCTCAGCATGCGGGATGTCCTCACAAAAGAGAATCGTCTTGTCGAAGCGGTCTGTCGCTTTCAGGTATTCAGTTACCTTCTTCGCAACGACCTCGTTGCGTTTCTCAAGAACAAGTTCTTGATCAAAATCGCTTTGATTATAAATGCGGTCTGGTATTTCCTTTCCGTATCGATCCTTCTTGCGGTGTTCTGGCCGCCAGCCGGTTAGATCCTTATCAAGATCAATACGGATAACTTTGTAGGGCGCAAGAAAACCATCCTGAATGCCTTGCTTGAGTGAATAAAGGAAGACCGGGTCACCGAAATAATCTATGTTCGAGACATACTTGGTTTCTCTTGGCGTCGCAGTCATTCCGATTTGGGTTGCACCCGAAAAGTACTCAAGAATCTCTCGCCATGCTGAATCTTCTTCTGCGCTCCCTCGATGACACTCATCAACGACAATTAAGTCAAAGAAATTTTTCGAAAACTCTTTGTAGATCTTCTGCTGTTCTTCGGTTCCAGTGATCGCCTGATAAAGGGCGAGATAGACCTCGTAAGACTTGTCAGCCTGCCGCTTCTGTATCTTCGTCATGGCAGAGCCGAACGGCTTGAAGTCATTTGTTCGGGTCTGATCGACCAGGATGTTTCGATCGGCCAGGAAGAGGATTCGTTTTTTTGTTCCTGACTTCCACAGACGCCAAATGATTTGAAATGCTGTGAACGTCTTCCCCGTTCCAGTGGCCATCACTAGAAGTACGCGATTCTGGCCCTTAGCGATAGCTTCAATGGTTCTGTTAACGGCAGTGAGTTGGTAATACCGCGGGGTCTTATTCTCGGGGCTTGGGTAATAATCCTGGGTGACGATCTTTTTCTCTTCGGGATCATCGATTCCCTTGTACTCGCAATAACGCCGCCAAAGTTCCTGCGGAGTCGGGAATTCGCTCAGTGACAACTCGCGCTCCCTCGGGCCGGACTCAACCGAACGGTCATGCTCGATAAATCCGTCACCGTTTGAGCTATAAGCGAACGGCACGTCCAACATTTCAGCATATTGTATGGCTTGCTGAATTCCGGACCTCATCGTGTTTGTGTTGTCTTTGGCTTCGATGACTGCGAGAGGAATATTTGTTTTGTGATAGAGAACGTAGTCGGCTCGTTTTCGCTCGCCGCGCGAATAGAGTTTTCCTCTTACAACTATTCGGCCCTTCGTCAGAGAAAGCTCTTCGCGAATCTGCGTGTCTCTATCCCAGCCCGCCGTTTCAACGACGGCAGGAGTGATGAACTTTGTGCAGATGTCCCGCTCAGTAAGGTTCTTCTTGTCGAAGATATCCAGAATAATTCCCGTCCTCCAACACTCACTAAGCAAAGCAGGCACGTCGAGACGGTGCTGAGGTTCGGCTAATAGTGCATCAAGAGGGGAGCGAAGGGCAAAGGGGGCTGCCCTGGTTCCAACTCAAAAGAAAAGAAAAAGCCGGCGAGGCTTCATGCCTCGCCGGCCTGATTTTGATGTTAGTCGTTAACGGCCAGAGATCATCCTTGCTCGGCGTCCCCTGCTTCGCTCGCGTCGACATCATCATCGCCGACCGTCACCAGAACGGCGTGCGGCTCAGGCGCGGGCAATTCAGCTCCGCCGAGAATCTCTGGCAACTCTTCGAGTTCTGCGCGCTGGGCTTCGCCGATCGTTTCGTCGCGATCGATCTCGACGTTGCGGTAGTATTCCATGCCGGTGCCGGCAGGAATCAGGCGACCCATGATCACGTTCTCTTTCAAGCCACGCAGATAGTCTATGCGGCCGGAGATTGCGGCTTCAGTAAGTACGCGCGTCGTCTCCTGGAACGAAGCGGCGGAGATGAACGAATCGGTTGAGAGCGACGCTTTGGTGATACCGAGCAGCAGCGGCTCGGCCTGCGCGACTTCGCCTTTCTCGCCGCGCACGCGCTCGTTCTCGTCCGTGAAGCGGAAGCGATCGACTTGCTCTTCCAGCAGAAACTCGGTGTCGCCGACTTCCTTGATCTTCACCCAGCGCAACATCTGACGCACGATTACTTCGATGTGCTTGTCGTTGATGTTCACGCCCTGCAGACGATAGACCTCCTGGATTTCGTTGGTCAGGTATTCCTGCAAACGGTTCATGCCCAGCACGCGCAGAATGTCGTGCGGGTTCAACGGTCCGTCCTGCAAAGCCTCGCCGGCGCGCACGCGATCGCCTTCCTGCACGTTGATGTGCGTGCCGCGCGGGATGTCGTACTCGCGCTCTTCACCGTCGTCGCCGGTAATGATTAGCTTCCGTTTGCCCTTTGAAATCGGACCCAGCTTGACCGTGCCATCAATCTCAGACATCACGGCAGCTTCCCCGGGGCGGCGAGCTTCAAACAGCTCCACGACGCGCGGCAAACCGCCGGTGATGTCTTTGGTCTTAGTGGTCTCTCGCGGAATCTTGGCGATGACATCGCCGGGTTCCACTTCCTCTCCTTCGCCGACCATCAAGTTCGCGCGCACCGGCATCTGGTAAGTCTTCAAAACCTTGTTACTGGCGTTCCGAATTTCCAGACGCGGCTGTTTCTTTTCGTCGGGCGAGTCCTTGACCACCATGTGCGACACGCCAGTCACCTGGTCAGTCTCTTCGTCGAAAGTGACGCCTTCCTTCAAGTCCTGGAACTTCAAACGCCCGGCGACTTCGGTAAGAATTGCGAAGGTGAACGGGTCCCAGGTAGCCAGCAACTGATCCTGCGCCACCAGTGCGCCGTCCTCGACCAGGATGTGCGCACCATAGACGATCTGATAACGCGCGGCTTCGCGGCCGCGTTCGTCGGTAATCGTCAAAGCGCCGATCCGGTTCATGGCGACGCGCTCGCCCTTGCGGCTCTTCACGGTTTGCAAATCGATGTACTTGACTGTGCCTTCGACGCGCGCTTCGTGCTTGGAAGATTCTTCCAGGCGCGCCGTGCCGCCGATGTGGAATGTGCGCATCGTAAGCTGCGTGCCGGGTTCGCCAATCGACTGCGCCGCGATCACGCCGACGGCCTCGCCGATATCCACCGGACGGCCAGTCGCAAGGTTGCGGCCGTAGCACTTGATGCAGCAACCGCGCCGCGATTCACAGGTCAAGACAGAACGAATGCGCACGCGCTGTACGCCGGAACGCTGAATCTCGGCCGCCAGGTCTTCGTCGATTTCCTGGCCCGATTCGACGATCACCGTACCTTCAACCGGATCTATGACGTCGTCGAGCGAGGTGCGTCCGACAATGCGATCGCGCAAGCTCTCGATCTCTTCGCCGCCTTCGACGATAGCTGCCGAGGAAATACCTCTCAAAGTACCGCAGTCCGGCTCGCTAATGATTACGTCCTGGGCCACGTCAACCAGACGACGAGTCAGGTAACCCGAGTCGGCTGTTTTCAGCGCCGTGTCGGCCAGACCTTTGCGCGCGCCGTGCGTCGAGATGAAGTACTGCAGCACGTTCAAGCCTTCGCGGAAGTTCGACTGAATCGGCGTCTCGATGATCTCGCCCGACGGCCGCGCCATCAATCCACGCATGCCGGCCAGCTGACGAATCTGTTGGGCCGAGCCGCGCGCGCCCGAATCCGACATGATCAGGATCGGATTCATTTCGTTGGTCGCTTTCTCGCGATCGTCCATCGCCTTGAACATTTCTTTTGCGACTTTGTCAGTCGCTTCCGACCAGATCGCGATGACCTTGTTGTAGCGCTCGCCGTTGGTGATCACGCCGTCGCGATACTGCTGCTCGACGGTGATCACGTCTTTCTCGGCCTTGCCGACAATCTCGGGCTTGGAGGGAGGCGTCACCAGATCATCGATGCCGATCGAGATGCCGGCCTTGGTCGCGTACAGGAAGCCCAAGGTCTTCAAATCGTCGAGCATCTTCACGGTCATCTCGTGGCCGAGGCGGATGTGTGAATAGTTAACCAGCGATTGCAAGCCCTTTTTGCGCAGGGTGCCGTTGAAGTAAGGCAGGCCGCTGGGAATCGAGTCGTTGAAGATCACGCGGCCAACCGTCGTGTTGATGACGCGGCGAATATCTTCCTGCGCCACCGCACGCAGAATGTCCTGCGAATCGTGCTCCTGAGTCAGATCGATCAAGTCGCCGGTAACGCGCAGTTTGATCGGCGTCTGCGTCGTCACTTCTTTGGCGTCGAGCGCCAGCAGCACTTCCTCTCCCGAGGCGAACACGCGGCCCTCGCCCTTCGCGCCTTCCTTGTCGCGCGTCAGATAGTAAATGCCGAGCACGATGTCCTGCGAAGGCACCGCGATGGGCTGGCCACTGGCTGGGCTGAGAATGTTGTTCGAAGAAAGCATCAGCACGGCCGCTTCGATCTGCGCTTCCGGCGAGAGCGGAATGTGCACCGCCATCTGGTCGCCGTCAAAGTCGGCATTGAATGCCGTGCAAACGAGCGGATGGATCTTGATCGCTTTGCCTTCGACCAGTACTGGCTCGAACGCCTGAATACCGAGGCGGTGCAGTGTCGGTGCGCGATTCAAAAGTACCGGGTGCTCGCGAATGACTTCTTCGAGAATGTCCCAGACAACCGGCTCCTGTCGCTCGACCATCTCGCGCGCTTGCTTGATCGTCGCCGCGTGCGACTGCTTCTCGAGCTGGTTGTAGATGAACGGCTTGAAAAGCTCCAACGCCATCTTCTTCGGCAGACCGCACTGGTGCAGCTTCAACTCCGGACCAACGACGATCACGGAACGGCCCGAATAATCGACGCGCTTGCCGAGCAGGTTCTGACGAAAACGTCCCTGCTTACCTTTCAATGTTCCGCTCAAGGACTTGAGCGGCCGGTTGTTCACGCCGCGCAGCACGCGACCACGACGACCATTATCGAATAGCGCGTCGACGGCTTCCTGAAGCATGCGCTTTTCGTTGCGCACGATCACTTCCGGCGCGCGCAGCTCCATCAGTTTCTTCAGACGATTATTGCGATTGATGACGCGGCGATATAGATCGTTCAAGTCAGAGGTGGCAAAGCGGCCGCCATCGAGGGGCACCAGCGGACGCAGCTCGGGCGGGATCACTGGAATCACGTCGAGAATCATCCACTCGGGATGATTGCCCGACTTAAGAAACGAAGTCGCAACTTTCAGCCGCTTGGAAAACTTCAGCTTCTTCTGCTGCGAGGTTTCTTCGCGCATTCGACGGCGCAACTCGACCGTCAGCTCCTCGATGTTAACCATCGACAGCAACTCTTTGATCGCTTCCGCGCCCATCTTGGCGACAAACTGCGCCGGATAGTCGCGCGCCAGCTCGCGGTAACGCTCGTCGGAAAGCAGCTCGCGCTCTTTCAATTCCTTAACGTCGCCGGGATCGATGACGATGTAGGATTCGAAGTAAAGTACTTTCTCCAACTCGCGCAGCGGGATGTCCAGCAAGTGACCGATGCGCGACGGCAGGCCTTTGAAGAACCAGACGTGCGAGCATGGACTGGCGAGATCGATGTGGCCCAAACGCTCGCGACGAACTTTTGCCTGGGTGACTTCGACGCCGCACTTGTCGCAGATCACGCCGCGGTGCTTCATGCGCTTGTACTTGCCGCAGAGACACTCCCAGTCCGCGACCGGCCCGAAGATGCGCGCGCAGAAAAGCCCGTCGCGCTCCGGCTTGAACGTGCGGTAATTGATCGTCTCGGGCTTGGTCACTTCGCCGTGCGACCACTGGCGGATCTTTTCCGGCGAAGCCAGCGAGATGCGAATCGCTTCGAAGTCAGGCGCGAGTTGCGTTTTCTCTTGTTGGAATCGAAACACGTCTTATCTCCATTTCCAATTTCCGATTTCCAATTGCCGACTTGTCGACTCAAGAGCGACTGCGTCACACGCTCAAAATCGGCAATAGGCAATTGACAATCGGCAATGACTAAATTCCGCTTGTAATCAGCGGCTCGGCGATCGGTTCTTCGGAGCCGCCGGCCTTCGGGATCAACTCGACGTCAAGGCAGAGCGACTGCAGCTCACGCACGAGCACGTTGAAGGATTCCGGCAAGCCGGGATCGAAGTCCGCTTCGCCCTTGACGATCGCCTCATAAATTTTCGATCGCCCAGCCACGTCGTCCGACTTCGCCGTCAGCAATTCCTGCAAAATGTGCGCGGCGCCGTAAGCTTCCAGCGCCCACACCTCCATTTCGCCGAAACGCTGACCGCCGAATTGCGCTTTGCCGCCCAGCGGTTGCTGGGTGATTAGCGAATACGGCCCGATCGAACGCGCGTGAATCTTGTCGTCGACCAGATGCGAGAGCTTCAGCATGTAGATGTAACCGACGGTCACCTTTTGTTCGAACGGGTCGCCGCTCAGTCCGTCGTAAAGCACGGCCTTGCCCGACTCGTTGACGATCTGGGGCAATCCAAGTTCGTCAGCGCGGGCTCCGGCTTCCAGGAGTTTCTGCTTAATCTCTTTCTCGGTCGCCCCGTCAAATACCGGAGTCGCGAAATAGAGACCAAGCACGCGCGCCGCCCAGCCGAGGTGCGTTTCGAGAATCTGGCCCACGTTCATGCGCGACGGCACGCCCAACGGATTCAAAACAATCTCAACCGGCGTGCCGTCGGGAAGATAAGGCATGTCCTCTTCCGGCAGGATTCGCGCGATCACGCCCTTGTTGCCGTGACGGCCGGCCATCTTGTCGCCGACGGAAAGCTTGCGCTTCATGGCGATGAAAACCTTCACCATCTTGATCACGCCGGGTGAAAGTTCGTCGCCCTGCCGCAGCTTGGCGATCTTCTCTTCGTAGATGTCCGAAAGAATCTTGATCTGCCGCTCAGTGCGATCTTCGTACTCCTTAACTTCGGAAGCCGCGTCAACCCGTGACGAGGCTACCTGAGCTTTACGCAAAGCCTTGGGCTCTACGGCTTGCAGCATCTCGCGAGTAATCGGCACGCCCTTGGGAATTACGACTTCGCGATTTGCAGTCAGGTCGTGCGAGAGCTTGCGGCCTTCAAACAGTTCATAGATGCGCTCGTCACGCTGCTCGTGCAGAATTCGGATTTCGTCTTCGAGGTCGCGCCGCAGACGCTCTTCTTCGCCCTGTTCGATCGAAAGCGAGCGTTGATCTTTTTCCTGACCCTTGCGCGTAAAGACTTGAACGTCAACGACAGTTCCGTCGATGCCCGGAGGCGAAACCAACGAAGCGTCTTTCACGTCCGCCGCTTTCTCGCCAAAGATCGCCCGCAAAAGTTTTTCTTCCGCAGTCAACTGCGTCTCGCCTTTGGGCGTGACTTTGCCGACCAGAATCGAGCCGGGCTTGACCTGCGCGCCGATGCGAATGATCCCGCTCTCGTCCAAATCGCGCAGCATGTTCTCGCCGACGTTGGGGATATCGCGCGTGATTTCTTCCGGACCCAGCTTCGTGTCGCGCGCTTCGATCTCCAGTTCTTCGATGTGAATCGAAGTGTAGTAGTCCTCTTTCACCAAACGCTCGGACACCAGAATCGCGTCTTCAAAGTTGTAACCGCGCCAGGGCATAAACGCCACCAGGATGTTGCGTCCCAATGCTAACTCGCCACGATCCGTGCACGGGCCATCGGCGATTACCTGGCCTTTAGCCACGCGCTCGCCCACGTGCACGATCGGACGCTGATTGATGCAGGTATTCTGATTCGAACGCTTGAACTTGATCAGCGTGTAGATGTCTGCCGTCACTTCGCGCGAGATCGTGCCGTCAACATTATGATCGGCCTTGACGATGATGCGCTCGGAATCCGTGTAATCGACCACGCCATCGCGCTTAGCGATAACCACAGCGCCTGAATCGCGCGCCGTGACGTTTTCCATTCCGGTGCCGATGTACGGCGCTTCGGCGCGCAACAGAGGCACCGACTGTCGCTGCATGTTCGAACCCATCAGCGCGCGGTTGGCGTCGTCGTTTTCCAGAAACGGAATCAGCGAGGCCGCCACGGAAACCAGTTGCTTCGGCGACACGTCCACGTACTCAATCTCGACACGCCGCGCGAGAATAAACTCGCCCGCCCTTCTGGCCGCGTTGCGCTCGTTAACGATGTAACCCGCTTCGTCCAGCTCAATGTTGGCCTGACCGACCACGTGCTTGTCCTCTTCCCACGCGGTCAGGTAGAACGGATGGGGTTCGTAGCTTGCCTTCACGCCATTGGCGCCGACACGTTTGTTGGCTTTATCAACATCTTCATGTGGCACATGGTCGAAGGGTTTGAACTTCGTATCGCCTCCGTTTCTGATGCGCACAAACTCAGTCACCACGCCGTTGACAACTTTCCGATACGGCGCTTCGATAAAACCAAACTCGTTGATGCGCGCATAGCACGCCAGCGAAGAAATCAAACCGATGTTCGGACCTTCCGGCGTCTCGATCGGACAGATGCGGCCGTAGTGGGTCGGGTGCACGTCGCGCACTTCGAATCCCGCGCGCTCGCGACTCAGACCACCCGGTCCCAGCGCTGACAGACGCCGCTTATGCGTGATCTCGGAAAGCGGGTTCGTCTGATCCATGAACTGCGACAACTGTGACGAACCGAAGAATTCGCGCACCGCGGCCGTCACCGGCTTGGCATTGATGAGATCGCGCGGCATGGTCGTCTGCATTTCCTGATGGATCGACATCTTCTCTTTGATCGCGCGCTCCATGCGCTCGAGCCCGATGCGAAACTGGTTTTCCAAAAGCTCGCCGACGGCGCGCACACGACGGTTGCCCAGGTGATCGATGTCGTCGGCCTTATAGATGGGCTTCTTCTGGTCATCAACGGGGTTCTTGCGCATCTTCAAGACGTAAGCGACCACTTCGAAGAAATCAGGCGCCGCCAGGAGCGGATCTTCTATGCGAAGCATTTCGGGCTTACCCATTTTGATGTTGAATTTCAGCCGGCCGACACGCGAGAAATCGAACTTGCGCGGATCGAAGAACATTCCTTCCAGCAAGCGGTACGCAGTCTGCACCGTCGGCGGATCACCAGGCCGCATCTTGCGATAAATTTCGAGCAAGGCGTCCACCGGTTTGCTGATGGTGTCCTTCTTCAGAGTCTGCGCGATCACAACTCCCACGTCGTCGCGGTCGGGAAAGAAGATTGAGAAGCTCTCCACGCCGCTCTCGGCAATTTCCTGAAGCTTGGCGGCGCTGATTTCATTGTTCGCTTCGAGAATTACTTCGCCGGTTTCAGTGTTGACGACATCGGCGATGGCACAAGCACCCTCAAACTGCGAGGGGTCAATCTCAACTTCGCCGATATTCGCCTTGCGCAACCCTTCGAGTGAAGTCCTGTTGACTACTTTTCCCTTGCGCACGATGGGATCGGGAGCGCGGCCTTTGATTTCAAAGTCCACTTTCATCCCGACGAGGTTGGTCGATCCCATCTCCTGAACCTGGACCATCAAGCGGCTATCATCGAGGCGCACTTCATCTACCACGTAGAAAGCGCGCAGTAGATCTTCGTCGCTGAAGGTCGCGGTCTTGACTGCCTCTTCCAACTGACCGTCGCTGCCGAACGATTTGCTTGTGAAATTTGAATTCAACCAAATGCCCAGCGCGCGCAGGAAGATCGAAGCCAGAAACTTCCGCTTGCCAACGCGCACGTAAAGCAAGTTCTTCTGGTCGTATTCAAATTCGACCCACGAGCCGCGATAAGGAATGATCTTGGCAATAAAGAGGGCGCCGCGCTTGAAAAAGACGCCCGGAGAACGATGGAGCTGGGAAACGATGACGCGCTCGGTGCCGTTGATGATGAACGTGCCGTTGTCGGTCATCAACGGAATCTCGCCGAAAAAGACTTCCTCTTCCTTGATATCGCGAATCGATTTGACGTTCGTGTCCGGATCCTTGTCATAGACGGTGAGTCGGATCTTGACCTTCAACGGCACGCTGTAACTCATGCCGCGCTCCTGACACTCCTGCTGATCGTGTTTGTGCTTGAGTCCAACCGGCTCGCCGCAATTGGGGCACAGTTCGGGACGCACGGAGTTGAACGTGCCGCAGACGTGGCACAGCGTTTCGCCCGGTCGCAATGGATCGACCTTGATGCTGGCGCGGCAGTTCTTGCAGGCGGAGCGCAGATATTTCAATCCTTCAAGATTGCCGCACTTACATTGCCAGTTGCCGATGTGATACTCGACGAAGTCAAGCGTGGCTGTCTCGCGAAAGTCGGAAATCGGAAAGACAGATTTGAAAACGGACTGCAGCCCCGTGCTCTTACGCTCTTCGGGCAGCAGATCCATCTGTAGAAAGCGGTTATATGATTCGCGTTGAATCTCGATCAGATTCGGAATCGGCACCGCTGTTTTGATCTTGGAAAAATCCTGCCGTTCCGGGGCCTGGCTAGTTCGCCGACCCAAACCAGTGTTTACTGTTTCAAGTAAATTTGCAGACATCAGTGCTCCCTATCGTCGCCGGTTACGCCGTTTCTCTCTAATCGCCAGGCGAAACACACGTATGCGCGGTCGGAGCGCAAGATTCCCCGACCGCTTCAGAAATGAAAAGCGATTGCCTTCTTCCAAGTTTTCCGGGAGTAAACGCAGCGCCTCAATACTCCCCAAATCTAACCGCCGAACATCGAAGTGTCAAGCGGACGAAAAAGTCTGGAGTCGCGCAGCTTCAAGTTCGAACCGCAAGCAGACTCCCAACTGAACTTCGGGATCCTGGCCCTACTTAACCTCTACGGTCGCGCCCGCGTCCGCGAGTTTCTGCCTGACTGTCTCGGCTTCTTCTTTGGAAACGCCTTCTTTTACTGCTTTGGGGGCCGCCTCGACGAGATCCTTCGCTTCTTTCAGACCCAGCGCCGTTACTTCGCGGACGACCTTGATGACGTTGATCTTGTTGCCGCCGGCGGCTTGCAGGATCACGTCAAACTCGGTCTTCTCTTCCGCCGCAGCAGCCGCTTCGCCACCGCCGGCAGCGGCACCAGCCGGAGCCGCAGCTACGGCCGCTGCCGCTGAAACCCCGAAGGTTTCTTCCATAAGCTTCACTAACTCTGAAGCTTCGAGCAAAGTAAGCTCCTTGATCTGATCGACAATTCCCTGCAATTTATCGGACATGATGAATCAATTCTCCCGCATTCATTCTCGCAAACATCAGTTTGCTGATTTTCACTGGCGACTTCAGCGGTTTGCATCTCCGCATTCTTTCGCCCTTCCGTAGCCGCCCACTGACAAGAGCGACGGCCGTTAACTGATTGCGGATTGCGAATTTCGGATTGCGGATTGCCAACCTTTCACCGTATCGAGGCACTGACAAATCCGCATTACCTTATTCCGAAATCCGAATTCCGCAATCCGAAATCCGCAATTCCTCACGCGCCCTGCGCTTCCTTCTGTGCGCGCACTTGCTCAAGGACAACCGCGAGATTGCGCGGCACTGCTTGCAGCACCGTCACCAGCCTCTGCGCCTGACAGTTAATCAGGAACAAGACCTTGGACAACAGCTCATCGCGCG
>DASZZL010000145.1:0-23888 GCA_035545035.1 Pyrinomonadaceae bacterium
GCCGTCGGGCGAATATTTATCGGCAGGCCGCGTCATTGTCAACCATTTCCGGTAGACCTCGCGAGATTTCTCAGTATCGACGTGAATGTCGCCATACTTATCCGCTTGTTCCGCCTTGCGCACGCGCACGGCCTGATGCCAACAGTGCATTCCTGAAATCGGATCGGGATGCACGGGAAACGTCAGGTTCTGATGCACGCCGACATCGTTCCACCAGATGCGCAAGGTGTCCGCGTCACTCGACTCGTACGGTTCTGCCCCGCGTTCGCGTTCTAATCCCCACTCGTTGCCTTCATGATCCAGCCTGACGGTAGCCATCATTTGTTTCTGCCCATTCTCATGAACTTTCCATCGCCCCATGTGATGACTACACGCGACGATGCCGGGCTTGATGCCTTCATTGACCCAGGCCTTCACGACGAAATAACCAATCTCAGTTTCCACGCGCACCAGGTCGCCGGTTCGCACGCCCAGCGCCGCCGCATGGCTCGTATGCAGCCAGAGCGGATTCGTGTGCGCAATTTCATTCAGCCACTTCGCATTGGCGCTGCGCGTGTGAATCTGAATCGGCAGACGAAACGTTGAGATCAGAATCGTCTGATCTTCTTCGAGATTTTCCGGATGAACATGGCTCCTGATGTAAGTCGGAATCGCATATTCATGCCAGCCCCAATCGGCCAGCGTCTTGGAAAAGAACTCGAGCCGGCCGCTTGGCGTGGGGAAGCCGCGTTTGATCTCGCCATCAACTTTCACGCCCACCAAACGCCGGCCATCTTCATCGCCGTCGGGACTGGGAATTGGGACGACATTCGGCGACGCAGGCTTTGCCGCCCGCGTGAACACACGGCCAAAATGATCTTCGCGAACGTCGTCCAACTCTTCATTCGGCACGGTCTCTTCATAGATCGCGCCGACTTTCTTTGTGATCTCAAACGAGCCGTAGCGGCGCATGTATTCGAGCGGCTTCAGATTTTCTTCAGCGGCTTTCTCAGGCAAACCCGGCACTGAGTTCTCAAAGATCCATCCGTAGTATTCATCTACACCCAGACGCTCGCCGGGATTCTTCTTAGATTCAACAAACTGACGAATGCCAAGCGAGCCATCGCGATCGATGCGCCAGGTCAGCTCCATCCAGAATTCATTTTCTTCCCAAACTTCACCGGGATTAACTTCACGAGTGTCGCTTATGTCTTCACCGTTACGTTGTCGCGCTGCGCGCATCACGGGCTGGCGAAATCCGAGCCACTGCGAGTCATGCGTTTCGTATGAATGCAGGTCATGTCGCTCCGGCCCCAGGCCCATCGGCAAGATGTAATCCGCGAAGTACGACGTCTCGTTCCATACCGGCGTCAACGCGACATGACAGCCAATCAGTTTCTCGTCGGTCAGCGCCTCGATCCAAGAGAAGCCGTCGGGATTCGTCCACACCGGGTTGTAAACGCGCGTGAAATAAACGTCGAGTTTGCCGCGACCGTCTTTTAAGAGATGGGGCAGCAGAAACGACATCTCGTGCATCGCGAGCGGAAACTCGCGCGGCCAGGTTTTCTCGTTCCACATCCGCGGATGCGGCGGCGTGTAGATCGGCCGGGGCACAAACTTGTTCCAAGCATTCGGGAAGACGCCGCCTTCGGTGGCCACGGCACCGAGCAAAGCGTTCAGCATGAAGAGACAGCGCGCCACCGACCAGCCATGGCTGATTCCCGAGGTCGCGCTACGCCAGTTGTGACTCGAGAAACGCGTGCCCGCGGTCGCGACTACTCTTGCGATCTCTTCGAGCGCATTCGCTTCAACGCCCGATTCCTTTGCCGCGAACTCAAACGTATACGAGCTGTAAAGCTCCTTCAACGCGCTCTCGAAATACTCGAACTTCTCTTGATTGCTTTTGAACTCGAAACTCGAAACTCGGAACTCGGAACTCTGTTCAAGGTATTCCTCCCAGTTCCACCATCGCCGCACGAATTCACGATTGTAAAGACTGTTTTGAATCAGGTAATTCGCGATTGATAACAGGATTGCGGCTTCCGATCCGGGATAAGGGGCGATGAAGTGATCGGCGTGCGTCGCGGTGTTTGAAAGCCTTGTGTCAAAGACGATCAGCTTCGCGCCACTTGTCTTTCCATCGATGACGCGTTGAGCATGTGGGTTGAAGTAATGGCCGGATTCCAAGTGCGCGCTGATCAGGAAAATCACTTTCGCATTCGCGTGATCGGGGCTCGGTCGATCCAATCCCATCCACAATTGATAGCCTTCGCGCGCGCCCGAAGAGCAAATGTTTGTATGCGAGTTGTGACCATCTACGCCCCACGCCGCCAGAATTCTTTCGGTGAAGCCGTCTTCGCCCGGACGTCCGACGTGATACATGATCTCGTCGCGACGATCTTCAACAAGCGCCTTGCGTATGCGCGCGGCGATGTCGTCAAGGACTTCGTCCCAACTGACGCGTTCCCATTTTCCTTCGCCGCGTTTTCCCGCGCGCTTCAGAGGATAAAGAATGCGATCTGGATCGGTAATCTGATTGAGCGTCGCCGGACCCTTCGCACAGTTGCGCCCTCGGCTCCCCGGATTCTCTGGATTGCCTTCGAACTTCTGGATCTGGTTCGTGTCTTTGTCGATGTAAGCGAGCAGGCCGCAAGCCGACTCGCAGTTGAAACAGGTGGTCGGCACGAGCGAGTAACGCCGTTCTTTTCGCCGCGGCCAGGCCTGCGAATCCAGCTCAGTCCAATCATCCCAGCGCTCCTTTGGTGGAAACGCCGCGAGATGGATCCGGCTCGGGCCGGGATAGAAGGTTTCGCCGCGCGATTCAGTCTCTTCGCGGTTGGCACCCACTCGTCGGTTCGGTTCATCAACGTTCATATTCCAAGCCAGCCTCGCAGAGAATCGTCAACCCGTCCGGTATCGGATATAGAGAGAGTGCCTATGGATTTCACAATCAAGCTTTCATGAATTGTGAAGACGCCACGTTTTACGGCCGAGGCTACATTCAGGCCTGAGTTCTTCCACTCGCCCAGAACGAATTCGCCTGTTAGAAGACGGGCGGTCTTGCTGGTCAGCGAGATGACGAAGAGATCTTGCGAAGCATGGGGCGTGCTGACGACAATTACCGGTCGGACTTTGGATCCCGACAGGTCCGAGAAGGGAAAGCGCACAAGAACAACATCACCTTTCGAGTAGCTCGGCATACACATCGTCCTCGGGATTGTCCCAAATGGCGTTCAGGGAAACCTCGCTGGCTCGAAGCAAGAAGTCGTCGCCGTTTGGCAGAACGGTTACGAGCACTTGCGTACCATCAGGCAAGTCGAGCTTATCCAGGGGCTCGATCCTTCCTTCGTTAACTACAGCTCGAATTCTTTCTTGCATAACACCTCGATTGGTTCTTTTGTCCCACACGCGAACATCCACTAAATGACAACTAGAATCGTAGTCTAACATGCTGTAAGGAGCCTCACGCACCAACGCTCGTTGAGTGCGGCCATGCCCGCGAATCCAGCTCAGTCCAATCATCCCAGCGTTCTTTTGGAGGAAACGCCGCGAGATAAATGCGGCTCGGACCGGGATAGAAGGTTTCGTCGCTCAATGGAGTCTCTTCGCCTACCGCGTTATCTCGGCCCGCGTTCTTTTGGTTCTGGCCTCCGCGATCACCTCGATAAGCTTGTTTCCGTCAACCATCTCTATTTGGGCTTCTCCGATCATTCTCTCCGCCTGAATACTAAACATACCGGTCGTGATCAAGAGACCTCTTTGCGCGTCCGCTAACGCCATAGCTCCGATGAGATCCCTGACTTCATGCGGTCCGACTATGCCTTTGTAGCGTTTACACTGAATGACCACTCTGTCACCGTTCTTCTCGGCTAATATGTCTGCGCCCTGATCGCCGCTTCCTCCTGTTTGATTTGTCTTTTCATAGCCAAGCTCTGCAAGAAGATCCTCAACGAATTTTTCAAATTCCTTTGGCGAGAGCCTGCGAAGGCCTTCGAGTGTCTGGTTACCTTTTTTTCGCTCTTCGTTGCGTTTCTTAAAGTCTTCTAACGCTCGTTGATACTCCGACATCGTAACCTGGAGCGTGGTCTCCAATGGCCTTCGATCCCTAGGCTTAATACGCCGCAATGTTTGTTCAATGATCTCTGCCAACTTCTTGAATTTTCTCTCGAACGACTCACTTTCCATCCTCGTCAAGGTCTTACTTATTCCGACCTGAATGGTCTGCTGGAGTTCTTCCAGATACGCTTTGCAGTTCTCTATTCTGGCTGACCTGGCGTCGATCCGCAGCGATTCTCGCACATTCACCATATCCAAAGCCGTTCGCTTACTTTTGTTTATTTCGAGGAGATACAGTTCGCGATGCCTCCAATAAGCGAGGCAAGCAATCTGTGTGTTCCTCTCCAGTTCTGGAAAAAGCAGGATCACGTTGACTTGTGTTCCAGGTGAAGCGTGCTCATGAGCATTCGGATCGATCGATCTCGGTGGGCGCAGTGCATCACACATCGGCAGCGCCTTGTAGGCAAACCCGTCCGTATCGATCAACTCCCAACAGGATGTCTCTATTGGAAAAGCCTCTGTCGAGGCATTGCGAACATTCAGCAAAGCCTCCGTAGCCACGAGATGCTTCGGAGATGGGTTCGTTGCCAACTTTTGTTTTAAGTCGCAGGTTGTGTGACAGCTTTCACACTTGCACTCATACAGCTTGTTACGCTCGATCGATTTTAGGGTCACGTGGACGTCATCTATGTCGATCGCGATCGGCGCCAGTTTGGTTTCCTGCTTCTTCACAATCTATTCACCCAATAGTTCGGTTCGCGATGAAGGTGCATCACCGCTAATATTCGAATCTCGTCAGGCTTCACTCGGTAAACGATACCGTAAAGAAAAGTTTTCAATGCGCGGCGGCGAGTGTTTTGAGATAGCCGTTGCCAAGCGTTTGGAAAGTCGAGGATTCGCGAGATTGCCTTTTCAGTCTCAGCGCGAAATCGATCACCCAACTCTTCACGAATGCTGTCGTAATGACTCTCGACCTCTTCGAGTTCCTTCTCCGCGTCAGGATGAAAGGAGTAGTTCATCGCTTATATCGAGCGCGCAACCTATTCATCACTTCCTCGCCCGGAATCGGCGTCACTGTTCCATCTTCTATTTCCTTGTCACGTCGCTCGGCCTCGTCCGCCCAAAGCGCGTCAATCCTCTTCTGATCCTCGGCGTCCAAGCTTTCGAGCAGATGCTCCGCCAGCATCGCGCGAGTGCCCGGAGGAAGGGACAAAGCGGCGCTAATTATCTCTTCATATGTGCTCATGTTTTTCTCCACTCTCAAGCATCAATGTCTCCAGGAGCTCACCGTAGATATCGTCCTCTGAATTATCCCAGATCGCGTCGAGCGATGGTTCGCTGGCCTTCAACCAGAAATCGTCGCAGGCAGCGCGAGACTCAAATGAGGGGACGTTAGGCTGCGACTTGTTCATACGAAAAGCGCGGGATGTCGGCACGTAGGCTGGCGTGCTCGACCGTGATGCCAAGGATATTGCCGGTCTGATCGAGATCCAAAATAGTGTTCTCGTCCAAATCTTTCGATTCGGCTACTTCGGCTGCCTTGAACTCGATATAGAGCGTGTCAGTGTCCTGAAAATATTTGATGTTCATGGTGTAAATGATCGGTCAAAGAAAGCGTTGTGAACAGTCTGTCCGTCGGGAAGCAGGATTACCCGCAAATACCTGTTGCCCATCTCAGCGATTGGCGCCCAACGGCGAATGCGGCCGTCCGTCTGGATCTTCTCCTTTGCCGGGTGATCGATGACGCGGTGAATCCACTCATCTTGAATAATAGCGCGGTCGGGCCGAACACGCATTGCCTCAAAGTACTGAGTGGTTTTCACTGCGGCGTCCTAGAGGTGAACCGTCGACGCGTACGATCTTCGGCAATCAAAATGGTGCTGTCGCTATGCTTTCGTCCTTCAAGGCTGCGACGGATCTCCTCGGCCTTGCGCAAACATTCCTTCATCAGTTCATTTCGAGCATGATCGGCGACGGTGTCTCGCGTCATTCTGTTTGAGTTGTTGAGTTTTTGAACCATTGATTTTGATCTTATTAGCTTGCTAATTATTACATTTCAAATCCCGACGCCGCTACGCCAGCGGCACGGACTGTCCTGCCTGCACGTAAGCGTGTTCGTAAAGCATCAAGCCAATCATCGCCAGCGGCGCGCCGCCCACGCCGATCGAGATGCTCGCGTAACCCAAGATCGCCAGCCATGGCAACAATCCGCCGGCGATAGATAGCAGAAGTCCGATCCGGAAAATGCTCTTGTAGCGGCCACGCACCATCTCCCAAATTGCTACGCGCGCGTGAGCAGTTGAATGCGTCAGCGAAACCTCGCCCCAGACCATCAAGACATGCAGTAGACTTGCGACCGCAAAAATCCAGAGCAACGGAGAGAACGCGGTGTCGAATGGATCAATGAGCAAACGAGGCGCGCGCCCTGACTCAAACCAGGTCGCGAACAGCAGCAGCACGCCGGACCCGAGCAGCAGCGCTTGAACCAACAGATGCGGCGGCAGCAATGGATTCTGCCAAAGGTCGCGAGCTTTCGCTTGCGCAAAAAGATAAGCCGTATAGATCGCCGTCAGAATTGACAGGGGAATCCCAGTGATCATCAACCAGCCTTGCATCGATTTAGATCCAAGAAGACTCGCGATGAAATGTACCGCGAGTACCAGCGAATACCCCGCAATGATAAACGCGCCTTTCACCAGCCAACTCTTCCATTGCGGCCGTGTGAAGATCATGTAGAACCGCGCCGGATGTTCCAGGTCCCAAAGCAACAACCCACCCGTGATACCAAGGAACGTGCCCGAGACAACCGGTGTCACCCGCAGCCACAACGCGCTGTCGGTTTTTAGAAATCCGAAAAGCACGAGCAACGCTGCCACCAGGTAAACACCCGCAGCAATGCCTTTCGTCCAGGTATACAAACTCACGCGCCAATCCCACGGAATCGAATGGGCCACGTCGTAACTCAACAGCGCCGCAGCAGAGCTGTTATTGAAAGTTGGATTGCCAGAGACTACATGCTCACTCGACTGCTGCTGCTCACTCCACATGAACAGCCCGGCTTCAGGACGACGGGCCGCAAGTGGATCGAGCGTCGCCTGATGCGCGCCTTTGTAGAAAAGCTTCGGCAGCGTTTCTTTCTCGGGCCGGCGGACGTTTACGGCTTCGCGACCAATGATCTGCGCCACGTACGATGATTGATCGTTCATGTCGCCGATTAAGATCGCCTGTGTCGGACAGACGACGACGCAGGCGGGCTCCAGTCCCACATCGATGCGATGCGCGCAGAAGTTACATTTCTCAGCCGAATGATCTTCCGGATTGATGAAGATGGCGTCGTAAGGGCAGGCGGCCATGCAGGCTTTGCAGCCGATGCAGATTGATTTGTCGAAATCAACTATGCCATCCGGGCGCTTGAACATCGCGGTCGTCGGACACGCGGTGACACACGGGGCGTGCGCGCACTGGTTGCAGCGCGTCACCTGATGCGCGCGGCGCACTTGCGGAAACACGCCCACGTCGACGTGCTTAACGTAAGTCCGCGTCACACCAATTGGCACGACGTTCTCAGACTTGCACGCCGTCGTGCACGCGTGGCAACCGATGCAGCGGGTGTTGTCAATGACCTTCGCCCACTGCACGCGGTTATTTCGAGCTGGTTGTTGCTCGCTCATAAGTCTTCGGGAAGTTTGCCTTCAGATCATCGGTCCACGCGTCCAGCAACTCTAACTCTCTAGCATCAACGACGCTCATCCGCACCAACTCTTCATAACAGATCTTAAGATTATCGCTCAAATGCTCGATTCCTGCTCGCAGTTGCAGTCGACTCAGCGCTTCGCATATTTCTGAGTTACGAAGATAGCCCGGAATTTCGTCGGCAAAGTCGCGCATCAGATCGTGTTGGTTGCGCGCTTGCTCTGTGTTCGGTTCGTGGAACAGCAGCGACCAATTGTTTTCCCACGCGATCCGCTGCGCGATGAAGCTGCGCCAAATATCCGTCATGCGAAAAGTGCAATACGCCGGCAAGTAGAGCAAAGGGAAAGCGTCGGCCCACCACGTCGTGTTCTGGCTGTTGAAAGGGCACCACACATTCTGCTTTAGAGCAACGCGCCGGTCTCGGCTGAATGATACCGGCGCTGGTTGGGTGAGTCGATAGATTGCATCGACGTCGGGATCCACATCGCTCAACCCCTGCTGGATCGGAGCGTCAACGCTGTGCGTGACGAGTTCATCGAACGCCGCCTGCGGTGCGTTGATTCGATTAAGCGGAAAGCCGCGCGGCCAGATGTTCGCGTCGGTGAAGTAGCGATACACGTTCAGCCAGCCGGGCTCGGTGGCGGTGCGTACGGTTTGCGCCCGCGTACGCTGATTCCAAAACGTTTCATAGGGGGCGTTGTCGTCGTCCGTCTCGATAATCACTGTGGCGCCGGCGCGCATCGCCAGCAGGTACCCAACGTTTTTGCGGGCGTAATGACGCGTCGGACACAAGACCGCGAATTTCAATCCGAGTTCGCGTTGTTGCTTCAGACCAAAAAAATCGCATCCGTCGAGTGAAAAGTCCCGCGGGCTCGGCTCATCTCCGATGACGATGAAGGTATAGCCGCGTTGACCGGAACCGTGCGCCAACGCCTGCAGCGTGGCGTTCGGTCCAGCTATCGAAGTCACCACGATTGCTGTCTTTTGTTCCGAGTGATCAGTCATTTCTTTGCCGAAGCGTTCGTGGAGTTTGTTGGCGGAGGAACTCACAACTCTCCCTGCAATCTTAGTTGAAACAGTCGCCAGAGGTTGCTGAACGAATCCTTCAGCGCGGCGCTGCCGACCTGATGACTGGCGCCGCGATATTGGATTGGAACTTCGACAATCTTGAGACGCCGACAATAGGCTTTGATTTCGGTTTGAAAAAACGGTCCGCGGGAACGAATGCCTTTGTCGAGCAGGTACTGCAGGGAGGCGCGCGAAAACAACTCGAATCCGCCAGTCATATCTTTAAGCGACGTGCCCAGCAGCGCATTACTCACGATCGATCCAGCGCGGCTGATCAAGTACCGGCGAAATGAACTTTCTTTTATGCTGCCACCGCGACAAAAGCGGCTGCCGAAAACGCAGTCGTAGCCTTCGCGCATCCGGGCGAAGAACTGAGAAATGTCCGACGGTTGATGGCTAAAGCCGGCGTCGATTTCCAGCACCCAATCACAGCCGGCTATCAAAGTCTCGCGATATCCCACCAGATACGCCTCGACCACGCATTTGTTCTGTGGCGCCCACACGACCCGCAGATCAGTCTGTCGCGTTGCCAGATCGTCGAGGATCTCGCGCGTTTGGTCTGTGCTCTTCTGGTCGAGGATCGCAAAGAAGGTGACCGACTTGAAACCCTCCTGGCGGCATTGTTCCAGCACCTCGTTCGTGAACGCTGCGGCACAATTCTCTTCATTGGCCATCGGGCAGACGATCCCGAGGCTGATGCTCGAAAGCTGCGCCGGCGCGCGCATCGATTTCGTCGGTCTGGTTTCCATTCGCGGCTTAAGAATCAGGGAAACACTCCGCGATTGCAAGTTTCTTGCGCTGGTCGGCTTGCATCGCGTCTGACTCGCTGAAAGCTCGATGAATGTGCCATATTACCGCTTTGGATTGGAACCCAACAGCGGCCGCCTGACGAAGCGATTCGTGAAGGAACGACTACTCCAATATCTCTGCTGTCCGATGTGCTCCGGCACCGTCGAGGTCGCTGATGTTGGGCGGCGCGATGGCGGAGAGATCATCGAAGCTGGGCTTTCGTGTGCGTCATGCACGGCGCGATGGCCCGTCACTCGCGGCGTGCCGCGCTTTGCTTCAATCAAAGGCGTCGCCGGCGACAAAGCGGCGACGGCCGAGAGCTTCGGCTGGCAGTGGCAGCATTTCACGCAGACGGATGAAAAGTACGAGCAACAATTTCTCGGTTGGCTCGCGCCGGTCAATCCTGACTTTGTCAAAGACAAACTCGTGCTTGAGGGCGGTTGCGGCAAAGGACGTCACACGCAACTGGCCGCGCAATGGGGCGCGCGCGACGTGATCGGAGTTGACTTGAGCGCGGCAGTGGAAACCGCGTTCGCCGCGACTCGCGAACTGCCGAACGCACATATCGTGCAAGCCGACATTTTCAACTTGCCGTTCGCCTGCATGTTCGACTATGCATTCTCGGTGGGCGTGCTGCATCACTTGCCCGACCCGCGCGCCGGGTTCAAGTCGCTCTCTTCAAAAGTCAAAAGCGGCGGCCACATCTCAGCCTGGGTCTATGGCGCGGAGAACAACGAATGGATCACGCGCTGGGTGAATCCGCTCCGCGAGCGTTTGACTTCGCGAATGAACCGGCGCGCGCTGCTGCACCTGTCAAAAGCACCGGCGTCGATCGTGTTCGCCGCGACGAAGTTGGTTTATGGTCCGTTGAATCGCTCAACGCGCGGGAAGGCACTCGCTCGCCATCTTTTCTACAACGACTACCTAAGCGCGATTGCCGGATTTGGCTGGCGAGAGCAGCACACGATCGTCTTCGATCATCTGGTGGCGCCGACTTCGTTCTATATTTCGCGCGCTGAATTCGCCGCCTGGTGGGACGAAATCAGCGCGAGCGACGTCGTGATCGAATGGCATAATCGCAACAGTTGGCGCGGATTTGGACAGATCTGATGAACTTTTGTATACGTCCAATTCCAAGGCGGGTTGGGAAGCTAAAGGAACTTCAAGCAAGTCAGAGCGTGAAGATCCAGCACGTTCATCGCCTTCTTCGTTGACCCATTGCTGATTGCGACAATAGTCTTTCCTACTCTAATCGTTATTTGCGTCGTCGCGGCTCTCTACATCAAAGATCGAAATAAGCGGCTTTGAACCCGCGGCGGAGCACTACCCAGATTCCAAAATCGTTGACGGCCTCTCGCGCGACCAAGTATGATGTTTGTGGTCACACGGGCGTCATCGCCTGACCCCATCTGAATTTCGGTTCTTGCCCTTTCACCTCTCCGGCAATTCAAAGCAGGACTCATCGCAGGGAAACAAGTCTGTATGCCTCTCAAGATCGACGATCTGCTGATAACTGCCAGCGCCCACTTCGCGTCCGATTTGCACCTGAAGGCCGGGTCGTTTCCCGTCATGCGCATCGGCGGCGAGTTGCATCCGGTCGCGGACGCGCCGCGCCTGTCGCCCGAAGACACCCTCGACATGGCTTTTTCGATGATGTCGAATCGGCAGAAACAGAAACTGAAGGAAGTGTCAGAGGTTGACATTGCCTACAGCGTCAACGGCCTGGGCCGGTTTCGCGCCAACATTTTTCAGCAACGCGGCGCGGTCAGCATCGTGCTGCGCGTGATTCCCGATAAGACCAAAAACACGAAGGCGCTCGGCTTGCCGCCGGCGATCGATCGCATCGCCGATGAGCGGCGCGGGTTGATTCTGGTGACGGGCTCGACCGGCTCGGGAAAGTCGACGACGCTGGCGGCGATGATCGATCGCATCAACTCGACGCGTTCGGGACACATCGTGACCATCGAGGATCCGATTGAGTTTCTGCATCGTGACAAGCAGGCTTTCGTTACTCAACGCGAAGTTGAAGTAGACACGCGTTCGTTCGCCGAAGCCTTGCGCGGCGCGTTGCGCCAGGACCCGGACGTGATTCTGGTGGGCGAGATGCGCGACCTCGAAACGATCGAAACCGCATTAACTGCGGCCGAAACGGGGCACCTGGTGCTTTCGACTTTGCACACGCTGGATGCGACCGAGACGATCACGCGCATCGTTTCGTCGTTTCCTTCGCATCAGCAGAAATCCGTGCGCATTCAGTTAGCGGGGATTTTGAAAGCTGTAATCTCGATGCGTCTGGTGCGCGCCGCGAAGGGTTCTGGCCGCGTGCCGGCGGTTGAGGTGATGGTCTCGACGGGTCTGATTCGCGACTACATCATCAACGAAGAAAAAACTTATATGATTCGCGAAGCGATCGCCAACGGCGCGTCGCAGTATGGGATGCAGACTTTCGATCAATCGCTGTTTCGGCTTTTGCAGTCGCGACTCATCTCTCTGGAAGAGGCAATCCACAACACTACGAATCCGGACGAATTCAAGATGCGAGTCTCGGGGATTCTCTCTTCGGATCAGCCGGTCGATGACGCTGATAGCCGGAGCGAGCAGGCCGAGCCGAAGCGTGAAGAATTTCAATCGACGATCGTGAAGCTGTGAAGAACAGCCACAAAAAGGCGCAAAAGGCACAAAGGAAGTCAGCTACTCGAGGTCGCATTTCCCTTAGTCCACTTTTGCGCTTTTTGTGCCTTCTTGTAGCTCCGTAGCTTTTCCTTCCTGCCACAATTCTTCCAACTCCTCGAGTGTCGTCTCATCGAACTTGCGGTTCCGTTCGCTTAGCTTGCTTTCAATGTAGCCAAACCGGCGCCGAAACTTTCGGTTGGTCAGCTTGAGCGCGGCTTCCGGCTCAACCTGCATGTGCCGCGCAATGTTCGTGACGACGAACAGCAGATCGCCAAGCTCTTCGCGCACGCGCGCGTGATCGGCCTCGGTGTTAGTATCGGCGTGAGTGCTAATCGCCGCGCGCAATTCATCAATCTCTTCCTGCAACTTCTCGAAAATGTCCGCGACGTTCTGCCAGTCGAAACCGACGCGCGCGGCTTTCGTCGAAAGTTGATGCGCTTCCATCAGCGCCGGCGCTTTCGCCGAGACGCCGTCCAGAATCGATGTGCCGGCCGTGTCGCCCGCGAGCTTGCCGGCCGCGCGCTTCTCTTCCGCCTTGATCGCTTCCCAGTTGCGCAGTACTTCCGCTGAATCGCCGGCCGTGGTTTCACCGAACACGTGCGGATGACGCCGCACCATTTTCGCGTGCACCTGTTCGATCACGTCGTCGATCGTGAATTCGCCGCGCTCTGCCGCGACGCGCGCGAAGAAAGTAATTTGAAAGAGTAGATCGCCGAGTTCTTCGCGCAGCGCATCGGGCCGGCCCTCGCGCGCTTCTGCCAGCGCATCGAACGCTTCGTAAGCTTCTTCCAAAAGCATCGGCGCCAGCGTCGCGTAAGTTTGTTCGCGATCCCAGGGGCAACCGCCGGGCGAGCGCAAGCGGTCCATTAAAGCGACAAGGTCAGTGAATGTGGTCGGCATAATCGATCAGAGTTTTAAGTTTCAGGTTTCAAGTCCCACGTCACGAAGCATAAGGCCAACGCTGTTCTCGACCAAGCCAGCTTTGCGATCAGGTGAACGCGAATGCTAACATCGCGCTTGTCTTTCTAAACCCAATTATTAGCGCGCGCGCAAGATGGCTTCGCATGAACCCGAAAACGCGTGGATAACGCTCTTGAGCAACCGCGATGGATGATCAGCAACCGACTTTCAAAGTAGTTGACCGCAGGCCTTTCAATCCCGACGGCACGCCGCGCGAGCTGTCGCCGGAAGAGCGAACCGAGAATGAGCGCGCTGCAGAATCTGCGCCCGCCAGGGTCGACACTCAGCCACAGACCGAAACGGAGCCGGTGACAGAATCACCCGCGCCAACTGAGCCGCCGTCGGCGCGTCCTGCGTCGCGGCCGGAGCGCGAGCGAGCACACGCGGGCGGCGATCCGCTCGACGACCCCACAAGTTTCCTGAGCTTGATCATGTCGCTGGCGTCGAACGCGGCCTCGAGCCTCGGGATGATGCCGCATCCGGTGACCGGCGAGAGCGGCGTCGATCTGAAAACCGCGAAGCATTGGATCGACGTGCTTGGCATGCTCGAACAAAAGACGCGCGGCAATCTCGATGAACAGGAAGCTCAGGTCATTGAAAGTTTGCTGGCAGATTTGCGGATGCAGTACGTATCTTTTTCCAGCTCGCCCACACCTCCGCCCGCAACGTTCAGCGCCGGCGATATCACGGGCGGCAAGTAAACAGTTCGTTGGCAGTGGGCCGTTTTCATTTTCCATTTCTCATTTGACATCTGTCATTTGCCATTTCAATTCCGACGGGCGTCCTCCCTACTCCCAACAGCTTACAAATGGAAACTGAAAAATGACAAATGGAAAATGAAAGCTGATCACTGATTACTGGCGAAGATGCGACTAACCTTTCTCGGCACCGGCACGTCCACGGGAGTTCCTTCGATCGCTTGCGACTGCGAGACGTGTACGTCCAACGATCCGCGTGACAAACGCCTGCGCGTTTCCGTGGTGATCGAGCACGCCGGCCAAACTGTCATCGTTGACACCTCCACAGACTTTCGGCAGCAAGCACTGCGTTATGGTTTGAAGCATCTCGACGCGGTCCTGGTCACGCATTGCCACGCCGATCATATCTTCGGCCTCGACGATATTCGACCGCTCAACTTTCGTCACGGCGCGCTGGGGCTTTACGCGAACGAACGCGCCTGGGTCGACATTCGCCGCATCTTCAAGTATGTCTTCGAGCCTTCGCACTTCGGCGGTGGGTTGCCGCAGATCGTGCCGCATACGGTTGTTCCGGGCGCACCGTTTTGTCTCGCTCCCGATCTGGAGATCACGCCGCTCGAAGTGATTCACGGGCGCCTGCCGGTAATTGCGTATCGCTTCAATGACTTCGCCTACGCAACTGATCTAAGCGAGATTCCGCCGGCCACGATCGACGGCTTGCGCGATTTGAAAGTGCTGGTGCTCGATTGTCTGCGCATTCGTCCACACACGACGCACTTGTGGTTGGAACGCGCGTTGGAATATGTCGAACAGTTGAAGCCGGAGCGGACTTACTTCACGCATATCACGCATGACGTGAAGCACGTGCGCGATTCGGCGTTGCTGCCCGACGGCGTTGAGTGGGCGTACGATGGGCTGGTTGTGAGTGATGATTAGTGAGCAAGTTGAAGGCAAAAGTAAAAAGGAAAAAGTAAAAAGTAAGAACAAAGCCCGGCCAGTCCTCACTTTTGCCTTTTTACTTTTGCCTTAGACCATGCGTTTATTTCACGGAACCGACAACGCCGACATCGCCCGCCCGACGGTGCTGACGCTCGGCGTGTTCGATGGTCTGCATCTTGGTCACCAACTGATCATGCAGACGGTGGTCGAGCGCGCGCTCTCCGTCGGTGCTGTTCCGACCGTGATTACTTTTGAGCCGCATCCACGCGCGGTGCTGCACCCTGAATCCGCGCCCCCGCTGCTGCAAACTTTCGATCAGAAAATCGAAGCGCTCGGTGTACTTGGGATCGAACAAACCATCGTCATTCACTTTGATCAAGCCTTCGCTCAGATTCGCGCTGAAGATTTCCTGCGTGACGCGGTCGTCGATCGTTTGCACGCGAAGGAAGTTTATCTCGGTCGCGGCTTTGCTTTCGGTCATGAACGTGAAGGCAATATCGATCTATTGCGAACCGTCAGTCAGAGTCTCGGCTTTTTCGCCGACGAGGTTCCGGAAGTTCGTCTGCGTGGACGCCGTGTCAGCTCAAGTCGAATTCGCGAACTCTTGCAGCAGGGGTACGTGAATCTTGCTCGCCGGATGCTGGGCCGGCCCTACGGAGTTGAAGGTCGCGTGGTGCGCGGCGCTGAGCGCGGCGTGAAATTAGGATTCCCGACCGCGAATCTTCATCCGCAGAATCGCGTGATTCCTCGCAACGGCGTTTACGTTACCGCCACACTAATCGAAGGGCAGTGGCGGCGCAGCGTTACGAATGTCGGAACGCGGCCAACCTTTGAAAGCGGCGCTGATACTTCGGTCGAGACATTTGTGATGAACTGGTCAGGTGATCTTTACGGCGACGTCGTGCGTGTGCGGTTCCTGCATCGGCTGCGGGATGAGCAGAAGTTTGGGTCAGTCGATGAGTTGCGAGAACAAATCAGCGCTGATGTCAGTCGCGCGGAAAACTACTTCTCGCGTGCCGGCGTGCGGCGGTCGTTGGCTATTGTGTGAGTCTAGTTGCTGGGAGCGCTGACGTCTCATAATGAGGTCAGTACCACCCGCGTTAGCGGGTGGGTTCATCTTGACCCACCCGCTAACGCGGGTGGTACTGACTGCATACCCTCGCGACAATTACCTGCTTGTGATTGCGTTGAAGAACAGCGGATAAGTCGCCAGCGATTGGCCGCGGTACTGCGGGCGGAAGCCGAAGAGGATGATGCGGCCTTTGCCCATGCCGACTTCAACCAGCGCGGCCTTGCCTTTGATTCGCTCGCCGCCGAGCAGCCAACCTGAAAGCAGAGGGTCTTTGTCTTTCGGATACCAGGCGATGACGTGAACGTTCGAGGGATCAACCCGGTCGCTACCGCTCCCGGTTCTGACAAGCTCAAACACCGGAGAGTTTTCAGCCCAAGCGATCGATTCTTTCGGCATGCCGGCAGCGATTGGATCCGACGTATCTAGTTCAATGCGCAGGATCGATCCCGGCACATAGAAATCTGTGCGCGGCAAACCGTCAACCACATCGCGAACTGGCAGCTTGAACTGCTCGATCGCGAAATCCGAAGCGCGATTTAGACAGACGAGCGTGCCACCCTGCTCGACAAACTCGTGCAAGGCTTTCACGCCTTCTGCTCCCAGACCGCCGGTGTATTCGGGCGGCATGGCACCGGCGCGGTAGCCGTTGAGGATCGCGGCGCGTGGTTGGTCGGGGATGATAATCGTGTCGTACTTGGCGGACAGCTTGCCATTCCGTGCCTCGGCATCCATCAGCGACGAAAAGGGAGCGCTTCGTCCTGTTCCTAAGGGATTTGTTCGCTGATCGCCCTGGGCGTCATAAGGGTAGGTTGTCACTCCGTTTTGCTCAAACACCCACCTCGTCCATCCTTCGTCTATTGCGGGTACGTGGGACTTATAAATGGCTACTCGAGACCCTCTGCTGAAATAATTGAGTTCAGCCGCTTCGTCGACAAGTACTTTCTTGTACCGAAGCGACGAGTAAATAGGCTTGACCTCAACGGCCATTAACAACGGCAAACTGTGCGCGGTGACATCATAAGGCGCTATCGGACGTCCGGCAGGATCGCGGAGATCAGGATAGTGCTGTGATTCAAGTAGCGCCTTGGCAAAGCTCCCATAGGGCTGCGCCATGTGCACATACATTGAAATAGGAGCCAGATTCCCGCTTGGCACAGTACGAGGGTGGCCGTAATCCACCTGTACTCCGCCGCGATTCAGGATATTGCGGAGAAGCACCGGATCACCTTCTTTGCCAATGATTTCAAAGCCCTGCAATTCGCCCGCTTTCCTGGGCCGCACGGCTTCCTTCTCGATCTCATAAAACCTCTGCAACCAATGCTCGCGGTTTTGCGCGGCGTGCTTAAGCAGAAAGAAAGCCACGGTTGTCATGGTGTTGGTGATGTCGCGGATGTGCCACTCGCCACCTTGCCAGACTGGTCCAAAGTTCGCCGCTTCTTTGCGCGGATCATAGCCTTCGCCCGGACGAAGTTGATCGAACTTCACGGTAATCGGCGTGGCGAGCCGGCATGATGCGGTCTCAGAAAGAATCCGCACGCCGCCGTGATAGTGCGAATAAGCGCGCGAAGGTGACCACGCATCGTAAGTCGAATCAGTCGTGATGCCTTTGAATCCCGCGCCGCGCATCTCTTTCGCGATGTAGTTGCCCAGTTCGGTATAGCCTTCGACGATTTGTTTCGGCACGTTGGGCTCGACCGGCTGCATGTACGGCGGCAGGAACAGACGCGACCCGAACGCGCCCTGTTGATGAATGTCGTGGACGATCTGCGGATGCCAGACGTTGAGAATCTTGTCGACGACCAGTTGCGTCTCGACCTGCGTGAACGCGTACCAGTCGCGATTGTCATCGTGGCCGGTGTACTTGTGATAAAGCTCCGGCGGATCGGTGCCCTCGTAAGGCGTGCCCAAAGTCTTCTGGTACCAGTTGTTGACGATGTCCACGCCGTCGGGATTCGTCGAAGGCACCAGCAGAATGATCGTGTTCTTCAGGATCTCTTGAATCTCTGGCTCGTTTGAAGAAGCGAGCCGATACGCGATCAGCATGCTGGAGAGATACGAGCCGACTTCCGTCGAATGAATGCCGCAGGTGATCGCGATGACGGTCTTGCCGCGCGCGATCAACGCGCGCGCCCTGCGATCGGCGAGTGCGGGATTCGTCGGTGAACCGAGAAGGCGCGGGTCGGCAAGTTGACGCTGAATCTCCTTGAACTCATCAAGCCGCTTGAGATTCTCCGGCGCGCTGATGGTCGCGTAGACAAACGGCCTGCCCATCGTTGATTTGCCAGTCTCTTCAAACTTCACGCGATCGCTCGTGGCCGCGAGTTTCTGGAAGTACTCAACGACTTTGGCCCAGCTCGCGAGTTTCCGATCGTCGCCGGGCGTGAAGCCCAGGACGGCCGCAGGCGCGGGAATGCGTTTGAGATCGGATATGCCTTGGGCGAGCGCGGCCGGGCGCGGAAGGATCGCGTCAGATTGAATCGAGAGCGCAATGAGGAGAAGCGCGACCAGGATTATCGAGAGACGTTTGTGCATGTGAAGTTCTCCTCAGGAAAGGAAGTCAGTACCACCCGCGTCAGCGGGTGGGATCACGACTCAATCCGCATTCAACGGAAACGAATAACCAAACTCTTCGGGCCGTGGGTGCAATCTTAACCCACCCGCTGACGCGGGTGGGATCACGACTCGACCCGCATTCAACGGAAACGAATAACCAAACTCTTCCGATCGTGGGTGCAATCTTAACCCACCCGCTTACGCGGGTGGTACTGACTTCATGATGCACGGTGCTCAAATCCCGTGCAGCCGCAAACGGAATTCGTCGTTGAAGGCGGCGATGTCGGGCAGACGATTTGAAAACGAGCGCGCTTCGTGCAGCAGCATTGGCAAGCCGCCGGACGGCAGCGTCAGTCCGTAAGCCGCGTTAGAAAAGACCGCAGCGATCTGTGGATTCAAACGCTGCGGCGCGCCAAAGCGGATCGCTTTTAATGCAGCAGGTGCAAACCCGGCGCTGCGTCGCGGATTGACGATCTCGATCGAGCGGTCAAAGACATTCAGTCGAGTAGTAATGTCACGCAAAGCGAGGTCGCGATGAATCATTGCGTTGGAGATCGCTTCCGTGACCACGTCGCGATGATAGTTCGCGCGCGCCGGCACCGGCACATCATCCGCGATGTTAACCGCGCTTCGCGCCACACGGGTCTCTTGCAAATCACAATAACGGGTGACGAACCGCAACGCTGATTCGTAAGTGGTCGCCAGATTGCCACTGATTTCGATGCGTTCGATCACCGGCGACTGATTCGTGTCGCCGCCAAAGCGAGTCGCAATCACCTGGGCGCGCGGCAGAAGGCTGGCGACGCTTTCATCGCGGCCAAACAGCAGCAGGCCGCCCACGGTTGGCACGATCTCGCTGCCGCTATTTGTGGCCAGCAACAGATGACGTTCAAGCATTTCGGCGGTGGGATAATCTTTGACGCTCGCTTCGTCGAACGCGCCGCCTTCAAATGCGCGCATGAAACTCCACAAGTGCGCCTCGTCGATATCGCCGACGCTCGCACCCAGAGCCGGCAGACTTTCATATGACAAGGGCCGCGCATCGTCAAACAGCGTGGCTAACTCTTCCGGCGAAGCTTCGCGCTTTTCCGCGCCGACGCGAACAAAGAAACGGCCATCGCGTGTGCGATAGGGACGACGCTTTCCATTGACATCCAGCGCGAGAATGCGCCGGCCGTTGTCGAAAGCAATGCGATCGATGAACGGAATGAGCGAAGGCACGATTTCTTCGCGACAGATACGCACCAGTTCGTCCTGGACAGCTTCGCCCTCTTCAATGCCTTCGACGCGCAACTGATCGTTGACGCCGAAAACGATCACGCCGCCGCCGGTGTTCGCCAACGCGACAATTTCCTGCGCGATGCGCTCGGAATTTGAAAGCTTAACTTTGAGTTCGAGGAAGGTGTCTTCGCCGCCGCGCACCAAACGCATCAGCTCAGTGCGCGAAGTCTGCGGCGCGCCACTTGAGTAGAGGTACTCCTGGAAAGAACGTTCGGTGACCGGCTCGTGCCGTTGATTGCTGCGGAATCTTCTGCGAGCCATTTGTGTATTGACGGGGCCGGCGACCCGCCCGGATGCTGCTAGCCGCGGCATCGCTGGTTTTTCGAATCAAGACTTAACTGATACGTCGAAATCAGTGTAGCATAGCTGGACCTTCGGTTATGTTCTCGCATCGCAATCACGCAAGTAAGGCTTACGTTGCGCTCGGCTCCAACCTCGGCGACCGCGCGGGAAATCTGCTGTTGGCCGTGCGCGGAATGATGCATGCGGCGCTGTCGGTGACTTGCTTGTCTTCCGTTTATGAAACTCAACCCGTGAGCGAAGTCGAGCAGCAGCCGTTTCTTAACATGGTCGCCGAGCTGGGAAATCCCCTGCCGGCTCCGGAGCAAGTGATGGCGCGGCTGCTGCGAATCGAATACGCGCTGGGGCGTATTCGAGATGTCAAGGATGGCCCGCGCACAATCGATCTCGACTTGCTGCTTTACGGAGATCTAAAAAGTGATACTGAGTTCCTGAAGCTTCCGCATCCGCGCTTGCACGAGCGCCGGTTTGTGCTCGAGCCGCTGGCGGAGATTGCGCCGCGCGTGTTGCATCCGACGCTGAAGCGGACGGCGGCGGAGTTGTTAGAGAGTGTTGAGGATCGGGCATTGGTAAGGCGATGGTCGCCGTGAGCCCACCGTCTAAGGATTAGCTTCTCGGAAGAACCGCTCGACGAGCCATCGAAGATGGCGGCAGAATGTAGCCCCGGGCGTAAGCCCGGGGGGATCACGTTCTTTAGAAGTCAAAGCCCGCGAAGCGGGCGGTAGAGACTTGCTTAGATAGCTAACCAAGTTCTTCTGCCGCCCGCTTCGCGGGCTAAATCATAATCTTAGGTTCGCTTAACCACGGGCTGACGCCCGTGGCTACGTCGTGCCGCCTGCTTCGCAGGCTCATTGAACGTCGCGCCCTCGCTAGAATCCATCTCAAGGTCACTAAATCCAGAGCGCTGCACTTCAATCTCAACCCAACTTCGCCGTCGGCAAAAACTGTGGCGAACGTCGAGCTTTCGTTGCTTGCTCGAAAGCAAACGCAAACTTGATCAAAGTTGCTTCACTCCACGCGCGACCGAAAAACGAAATCCCTACCGGCATGCCGAATACGTAGCCCGCCGGCACGGTGATGTGCGGATAGCCGGCGACGGCCGAAGCGGTCGAGTAGCCGCCAGTGAAGTGATCGCCGTTTATCCAATCAGTGGTCCAGCCTGGGCCGCCCGTCGGCGCAATCAGCGCGTCAAGTTTGTTCTTGTCCATCACAAAATCGATGCCTTCCTTGCGCGACATGCGATGGTTCTTCGCTAAGGCATCGCGATAAGCCTTGTCCGTGAGCGGCCCCTTCGCCTGCGCCTTGATAAAAAGATCCTGACCAAAGTAAGGCATCTCGCGATCCCGATATTGTTCGTTGAAGTCGATGATTTCTTTCAGAGACTTCACCGGCGCGCGCGGACCCAGCGAAGCGAGATAAGAATTCAAGTCGGCTTTGAATTCATAAAGCAGCACTTCGAGTTCCGAATCGTCGAACTTGCCCTGCGTGGGAATGTCAGCCGGATCGACGATAATCGCACCGCGCTTCCTGATGATATCGATGCAATCATTCATCAGCTTGTCCACCGCGTCATTGAAACCAAAGCCCTTGCGATGAATGCCGATGCGCGCGCCTTTTAAGCCGTTCGCATCAAGAAACCTCGTGTAATCAGAAAACGATTTGCCGGCGCCGGCGTTGGTCGCATCGTCGCGCGAATCAGCTCCTGCCAGCGCGCCGAGCAGAATCGCTGCGTCGGTGACGCTGCGGCACATGGGACCGGCTGTGTCCTGGCTGTGCGCGATCGGAACGATGCCGGCGCGGCTGATCAATCCCAGCGTCGGTTTGATTCCAACCAGCGAGTTCGCATTTGACGGACAGACCACCGAGCCATCGGTTTCGGTGCCAACGCCAATTGCAGCGAGATTCGCGGCGACCGCAGCGCCAGTACCGGAACTGGAACCGCAGGGATTGCGATCGAGCACATAAGGGTTTTTCGTTTGGCCGCCGCGTCCGCTCCAGCCGCTGGTCGAATGGCTGGAACGGAAGTTGGCCCACTCGCTTAGATTAGTTTTGCCAAGGATCACCGCGCCCGCCTCACGCAGCTTCTTCGCGACGGATGAATCCTGAAGTGGACTCGATCCGCCCAGCGCCAGCGAACCCGCAGTCGTCGTCATGCGATCCTGCGTGTCGATGTTGTCTTTGATGAGCACGGGGATGCCGTGCAGCGGCCCGCGCGCTCCTTTTGCCTTGCGCTCCTGATCCAGTTCGGAAGCGATCGACAATGCATCGGGATTCAACTCGATCACCGAATTGATCGCCGGTCCGCGTTTGTCGATCTCGTCGATGCGGTCGAGATATTTCCTGGCCAGCGAATTCGCGGTATATTTTCCCGAAACCATTCCGGCCTGCAATTCGCTCACGCTTAACTCGTCCAGCTCGAATGCCGCTGGCGGCGCGTTGGCCGGTGAAGTGTTAGCGGGCGATGTTTCTTTGGCCGCGACGGTGACGTTGACGCTCGCCAACCCGATACCGCCGGCGATGCTATGGCGCACAAAAGTTCTACGATTCATGCCGAGTTCCCTCAGTGATGAAATGATCGATCGAGGCACTTCTATTCTGACGTGCCGCAAAAGTCAAATGGATTTGGTGGAGATTCAGGCGAGCAGTTCGTCTTGCTCGTCGCTTTCGAGCAGGTCGTCGAGGAAAAACACGTGGCGTTGAGGCTTGAAATTCAGACTGATCGGAGTTCCATTGCGCACGCTTTCGGCCAGACGCTTTGCGTCAGGGAGCACGCCAATCGCGCGCAGCGCCTGCGGATCACTTTCGAGCAAAACTCTTTGGCCGGCGTCAGCGCCGAATGCTGCGGTGATGATTTCCTCGCGCAGTCGCAATTTAACGAAATCAAGATCGGCGTCAACCTGAGCGACCTGCAGATGCCTCGTTTGATCCTTGCGCAGGTAATTTCGGAAAGCCTCGAGAACTCGATCCGTGATCTGGTAATCGGTAGTCTTCGGCGCGCGGTTGTATTCGACTTTGTCGACGCGATACGCCTCGAGTCCCGGAATGGATCCGCCTGCGAGTTCGCGGGTGAAATAAAACGCTGCCTCGACGATCCGCGCGCGCGCGGGCGAGGCTGTCAGGGCGCGAGCCTCGATATCGGGCGTGATGCCCCCGCCGCCATAAAAGATCCGGCCGGCGGCCGTGCGAAATGCCGGCGCATTCGAGCCTCGCGGCGGCGCTGATTCGTTTGGCGACGGCTGTCCGGGCTGGGTCGGATGTTGATTCTCTTTCTGATCGTGACGAACGTAATAGTCGTAGAGCGACCCGCTCGAATAGTCGCGCTGCAACGAACGACCGTACGGCGTGTAGTAACGCGCGGTCGTAAGAGTCAGTCCGACATTGTACGGCGAAATTTGAAAAACATGCTGGACCAATCCTTTGCCAAAGCTGGTTTCGCCGACAATCAAGCCGCGCCCATGATCCTGAATCGCGCCCGCAACGATCTCCGACGCCGAAGCGGTGTTTCGATTTATCAAGACTACCAGCGGCAGATCTTCCGGGTCACTGCCGTTCGACTTATAGACCACAGGCTCGTGGTACTCGCTTCGTCCCTTAACTGAGACAATAACTTTATCGCGCGGCAGGAATTCGCTGGCGACATCGATCGCCTGGTCCAACAATCCCCCCGTGTTGTTGCGCAGATCGAGCACGAGTTGGCGCATGCCTTCCTTTTTCAAGCTGGCGATCGCTTCGCGAAGTTCGTCGTCGCTGGTGTGCTGAAAGCCGCCGATCAATCCGATGTAGCCCGTGCCGGAGCCAACCATGAAGGCGTTGCGGATCGAAGGCAG